>CABZHQ010000047.1 GCA_902525585.1 uncultured Prochlorococcus sp. | reverse complement strand
AACATATTTAAAATATGGGTTTCAATGGGAAATCATTAATATTAGTCGGTGTAATACTCTTTATTTTTCAGATAGCAAATTTCATTTCAATAGAAACAATCACTCCTGAGCTTGAAAGAGCACAAGTGTTAGCGTCTATAGCTTCGTTAATTATTATTTTGGTAGGTTTTCTATTTAAACAATTCGAACCATTAGCTGGTGAGAAAGCTGCATTAAAAGGAGAAAATAAGTTTCTCTTCGATAGAAACATGCCGGATGAAGTTATTGATAAAAGCGACTTTTTAATATCAATATTTATGCCAAATATACAGACTGGAAACAATGATCAAAAAGGTGTTAGGAGTCTAAACCTTTCTGTAGCGTGTGGAATTGCTATATATGAGGCCCACAAACAAATAAATTTTCAAAATAGTAATTAAGTACAACCAATGGCTTACAATATTCCCATGTCTCGGTAGCTCAGCTGGTTAGAGCGGCGGATTCATAGCCCGCAGGTCGCGTGTTCAAGTCACGCTCGAGACATTTTCAATACTTTTTAAGTTTAGAACTTAGGTGAAGTTTTATTTTAATTAAACTATTAAAGAAAATAATGTTTAATTCACTCAGCAAAGTCCTAGATCCAAAAAAATCTAAAGAAAAATATCCAGAAGCAAGAGTTATAGTTCTTGATGACAATTTTAATACTTTTCAGCATGTCGCAAATTGTCTTTTAACAATTATCCCAAGTATGAGTGAACAAAGAGCATGGGATCTAACCATCAAAGTTGACAAGTCAGGATCTGCAGAGGTATGGAGAGGAAATCTTGAACAGGCAGAGTTATATCATGAGCAACTATTCAGCAAAGGATTAACAATGGCTCCAATTGAGAAAACATAAAATAAGTAAGATTGACAGAAAACTTTTGGCTTATTAATTCGAATCGTTCAAGGGTTAAAAGGTTTTCAAAGAATAATAAAAATAAAGATAAATTTTTTGAATATATGTTTATTGAATCTGGAAGAATACTTGGTGTTTTAGGAAAAGAACCACCTCTTATGACAACCAGAGAAGAACTTAAAGTTGATAAAGCTAGAGATGAATGGAGAAAATTAATCGCTCAAGGTTGGAGGAGAACCAAACCAGTTTGGGAAGAATATTAGTATCCAATATTGTTGCTAGGATTAGTTATATAAATTATAAGATTTAGGACGTAGTTAGCGGGTAAATTTAATGGCTTCAAAAGTAACAAAGCCATTCCTTGAGTCACATTAAATTCTTTATTTTTCATAAAAAAATAAAAGTCTCATTTTAATTATAAAAAGACTGTCAAATACAAACTAAAAATATTAAAAAAAAGATATAAGAATTTATTGATTAAGGATTTTTGTGATATCTAATATCTAAAACTTATTTTAAAAAATTATATATTTAGGGTTACTTGGTAATTTTTTTAAACAAAGAAATCCACGTTATAATCCTGTTTAATACTTACAAATACCCAATGAAGTATCTCATCTTAAGCAAAAGATCAAGAGCATTATTTGGTATTGGAATAGTTGCTATAAGTATTGGATTAATATCAAAAAAAGTAATTAACTATCCCGCCGGAGGATGTATGAAAGGTACTCAAGAAATAACCTTTAATATCTAGCCATTAATCATCTTACATTTTCCTTAATTCTTAAATCCAGTCAACTTTGATAACTCTTTTAGTGAAAGTAACCCTAAAATTAGTTTTCCATTTATTTCCCATGTGGGAAACCCTTTAATTTTTTTATCAATGCATAATTGAGTTTGACTGTTTATGCCATCTCTTGCACATTCAACTACATTAAGTTCTCTATAAGCATGCTTTCCAAATAATTCACCTTGATTAAGGCAATTAGGGCACCAATATACTGAATATTTAACTACACCATTATCTTTAAGGTATTTTGCCAACTTGATAGATTCCCTAGTACTTTCTGAGGTGACCATAAGTTCTCTCTGATCATTTAAGTGGGAGCTATTTACAACACTTGGTAAAATAAGCAAAACTATTAAGGGTTTTAATAGGCGTTTCATTTATTTACTACTTTTCCTCCATATTTTCTAACTATCTTATCAAGTAAAATTCGTATATCTTTATTTTTAAGTT
>CABZHQ010000046.1 GCA_902525585.1 uncultured Prochlorococcus sp. | reverse complement strand
ATTATCAACTCTTTGACCAGTTAGGGCAGATATAAAAATCATTTTTGACCAGTGTAAAAAATAAAGTTTAGATCTAAGTTCTTTTTCTATCTGATAAATTGTTGAACTGTTTTTTTCTACAAGATCCCATTTATTAACAACGATTATGCAAGCTCTGCCTTGTTCTTCTATGCGCCCTGCCAACTTCTGGTCTTGATCAGTTACTCCATCAATAGCATCTATAACTAAAACACAAACATCACTTCTATCAATCGATTTAAAAGCCCTATTAATTCCAAAAAATTCGGTACCATATTTAACATTTTTCTTTCTTCTAATCCCTGCAGTATCAACAATTTTCCATTGATGATCACCTTTTTTTATAATAGTATCTATTGAATCAGTTGTAGTTCCACTAATATCGCTTACAATTGCTCTTTTTTCTCCAGAAATTGAATTTAACAAACTAGATTTACCAACATTTGGCCTGCCAATAATTGACATCATTATCTTTTCTTCTTCATGCTGAATATTATTTTCAGGAAGTTCTCCAATAACGAGATCTAGAAGATCCCCAGTACCAGAACCATGAATAGCAGAAACAGGATAAGGTTCGCCCAATCCTAATTTCCAGAACTCTGAAGCTAGGGATATTCCTAGAGTAGTCGATTCGCATTTATTAACAACAACAATTGTTTTACAGCTTGAGTTTCTTAACCATTTTGCAATTGATAAATCACCATCAGTAACGCCTTGATTCCCATCTACCACCAGTAATGCGATTGAAGCCTCTTCTAGAGCTAAGAAAACTTGTGTCCTTATCTCTGGGAGAAATTCACTATCATCATCAAAAACTAAACCTCCAGTATCAACTATTTGAAATTCCTTACCTCCCCATGATGCATTTTGATAAGTTCTATCTCTTGTAACACCAGGCTTATCAAATACTATTGCATCATTACTTTCGCAAAGACGATTAACTAAGGTAGATTTCCCAACGTTCGGTCTTCCGATAATTGCTATTGTTGGAAGAATCAATTCTTCTCTCCAAAGAAAATAGTATCCATTACAACTATACCTTTAATAGAATTATTTACCTTATTCAAAAAATACTTATTGAATTTCTGGATCACCAAAATGTCCTTTAACAGGATTAATAGGTGGTGAACTAGGACTTGGTATTAATCCATTATCTTTTGAAAAACAATCATTTTCAATCGCCCAATAAATCAACCAATTTACTGCCGTCGCTCTTCTAGTTCTTCTTGGATAGAGTTCATTAATCTTATAACCTTTAAAATTAAGAAAACTTTTCAAACTCTGTTTATAGTCTTTTGGAATTGATCGAGTTAAATGTACTGAAGCTGATCGCTCTGAAATGATTTGAGGAGCTTTTTCAAATTTTTCTGACCAATAAGAAGGAGTTAATGAGCTAGAAACCCAATTATTTAAAGTTATTTCTCTAGTATAAAAAAGTCTTTCCCAAACTAATTCACAAACAAATACGTCACTAACCTTATCTTCAAGAACAAAAAATAATAGCTCCTTACATATTGGCCATGTAAATTGATTTTCAACTAATTTTTCTTTTTTATACATTAATCGAACCTTATCAAAATCAAAGAAAAATAAGGCATAAATTCCTTTTTATATTGAGATGCATATTGAATAATTTGATCCGGCATACCAACACTCAAAGCTATTAATGATGTATTGATGATATCCTCTTTTTTTAAAATTTCCCTGACTAAATTCCATCTTTTGCCAACTTTCATAATGGCCAATACCGTCTTGTTTGCCTGACTTTCACTAATTAGGGTTATTAATTCAGATTCTGAAGATGGGCATTCTTTGATGATCAAGGTCTCGCCTTTTTTTACCAAATCAAAATCATTCAAAGCTGCTGCTGCCGAAATAGAGGAAATACCAGGTATGGTTTTGGTAATAATTTCAGCATGATTATCTTTTATTAACCTCAAAATATTAGAAGAACTTGCAAATAGTGAAGTATCTCCAAGACAAAGTAAAACAACTGATTCTCCATTTTTTATAAATTTCACAATTTTATCTACTGCGTTAGACCATATTTCATCAGGATCAAAATCCTTCCTAGCCATGGGAAAGATGATAGGTATATTTTTCTTAAATTTGGTGTATTTCTTGACTATTTCCGCAGCGAAA
>CABZHQ010000045.1 GCA_902525585.1 uncultured Prochlorococcus sp. | reverse complement strand
TCAGTATTAATCCAAAAGTACTGCCAAGTAAAAGTATAATTATTGATCTAAAATCCAAAATTTACATTTTTATCCAGCCTTTTAAAATCTTATTTGGATTATCAAAAAATTTATTAGAAGCTAATTCAACCCTAACCCAAGTTTCACCTTTGCTGACTTTCCAACTACGTAATACTGATAAAGTTGTACCTAAATCAAGAACTAATAATTCTTTAGCATTACTTTGAGGATAAGAATAAAGAGAGGTATTGGAACTCAATATAATTTCATTTATATTATGAAGGAATTTATTTTGATTTAAACTTTTTTGAATCCCTCCGGCAGGTAATGTAATTGGAGCAATTAATGCAAAAGTAATTAAGCAACAGTTCTTGAGAATATTATTAATCATATATCTAAAGTTGCCATATCTAAGTTGCTACTGTGAGTTTCAATAAATTCTCTTCTTGGTGCAACTTTATCACCCATTAGTATGTTGAATATTCTGTCAGCTTCAAGTGCATCTTCAATTTCAACCCTTTTCATCATCCTAGTTTGAGGATTCATAGTTGTATCCCATAGTTGTTTTGGCATCATCTCGCCTAATCCCTTAAATCTTTGAATATTATAATTTGCATTTTCTCCAAATCCTTCAATTGTATCCTTTAATTGGTTCTCGTTATAACAGTAATTATGGTTCTTACCTCTTTCAACTTTATATAGAGGAGGACAAGCAATGTATATAAAGCCTTTCTCAACAAGTTCTCTTTGATATCTATAAAAAAATGTCAATAATAAAGTTCTTATATGAGCACCATCAACATCAGCATCCGTCATAATTACAACTCTATGATATCTCAAAGAACTCTCGTCGAACTCCTCTCCTTTTATTCCTAATCCTAGAGCTGTTATTAATGACTGTATTTCGGTATTTTTATAAATTTTAGTATCATCAGTTTTTTCAATATTAAGTATTTTACCCCTAAGAGGCAAAATAGCCTGAAAGTTTCTATCTCGTCCTTGTTTTGCTGAACCTCCAGCTGAATCCCCTTCAACTATATAAATTTCAGATTCTGAGGGATCTCTTGAACTACAATCTGCCAATTTACCCGGTAATGTAGAACTTTCTAAAACACTTTTTCTTCTTACTAATTCTCTAGCCCTTCTTGCAGCTTCTGCTGCATTAAATGATTGAATTGCTTTTTCAAGAATTAAGTCTAAAATTCCAGGATTGAATTCCATATATTTTGTGAGAGCCTCCCCAATGAGAGAATCCACAATTCCTCGTACTTCAGTATTTCCTAATTTTGTTTTTGTTTGCCCTTCAAATTCGGGATCTGGAACTTTTACCGACAAAACAACAGTCAAACCTTCTCTAATATTTTCTCCAGCCAAGTTTTTTTCAATATCTTTTCTTTTGCCTCTCTTTTTTGCAAGATTATTAAAAGTACGTGTTAGAACTGTTTTTAGCCCTTCAATATGAGTTCCTCCATCAATAGTTCTGATATTATTTGCAAATCCTAAAATATTGTCTGAATATACATCTGAGCACCATTGTAAAGCAGCTTCTACATATACATTTTCTTTCTGTGAGTCAACATAAATGATTTCAGGATGAATAGACTCTTTTTCAGCATTCATATATTCAACATATTCTTTAATACCTCCTTCATATAAGTAAATTTCTTCTTTGA
Organism: uncultured Prochlorococcus sp.; assembly: GCA_902525585.1. GTDB lineage: Bacteria > Cyanobacteriota > Cyanobacteriia > PCC-6307 > Cyanobiaceae > Prochlorococcus_A. The sequence continues at coordinate 534 of CABZHQ010000045.1, read as the reverse complement.
AAGAACCATCTGATAATTGATTTCTTTCATCTCTAAAAACAATTTTTACTCCGCCATTAAGATACGCTAGTTCTCTTAATCTAGATGAAAGAAGAGCATATTCAAATTCAATTCCTCCAGAAAAAATCGTTTTGTCGGGTTTAAAGCAAATAGTTGTTCCTTTTTTAGAAGGTTTGGCAGTCTGCTTTTTAGTTTGCAATTCACCCTTTGATACACCTTTTTCAAATCTTTGATTAAATTCGTGACCATCCCTAAAAACAGTCACATTAACCCATTCACTTAAAGCATTAACTACAGATATTCCTACTCCATGCAAACCCCCTGATACTTTATAACCACCACTTCCAAATTTACCTCCTGCATGAAGAACAGTCAGTACAGTTTCTAAGGCACTTTTCCCTGTTCTTGGATGAATATCTGTTGGAATTCCTCGTCCATTATCAGAAATAAAAGCAGAACCATCTGCTCTAAGAACAATTTCTATATGATCGCAATGTCCAGCAAGTGCTTCATCAACAGAGTTATCCACTACCT
>CABZHQ010000044.1 GCA_902525585.1 uncultured Prochlorococcus sp. | reverse complement strand
CCTAGAGAAAAGAAAAAGGAAAAACAAATATCGAAAAATCAACTAAACAAAATTTTAAATAAATATCCTTATTTACCTTTCATTTTAGGTTTTTCATTACTAGCAATATTAATTATCGATTTAGTTAATTACTACAAATAGATATATAAAAAGGGGATACTTTTAGCAGAAGAGAAGATTATCTTCGCAATTGCGAAATTATTTTTCCATAATAAAAATAAAACTCATGAAACCGATTAACACCTCATGCGCCCTAATTTTAGGGGTACTAACTTTGTTTTCAACATCTAATGCAAATGCAGGTGGCTGCAGTTCTCACACTGAGAAGAAGGCAGAATTTGAATGCTTGTCTGATGATAAAAAATGTATAGAAGCGAAAGAAAAAGAATCACTATACAAAGTTGAGGCCTAAATGTTTGATAATATTGGAACTGCTCTAGTACAGGCATTAGGCTTCTTTGCTGTTTTTGGTTTTTTTGTATATCAAACTTTATTTGCAGATAGCAAACCCAAAAATTCAAAATCAAATCCTAAAAAAACAAAGATTTCCGACAAAAAAGAATCAATTAAAAAAGAACCTAAAAAAGGTTTATTTAACAGAAAATCTAAACCTGTTGAAGAGAATTTAACAGTCCAAAAAAAGGGTTTATTTGGGAGAAAAAAAGAAGTTATTAAAGAAGAGATTAAACCAAAGAAAAAAGGTTGGTTTAAATAGGTAAAGGTACTTAAACTCTTTTTTGATATCTTTTATACAAAAACTTTTTTTAGTAACTTTATAATTTATAGAAGATAATAATCAAAATGAACCATAGAGAAATCACAAAAAAATATAGCGAATTACTTAACAGGGCTGAGTTTGCTACTGGCCGTAAGGAAGTTGTAGGTCTTTTAAAAAAAGCTGCAAAATTGAAATCTCAGATTGAAATCAATTATTAGATTTTAAAATTAGTTTAATTCTAAATGTAAAAAATTTATTTAAATAAGTTTTTACATGAGATAATCTGCTTAGATTATTTTTCTTATGAATAAAAAAGGTTATACAACCGAAAGCGGTGGTAGACAAAATGGTTTTGCAATTGAACCAGAAATTAATCCCATATCAGAAGGCGAATCAAAGAAATCCATATTTTTATTTATTGGAATATTATTACCTTTTCTAATAGGCGGTTTTTATTATTTAAGGACTCTGAATATATTCAGATAATTTATAAGCCATTTTTAGCAATATATTCTTCTGAGCTAACAATATCTTGCATTAAGCTCTCTGATGAAGGATTAAATCCATTTTGCTCTAAAAAAGATTTAACCTTTTCAAATTTTTGCTGAATTTTTTTTGTATATGGAGTTGTCATCAAATAATCGTCCTTTTCTGTTGAATAGTTCATTTGATTAACGAATTACTTTTACAATTAAATTTTGCAAAATATGCTATTGCTGGTGAAGTTATAAATATTACATAAATAATTTAATAGTAATAAATACTTATAAGTTGTTTGTGTGAGGTTGATATTGGTTGATTTTTTTAAAGAGTACTTATAGTAACTAGTTCCATTAAATCTCTAGACTGCAGATATTTTTGAAATACTTCAGAATAAAATGCTTTTTTAGCAGCAAATTTTGATTCGAATTCAATTACTAATCCAAGCTGACCTCCATCCCATTCATTTGAGGTTGATTCTTGTATTAAATCTCTTTTTACTATTACTCCTCCCACAGATTTAATCCAAGGCAATACTGTCCTTATATATTCCAGAAATAAATCAGCATTTGGAATTGAAATTTTCTTAAGCCAATAGCTCTTTGTCATCAAATCAACATATTCTGGGTAGAATATAGCACATGGAGGTAAGTATTTATCCTTAGCTATATACCCCCGCTTTTATTAAATGGAAACCGAAAATGATTTATTAAATTTACTTCTTAAATCTCCAAATTCAGAGGGTATACGTAATATTGCCGAACAACTTGAAATTGATCATAATTTTTCCTTTAGCAAAGATAGAAATGATTTGCAGGGTGTTTGGGAGCTCAGGTGGAGTAGTTCTAATAGTCCTTTTTTAAAATATTCTCCTCTCATTGATAACCTTCAAATTCTTGATCCCTTTAATTTAAATGGTCTTAATTTACTTAAACCTAGAGGAATAAGATCAATTATTGGTACTGGTATTTTAATAAGACTTAATTACATTAATGAAAAAAAAGTTGGGGTCAAATTTACACATGCTGGTGTTATGGGTCCTAAATTTGGAAGAAAAAATATAAAGGCTATGAAAGAAATTAATAATGAACAATTAGGGTGGTTAGAGATAACTTATTTAAGTAATAATCTTAGAATTTGCAGAGGTGATAAAGGAACTTTATTTGTTTTAAGAAAAATAAATTCTCCGACTTTATTCAATAATTTTAAAGAATTTATTAAAATCTATTGAAAATATAAATTAA
>CABZHQ010000043.1 GCA_902525585.1 uncultured Prochlorococcus sp. | reverse complement strand
TAAATTTAATAAATGAAGGAATCATTTCTGAGTTATTAGAACTATTAAAAAAATAGTCTATATTTTTTTATGTCTAACTCTCAAAATAGAAATAGTAAATTACCTCCTAAGGAGTATTTAGATAAAATAAAGGGCTATCGAAACTTAGTTAATTCATTAGGAGGTAGCCCAGCAACTAGATATACATTAACTGAAGATATCTCAAATAAATTATTTGAACCTGGTTTATATGTAATTGGAGAATTATCTGAGTTCGAAAAAGACTTAACTAATATTGATATGCATGATGAAAGACTTGAGGAGTTTTATGAAGGATATTGGTTTGATATAAACGGGGTTTTTAGAGCAATGCAAGGATCATTATTTGCTAACTTGAAAACTTGTTGGGGTGATGGGATTTATATAGATAACCAAGGAAATGAATACAATGTAGATCATGGATCTATTGGATGTATTTCTGCTAAAGAAGTTATTCTAGGAGACTACAACAAAGTAGGTTTATTTCCTAAACCATTTACTGTTAATTACGATATTAGTACTGGGATCATTAGATTTGGAAATATTTTTATAGATACAGATTTTGCTGAAGTTGGAAATAGAGAGATTTATTTTTATGATCCATCTAATACATATGAACCTGATCATCCATCAAATAAAGATAAGACTTATATAGATGTAAAAATAATTGAATACTACAAAGTAAAAGATTTATATCCGAAACAAAAAGCAAAAATTAATTGGCAATTAATTAACCATATAAAAGATGTAGAAACTAAAAAAAATCAATGGGGGGAAAAAACTAATGATTATGGTTTCAAAAGTATTACCAGTATGGATTTACTTGAGGAAATTTTTAGAAAAATAAATACTCTTAATGATTCAGATGAACAAATAACTATAAATGCTATTAAAAATTACTTAGAAACAAGTAAAAATAATTTTGAGGAATGGATAATAAAACAAAAAAAAGAAAATTTAAAACTCAAAGAAAATGCTGAAAATAAATATGATCTATATGGTAGAAAAGCTAAACCAGTGAAGATTCTTTTTGATGAAGATATTTATTTAGCTGGCCTTGATATAAAGAGAATTGAGCATATTATTAATACCGCATTAAATTATTTAAAGAATAAATCAAAATCTAGTAGTTAAATAATTATGTGGTGGCCTAAAAAAAAGTATAGTGAATTATCTACCATGGAAGATATATCACAACAGTTAAAAAATGATCCGTCAAGTCGAATTTTAAGATTTAAAAGAGGATTTATTTATCTTAAAAGGAAAAATTTTGAAAAAGCAATTGAAGATTTTAATACTGTTATTAGTAATAACAATTATTTAGAAAGTTGTCCAAATTTTAACCCTAGTCCATATTTTAAAAAAATTTACTTATATCAAACATACTTATTTAGATCTTTGGCATATGCACTTTTAGGTCATAGGTACAAACCTTTAGGAGGCGTAATAGGAGATGATTTTTTTGCGAAATCTATAAATGATTATAAATTTTTTGTAAGTAAAAAAAATAAAAAAAATTATGATTATGAATATATTCATTTAATTTTATTTTCATTGAGTGTTTTAAATAACGAAAATGAAAAAGCAATTAATAATTATTATAAAATAAGGAAATTAAATCCAGAATTAATGGATTTTGAAGAAGATGTCTTTAATCTTTTACCAATTGAGAATATAGAAGGTTTGAAAGAATCAATAAAATTAATAGATTTTACTTTAGGAATCGTTAAGAAAAAAGGGAACTAGATATATATCAGAATCAAATAATTAATAAGAATATGAAAAGAGATGTATATTTATCTCTTATAAAAGAGTTAACTATTGAGATAAAAGCTGACAAATATAGCTTGATTTTATTAATGCAAAGGGGATTTATTTATCTACAAAATAAAAATTATCAACAAGCAATTGATGATTTTAATACGGTTATTAAGAGAAATGGTCAAATAGATACAAGGATATATTCATATACAGGTGATAAAACTTACTTTTTACAAAAACATAACCTTTATAAAACATGCCTATTTAGAAGCCTGGCGTTTGCACTTTCAGGCGATATGAGAAAATCTTATAAAGATTGTAAGTATTTGTTGGAGTCTAATAGCGAGCCGAAATATACTTATTTTATTTTTTTTGCTTGGGCTGTTTTAAAAGATGAAACTGAAAAAGCTATTAAGTGTTATTCCGATCTAAGGGACAGTTCTAAAGAATTAATGGTTTTTGAGGAAGATTTGTTTAATCTTTTACCAATAAAGAATAATCAAATTTTGAATCAATCAATAAAATTACTAGATTTCAGTTTAGGAATCACCAGAAAAAATAGGAACTAAATATTTATCAGAATTAAAAAAATTAGATTATGTTTAAAGAAGAAAATGTCCCATTAGATTATTGGAGATTTATCAGATTAGGAAGAGCCAAGAAAATCCTA
>CABZHQ010000042.1 GCA_902525585.1 uncultured Prochlorococcus sp. | reverse complement strand
AACAACTTAAATCTTCTTTAAGAATAGCTATAGATGCTTCAATTATTAGAAAAGAACCTTTGGAGCATACTCTTTTATATGGACAGCCTGGTCTAGGTAAGACTACTCTTGCTTTTTTGATAGCCCACGAATTGAATACAAAATGTAGGATTGCGACTGCGCCAGCAATTGAAAGACCAAGAGATATTGTAGGTTTACTTCTTGGATTAAAAGAAGGTGAAGTTTTATTTATCGATGAGATACATCGCTTAAATAGGTTAACTGAAGAGTTGTTATATGCTGCAATGGAGGATTTTAGACTTGACTTAACTATGGGAGCTAATAGAGGAGCTCGTTGCAGAACAATTAATCTTCCTAGGTTTACTCTGATTGGCGCGACAACTAAATTAGCCTCAATAAGTGCCCCCCTGAGAGACAGATTTGGGATATCTCAGAAAATTGAATTCTATACATGTGATGAATTAAAACAAATTATTGTTAATTTCTCCCGATTAATCAACCTCAATTTAGAAGATGAAGCATCTTATTATTTAGCAAAGATATCTCGAGGGACTCCAAGAATTGCTTTAAGATTATTAAGACGAGTTAGAGATTATGCTCAAGTTGTTATGGAAACTAATACTATCTCTGTGAATTTAATAAAAAAAGCTTTAAATTCTTACCAAATAGACGAAAAAGGATTGGATTCTTTAGATAGACACTATTTATCGTTTCTTAACCAAAACAATAATATTCCAACTGGTCTTGATTCAATTGCATCTGGGTTGGGCGATGATTCTTCAATGTTAGAATTTGTAGTTGAGCCATATCTCATAAAAATTGGTTTTCTCATGAGAACTCCTCGAGGAAGATTGCTTACTGCTTTAGGAAAAAAGTACATTGATTCAAAAGATGATAACTTTTAAAAAAGTTAAAGTTTGTTTTTTATTAATTTTTATTTTTTTTAATATTTTTTATATTGCACCATGCTATTCATTATCTTTGAGAGAGGATTTGTTTAAAAATGCGTTAGATCTTAGTTCAGGCGGAAAATTTAATCTCGCTTTACAAGAATGGAATCAATATCTCGATTCTTATCCTGATGATGCTGCAGGTTTTAGCAATAGAGGAAATGTAAGACTTGTGGTAGGAGATGTTAAAGGATCAATAGATGACCAAAATAAGGCAATAAGTTTGAATCCTAGTGAAATTGATCCTTACATTAATAGGGGGATAGCTGAGGAAGCATTGGGCTTATGGTCGCAAGCGAAAAAGGATTATATGTTCGTTATTTCCCTAGATAGTAAAAATTTCTCTGCATTATATAATTTAGCTAACGTCGAAGGATCTACATCCCATTGGGATAAAGCAAGAGATTTATTCTCAAAAGCTGCTTTATATAATCCAGGATTTGCCATGGCTAGGTCAAGTTTGGCGTTAGCAGATTTACAGTTGGGAAATATAGATGAAGCTGAAAAGGAATTAATAAAGTTAATTAGACGTTATCCAACTTTTGCAGATGCTAGGGCAGCTTTAACAGCTTTGAATTGGTCTAATGGTGAAGCTGGTAAAGCAGAAAGTAATTGGATAGCGGTAACTGAATTAGATCCTAGATATAGTGATGAAGAATGGTTAAAAAAAATAAGAAGATGGCCTCCACAACCAATTAAAGATTTAATGAATTTTATCGATTTAAAATAAGAAATGAATAGAGAACAGATACATAAAAAAATTGATTCGTTTAATGATGAACTAATTAACTTAAGAAGACATATCCATGAGCACCCGGAATTAAGTGGACTTGAAAATCAAACAGCGATCTTGATCAGTGGTTTTTTAAAAGATATTGGTTGGAATGTTAGAGAATCTATAGGTAGGACTGGAGTTATAGCTGATTTTGGCCCCTTAGATAAAGGTATTATAGGTTTAAGAGTGGATATGGATGCTTTGCCAATATTTGAGGAAACTAAATTAAGTTTTTCTTCAAAAGTAGATGGTGTTATGCATGCCTGTGGTCACGATTTGCATATCTCGATTGGATTGGGTGTGGCAAAAATTATTAAGGATTTAAAACTAAATTTTGGGACTCGGATAATTTTTCAGCCCGCTGAAGAAATTGCGAGTGGAGCTAGATGGATGATTAAGGATGGTGCAACTAATGGTTTAACCCATATTTTGGGAGTTCATGTCTACCCCGATTTATCCGTAGGGACTATTGGTATTAAAGAGGGAAGTTTAACTGCAGCTGCTGGAGAACTTAAGGTTGAGATTAAAGGAAAATCAGGCCATGGTGCTCGACCTCATGAAGGAGTTGATGCTATTTGGGTGGCCTCCAAAGTGATATCGGGAATTCAAGAATCAATAACACGGAAGTTAGATCCTTTAGATCCTGTAGTAATAACTTTTGGGAAAATAAATGGTGGTAATGCATTCAATGTTCTTGCAGAAAAGGTTAATTTAACTGGTACTGTTAGATGCACCAATCGTCACGTATTTACGAATATTGGTAATTGGCTTAATGAAAATATCACTGCTTTAGCTAATAGTTGCGGAGCCGAAGCAAAAGTAATATTTAGAGAAATCACTCCGGCAGTTAATAATAATTCTGAAATTAATAGAGTCCTCAGAGATTCAGGAATTATGGTTTTGGGTCAAGAAAATGTAATCGAATTACAAAAACCATCATTAGGAGCTGAGGATTTCGCTGAATTTTTAAACAATATTCCTGGAGCCATGTTT
>CABZHQ010000041.1 GCA_902525585.1 uncultured Prochlorococcus sp. | reverse complement strand
CTTACTTAATAAAATCGAAATCAGAAACAATAGATAAAATAAGTATTTTAAATTTTATTTATTATATTTTGAATAATTAAATATCATTGCAAAAAAAAATTTGATTCTAACTATTTAAAAAAATTCAATATAATGAAAAATTAGTATTTGGTTTGAAATGTTTGCTATTGCACTTGGAATGTCACCTATCGAAAAAATCACCGTTGCAATATCTGCTTCAATTTTTATAATCGCCTTTACATGGGTCTCGATTAAGGGAGATTTAAGAAAACTCGCTAATGAACTAATTGAAGATAATGAAAATAATCAGGATAATTAAAAAAATCTTTTTACCTACTTTGCATGCAAACTAGGATAATCAATAATATGCCTAATTTCTTTTAGGGAAGAACCATAGATTTTTTCACCATTTAAGTGAACACCAATCCATTTTTCCTTTTGATTAAAAAAATTACTTTTAGTAGTATTCGTCTCTAGATAATTTTTATTATCCCAATTTAAAGTTATGTCCCAACCTTTATAATTTTCTATCATTTTGAAATATAGAACATATTCAAATAATACTCAAAGAGACATAGAACAAAAACAAAGGAAATAAGTATTTTTTTCGTTATTTTTATTTAATATTTATGTAGTACTGACTTTTATTTTACGAGCAGCTTCATCTGCATTTTTTCTAGCTAAATTAATGTCAGAATTTGATGAGAGAACAACACCCATTCTTCTGCCTTTTCTAGAAACTGGTTTACCAAAAATGAGCACTTTAGTCTTTTCAAATTCTAATGCTTCATTAAGACCCTCATAAATAGGATTTAGATACTCTTGATTAGAGAGAATAACTCTGGTAGCAGAGGGTTCTATTAGATCTATATGTGGTATTGGTAAATTTAAAAAAGCCCTTAAATGTAATTCAAATTCATTAATATTTTGACTAACTAATGTAACCATACCAGTGTCATGTGGTCTTGGAGATAGTTCTGAAAATATAACCTCACTTCCTTTTATAAAAAACTCTACTCCGTATAATCCAGCTCCATTAAGGTTATTTAATATTCTACTTGTCATTCTCTTAGCTTCAATAATTAAGGACTCCTTGATCTCTATAGGTTGCCAACTACATTGATAGTCTCCATTAGATTGAAGATGTCCAATTGGTAAACAGAAAATATTTTCACCATTTTCTTTTCTTACAGTTAGAAGAGTAAACTCAAAATCAAAATTAATAAATTCTTCAATAATTACACCTTTAACCTTACCTCTTGAATTTGCTCGTGCCTGTTCCCAAGCATTTTGTAAATCATTTTTTGTTTCAACCAAACTCTGACCCTTTCCTGATGAGCTCATTAAAGGCTTAAGTAAAAGTGGGAATCCAATCTCATCTGCTTTTTTTTCTAAATCATCAAATTCAAAAATATAATCAAACTTTGCAGTTTTAATTTTTAAATTTCTAGAAGCTAAGTCTCTAATTTTATCTCGATTCATTGTAATTTCTACAGTTCTGGCGTTGGGAACAATATTGAATCCTTCCTCCTCTAGTTCTTTTAGGGCTTCAATTGATAGTGCCTCTATTTCTGGGACAACATAATCAGGCTTAAATTCTTTTATAACATTTTTTAAAAGATTTTTATCTCCCATATCAATTACTCTTGAATAATCAGCAACTTGCATTGCAGGAGCTTTTTCATATTGATCAATTGCAATAACTTCTAATCCTAATCTTTTGGATTCTATTACTAATTCTTTTCCAAGCTCGCCACTACCAAGTAATAAAATTCTCTTTTTAGAAAAAATTGATTCTTTCATATATATAAAACTTATTGCTCATCACCAGAAGGTTGTGAAGATGTATCATCTGTAATTTTTTTATCTTTAGAATAACTAAATAAAAAATTTCTACCAAACCAATTTTGACTTCGAATGCTATTAGTTATTGATCTTGAAATTGCTCCTAAAAAAAAGACTCCAATCGTTGCCCAAATAATTCTTTCTAAAGCAATTGCAGGTGAAAAACCTTGACCGGAATTAATAATTTCAGTGAGTGGGTCTAAAGGGTCCAAATTTAAAATGATTATATTCATTAATTATAAAGGGTTTAATAAATGAAAAATTAAAACTTATAAAAGAAATAACCAAAACCACCATATAAATTAAACACAATAAAGTCTATACAATGTTATCTTCAAAGGGTGATTTTTTTTAGACATGCAAGTTGACGTACAAAATACTACTGTTCTTTCCGCAGATGGATCATCCATAAAACTAGGTGAATATTCAGGGGAAGTAATTTTAATTGTTAATGTAGCTAGTTATTGCGGAAATACTGCTCAGTATGAGGATCTTCAAAAGCTACATGATTTATATTCAAGCAAAGGCCTAAGAATACTTGCATTCCCTTGTAATGATTTCGGAAAACAAGAACCAGACTCTCTTTCAGAAATAAAAGATTTTTGCACAACAAAATATGGAGTTAAGTTTGAAATCCATGAAAAAGTTCATGCCAAAGGCAACACCACAGAACCATACACAACCCTTAACAAAGTTGAACCTGAAGGAGATGTTGAATGGAATTTCGAGAAGTTTCTTATAGGTAAAGATAGTAAAGTAATAGCAAGATTCAAGCCAGGTGTTAAACCGTTTGACGAAAACTTAATAGCAGCTATAGAAGTAGCTTTAGATTCATAAAAACCTTCTTATAATTCAAACTAAAATATTAAAAATAAAATACTTTTTATATTTATTAAAAAATAAGCAAATTATCTTAAAATTTTCTTTTTTTAAGGTTCAAGCTTGTCTAGTATTCTTTTATTTATTTTAAATCTTATTTATTATCAGAATCAACTTCTACGTCTATTATTTCATCTTTAAAAGTTC
>CABZHQ010000040.1 GCA_902525585.1 uncultured Prochlorococcus sp. | reverse complement strand
TTCTTTAGCTTGGTTTAAAAATGCAGAGTCAAGATTAAATCATCATTTAGCTGTCTTATTTGGTTTTAGTAGTATTGCTTGGACAGGACATTTGGTTCATGTTGCTATACCTGAATCAAGAGGTCAGCATGTAGGGTGGGATAACTGGTTAACAGTGCTTCCTCACCCTGCAGGATTAGCTCCTTTCTTTACTTTAAACTGGGGAGCTTATGCCCAAAATCCTGATTCTTTAGATCAAGTATTTGGAACAGCTGAAGGAGCTGGAACAGCAATCTTTACTTTCTTAGGTGGTCTTCATCCTCAAAGTGAAGCATTATGGCTTACCGATATTGCTCATCACCATATTGCGATTGGAACAGTTTTTGTAATTGCTGGTCATATGTATAGAAATACTTTTGGTATTGGTCATAGCCTCAAAGAAATTACAGAAGCCCATAATACAAGACACCCTAATGATCCTCATAAAGGTAGTTTTGGAATAAACCACGATGGAATATATGAAACTGTAAATAATTCATTACATTTCCAACTTGGATTAGCATTAGCATCACTTGGTGTAGCAACTTCTCTTGTAGCTCAACACATGGGTGCACTTCCTTCTTACGCTTTTATTGCCAGGGACTACACTACACAATCTGCTTTATATAGTCATCATCAGTACATTGCAATGTTCTTGATGGTTGGTGCATTTGCACACGGAGCTATTTTCTTTGTAAGAGATTATGATCCAGAATTAAATAAAGATAATGTATTGGCAAGAGTTCTTGGAACAAAGGAAGCTTTGATAAGCCATCTTAGTTGGGTAACAATGCTGCTTGGATTCCATACTCTAGGAATTTATGTTCATAACGACGTTGTTGTAGCTTTTGGTAATCCTGAAAAGCAAATTCTAATTGAGCCAGTATTTGCTCAATTTGTTCAAGCTGCTCAAGGTAAAATGATGTACGGCTTTAATGCTTTATTATCTGATCCAACAAGTTCAGCAAGTCTTGCTGCTAATTCATTGCCAGGTAATCACTACTGGATGGATTTGATCAATAGACAAGATGCTTTAAGTGCTTTCTTACCTATCGGCCCTGCAGATTTCTTAGTTCACCATGCTATCGCTTTAGGTCTTCATACAACGGCTTTAATACTTATCAAAGGAGCACTTGATGCTAGAGGAACAAAATTAATTCCTGATAAGAAAGATTTAGGTTATGCATTCCCTTGCGATGGTCCTGGACGTGGAGGTACTTGTGATAGTTCATCATGGGACGCTATGTACTTAGCTATGTTCTGGGCATTAAATTTACTAGCATGGGTAACTTTCTACTGGCATTGGAAACATCTAGCTATTTGGCAGGGTAACGTAGCCCAATTTAACGAATCAGGAACTTATCTAATGGGGTGGTTCAGAGATTATCTTTGGTTAAACTCTGCTCAACTTATTAATGGATATAATCCATTTGGAGTAAATTCCCTATCTCCTTGGGCTTGGATGTTCCTATTCGGTCACTTAGTTTGGGCTACTGGTTTCATGTTCCTAATATCATGGCGTGGTTACTGGCAAGAATTAATTGAAACATTAGTTTGGGCACATCAGCGTACTCCAATTGCTAACCTTGTTGGCTGGAGAGATAAGCCAGTTGCACTTTCAATTGTTCAAGCTAGATTAGTTGGACTAGCACATTTCACGATTGGAAACATACTTACATTTGGGGCATTTGTTATCGCATCCACTTCCGGTAAGTTTGGTTAAATTTCCCTTAAATAATTTAAATCACCACGCTTGTGGTGATTTTTTTTGTTTAATTTTAATGCTCTAAATTAAGTTAAAATTGTGTAATTATTATTAGATATAAATGTCAGATATAAAACAATTAATTTCTATTATCGTCCCTGTTTTCAATGAAAGCGAGAGTATTGGTCTTTTATTGGACGAAGTTATAAATGTAATGTCATCTCATAAATTTAATTTTGAATTGATTGTTGTAAATGATGGTTCTAAAGATAATACTCATCAAGTATTAAAGCAACTAACTCTCAAAATTAAAGAATTGTCAGTAATTTCCCTTCGCAAAAATTATGGTCAAACTGCAGCAATGTCAGCTGGCTTTGATAATTCTAAGGGCGACATTGTTATTACCTTGGATGGTGATTTACAGAATGATCCAAATGATATTCCTTTATTAATTTCAGAAATTAATAATGGTTTTGATTTGGTTTGTGGTTGGAGGTTTGATAGAAAAGATAAATTAATTAATAGAAAGATACCATCAAAAATAGCGAATAAGTTAATAGCTCACGTAACAGGTTTGAAGTTGCATGACTATGGTTGCTCATTAAAAGCGTTTAAGAAAGAAATAATAGAAGATATAAAGTTATATGGGGAACTTCACAGGTTTTTGCCCGTTTTAGCAAATATTGAAGGTGCAAGAATCAAAGAAATTAAAGTAAATCATAGGAGCAGGCAATATGGATCTAGTAAATATGGAATTGATAGAACTTTTAGAGTTTTAATGGATTTACTAACTGTTTGGTTTATGACTAAATTTTTAACAAGACCGATGTATGGATTTGGTTTTGTGGGAATTATAAGTATTTTCTTTAGCCTTGCGATAAGTTCTTATTTGATAGTTTTAAAAATAATGGGTGAGGATATTGGAAATCGTCCGTTGCTGATGTTTGCATTAATATTAGGAATTGCTGGTGTTCAATTATTTAGCTTTGGATTGTTGAGTGAACTTTTAATTAGGACATATCATGAAAGTCAAAGTCGTCCAATTTACAGAATTAGATCAATAAAAAGTTCTAAGCAAAATTGATTGTTTACTTGAACTGTCTTATTAATAAAGCTGAAATTTCAACGACTTCAGGAGAAATATCTCTTAAGCCTTTTCGT
>CABZHQ010000039.1 GCA_902525585.1 uncultured Prochlorococcus sp. | reverse complement strand
TTTCAATTAAAACTCCTGGTTTCTCATCAAAAGTACAAGTAAACCCTTCTTTCCAATATCCACCTTTATTAAGGCTACCTTTAAACCAAACCCAGCATTTTGAAGTTTTCAAGATCAGAGATTTTTGTTCTATCTTAATCAAGATTTTATTAATAAATATAAAATTTATTACTTCTAAAAAATTATTTTGCTCATTTTATTATTTTTGAAAAATACATCTTAGAAATTAATATCAAAAGATTTAAGATCATGGTAATTAAATTTGCGATCAATATTGGTGAAGAAGAAATTTTATATCCATAAATAATCCAAGATGATACCCCGATTATAAACATTATTAAAGTAGTCGAAGAAACATCATCTGCTTTTTTTGTTTTTAAAGTTTTTATCAATTGCGGTAGGAATGCCGCTGTTGTTAAAATCGCTGCAAAATATCCAAATATATCAACATTCATGAAAATATTTTTTAAGAACTATTCTTTAATTAAATCAGATAAAAATCCTAAAGGATCTCTCATGTTTGATGAATATCCAAGAACATCACTTGAAAAAAATTTATAAACAACTTGATTTTGATCATTTAATAAAAATGAAGCTCCTCTTTGAGGAAGGTATTCTTCATTAAGAATATAATCACTCCAATTTTGGATTATTTCATTCATATTGTTTAATCTAAATGTTGCCAATTCAAAAGGTCTCAAATAACCATCCCCGAAAACCTGTTTAAAAGAATTACCTGAAAATTTTAAAAATTTTAAGACATTAATTTTTTCATATTCAGAATAGATTTGATTTGCTTTTTGATCACCTGTATAACCTCTAATAACTTCTTTAATTGTTTTAAAAGAATTTATTCCTGATAGCATCAAGAGCATATTGATCCAACCTCCTAAACCAATATCTAGTCCTCTTGAAACTTTAAGATTGTTATGAATTTGGTTATCAGAAACGACTATTAAATTTTCTTTATGAAAGCCAGTGAAGTTACAGAATTTTTCTTTTCCATTTTGGTTCCCAATAGCAATTGCGAAAATATCTAAATTTTTATTCTGATTATTATCGATAAAACTTTTCAAATTTATAGCATACTCAAAGCTATCAAAATCTCCCAATAGTCCAAATAAAACAATTAATTTGAATTTTTTTTGCCCATTAAAGTTAAATTCTTTAACAAGATTTTTAATATCATTTTGTAATTTGTCAGTCACGATGTTTTAAAATTTTTTTATAAATTATTCTCAAAAAATTTTTCTTACCTTCATCAGTATCAAATTTTACATGAAAAAGTTTTTAAAGAAATTAATTTATTGTTTTTAGATTTTATTATTTTAATGTAAACATTTTGAAGTTATGACTGTAGGAATTTATTACGCAACTACAACTGGAAAAACTGAAGACGTAGCAGATCGTCTTCATAACTTTATCTCTTCAGCAGAAGCACCTAAAGATGTATCTGATGTAGATGATCTTTCAGAATTTGAAGGCCTTGATGGAATTATCTGCGGGATACCTACTTGGAATACCGGTGCCGATGAAGAAAGATCTGGAACTGCATGGGATTCAATCTTAGAGGATATTGGTGAACTAAGTTTATCAGGAAAAAAAGTTGCAATTTTTGGTTTAGGAGATTCTTCTACCTACACTGAAAACTATTGTGATGCGATGGAAGAACTTCATAGCTACTTCACTAAAGCAGGTGCCGAAATGGTCGGTTACGTAGATAAATCATCTTATACATTTGATGAGTCTAAAAGTGTTATAGGAGAAAGTTTTTGTGGATTACCTCTTGATGAAGATAGTGAATCAGATTTGACCGATTCACGTCTTGAGACATGGGCTTCTCAGCTTAAGGGTGAAATCCCCTCATTGGCATAAGGTTTCCAAGATATTATTTCCACAATTTGTAACATTTGTTCTTTCACAATATGTTTTTTTTACATAAGTAATTAAATCTGTAAAGAACATGTAAAAACAATGTTGATAAGGAATATGCTCAATTTGCTGTTTACTTAAATCAAGTGTTACAAACTTACGGAAAATCTGATGTCACCTATGACTGGTACGCAGGAAATTCTGGTGTTGTAGGCCGTTCAGGTAAATTCATAGCTGCTCATGCTGCTCATGCAGGCCTAATGATGTTCTGGGCAGGAGCTTTTGGATTATTTGAGTTGGCTCGATACGACGCCAGTATCCCAATGGGTGCACAGAAAGCAATTGTTTTGCCTCACTTAGCAGGTATTGGAATTGGTGGCGTTGAAAATGGTGTTATTACAGAACCATATGGAATTGTTGTAATTTGCACATTACATCTAATTTTTTCAGCAGTACTGGGCGCTGGGGGATTATTACACTCCAATAAATTTGCAGGTGATCTTGGAGACTATCCAGAAAATAGTAAGCCACAAAAATTTGATTTTGAATGGGACGATCCAGATAAATTAACTTTTATTCTTGGTCATCATCTAATCTTTCTTGGGCTTGGAGCAATTATGTTCGTTGAATGGGCTCGTATTCATGGAATTTATGACCCCGCAATAGGATCTACAAGACAAGTTATTTACAATTTGGATATTGCCGCTATCTGGAATCATCAATTTGATTTTTTAAAAATAGATAGTCTTGAAGATGTTATGGGAGGACACGCTTTCCTCGCTTTCCTCGAAATAATTGGAGGAGTTTTCCATATTTGTACTAAACAATTTGGAGAATATACCGAATTTAAAGGAAAAGGATTACTTGGCGCTGAGGCAATTTTGTCATACTCAGTTGTTGGTGTTTCTTATATGGCTTTTGTTGCCGCTTTTTGGTGTGCTTCCAATACAACCATATATCCAGTAGATTTATATGGAGAGCCTTTAAAGCTTCAATTTGAATTCGCCCCTTATTTCACTGATACGGTAGATTTAGGTTCAGGAGCTTATAGCTCGAGAGCTTGGCTCGCTAATACTCATTTTTATTTGGGTTTCTTTTTCTTACAAGGTCATCTTTGGCATGCACTAAGAGCAATGGGATTTGACTTTAAGAAAATTGGTCAAGCTTTTGACAATATTGAAAATACAAAAATCACTCAAAATTAGTTTAAGCTAATAAAAAAACCTCTCTTCTAAAAGGGAGGTTTTTTTTTATAATTATTACAATTGTTCAAAAATTTAATGGATAATCTAAAAGAAATAAATTGTGATGAGATTTTCAGGAAGGCTTACGAGAATAGGTACACCTGGAAGAATGATTTTTATGGTTATCAAGGCAAATGCATTTTTTTGACAAATAATAATATTCATAAAGGTGACTTTGTATTAGGTAAAGACTTTAAACCACATAT
>CABZHQ010000038.1 GCA_902525585.1 uncultured Prochlorococcus sp. | reverse complement strand
GCGGGTATTGCAATTTTTTCGCCTGTCTTAGGGTTTAATCCCTGTCTTGCAGAACGATCTCTTGGTTCAAAAGAACCAAATCCTAGTAAAGAGACTTTTTTGCCTTCCACTACTGAATCAACAATAGTTTCAATAGCTGCATCAACAACTAAAGAAACATCCGTTTTTGTGAGCTCTGTACGAGCAGCCACAAGATTTACTAAATCAGCTTTGTTCATTGAAATTTAAATTAAAGCTAGGGGTTAAAAAAAAGATTTAAATCGAGTTTAAACCTCGAACTTTCACATCATATGGAGCAAATACAAATACGGCAACCGAAAATGCCGGTGGCGCAAAGCTTTATACAAATTTTAGGGACATTTTTAGCAAAATTATTTATTTCTTATAGCCGCACTTTTTCATTCATAAAAAAAAGCATCTTCATTTAGAGAACAGCAAAAAGCATTGGTATCACTGCATTTAGGATTAAAAATCTAACTACATTTAGCAAAGGGGGCAAATGTCAAAGAGGAGGTGAATTTATGAATTTGAGCTATTTATTATGTTTTATTAATTTTCAGATATATTTCCTTCTCATCACATGAAAAAACACAATTTGTATTTTGAAATCAAGAAAAATCTGGTTTTCTTATAATTAAAGTTTCTCTATAAATCGTTTTATGCACTGAACAGATGGATGAAGAAATTGCAATTAATTAGAAAATTAATACTCTCCAAGATCTAATAAAGTTGATTAGTGAAGCCTTAAATTTGAGTTTTTTTTTAATTTTTGCATCTATTATTCAAATATCAGTAATTTAAATAAATTATCTCAATATTTAACTAATCAATGATAAAGAAAAAGTGATTCATCTCAATAAAGGTAAACCATTTCCTTTAGGGAGTTCTCTAACTTCACAAGGTATTAATTTTTCCTTAGTAGCCACAAATGCAGAATATGTAGAAATCTTATTGTTTGAGAAAGAGGACTCTGTTTCCCCAAAAAGCATATTCAAATTAGACCAGACTCATAATACAGGTCCATACTGGCATGCGGAAATAGAAAATCTAGATGAAGGTTGTATTTATGCTTTTAGAGTGAAACAAAAAAATAATGAAATTAATAATAACTATGAAAAAAAAGTATTACTTGATCCATGTTCAAGGGGTATTACCGGTTGGGGAAGTTATAAAAGAGAAAATGCCTTAAAAAATCAAGAAAATACTAATTCTTGTCTTAAAAGTGTTGTTTGCGATAGAAAATTATTTAATTTTAAGGATTATCCAAGACCGAAACATTCTTGGGAAGAAACAATTATTTATGAACTCCATATCAAAGCTTTCACTGAATCAACTGATAAAGATGAAAGTTGTTTTAAGAAATTCTTAAAAAAAATTCCTTATCTCAAAGAACTGGGTATTACAACAATTGAATTACTTCCAATTTTTTGTTTTGATCCTACTGATGCACCAAATGGTCTAAAAAATTTTTGGGGATATAGTCCAATAAATTGGTTTACTCCGCATTTTGAATATCTTTCGAATGAATCCGCCGAAAAGAATAGAGAGGAATTTAGAAGATTTGTAGAGGAATGTCATAAAGCAGACATTGAAGTAATATTAGATGTTGTATACAATCACACTTGCGAAGGTGATTCAAAAGGGCCAGCAATATCTTGGAAAGGTATAGATGAAAATCTTTATTACTTTATTGGGAAAGATAAAAATTTTCAGGACGTCTCCGGATGTGGTAATACTATTGCAGCAAACAGAGGATTAGTTAGAAAACTAATAATTGAATCTTTAAAATGTTGGGCGAGTGAATTAGGAGTTGATGGTTTTAGATTTGATTTAGGAATTGCCCTATCAAGAGGAGAAAATCTTTCACCGCTTGATAATCCTCCAATTTTTGAAGATATAGAATGTGAACCAGAACTTATCGATATCAAGTTCATAAGTGAGCCATGGGATTGTGGCGGTTTATATAAATTAGGTGATTTCCCATCTAAGAATACTTTCACTTGGAATGGTCATTTTAGAGATGACTTGAGGAGATTTTGGAAGGGGGATAAAGATACAGCTTGGAATATGAGCGATAAAATCAAAGGTACTCCATCAATTTATAAAGGAGATACTATTTTGCCAAAATCAATAAACTTTATAACTTCACATGATGGATTCACTCTAAAAGATTTAGTAACTTTCAATAGAAAACATAATTTTGCGAACAGAGAGCAAAACAGAGATGGTGATAACCATAACAATTCTTGGAATCATGGTACTGAGGGACCAACTACGAACTTATTAATCAATGATTTAAGAAAAAGACAACAAAAAAATCTTGTTCTTAGTTTACTTATCTCTAAAGGTGTTCCAATGATACTTATGGGTGATGAAATAGGAAGATCACAAGGCGGGAACAACAATTCTTGGTGCCAAGATAATTTATTGGGCTGGATGAATTGGGAACAAGGTCAACAAGATTTGGAATTATTTGAATATTTTAAATATGTTATAAAAATCCGAAAAAAACTAATAAACATTTTCAATCCATCATTCTTCGCTAATAATCAAAACAATAAAAATATTCCAACATATCATTGGCATGGAACAAAGTTAGATAGCCCCGATTGGAGTAGTTGGTCTCACACAGTTGCCTTTAGCATTAACCAAGACAATACTAATCCGCTGGTTTGGATAGGTTTAAATGCATATTCAAAAAGTATCGATTTCCCCTTGCCGAAATGTAAATATAATTGGTTAAAAGTTATCGACACTAGCATGTCTGAGATTTTTGAACCCTTAACCATTAATGAAAAATCTGTTTCAATAAAGAGTAGAAGCTCTTTACTAATCATTTCAGAAGAAGTATTTGGGGCAAAAAATAATTTATTCTAAAAGCGGGCGGCGGGAATCGAACCCGCATCTTCAGCTTGGAAGGCTGAGGTTTTACCACTAAACCACGCCCGCATTAAGTAATAGAATTACCATTGCAATAATACATTATCAAACAATAAACAAAGTAAAAAGATTGGAAAATTTACACTCGAAAAAAAATATTTCTAGATCAACAACAAGATTAATGTTCTCTTATGGGCTAGGAGATGCAGGCACAGGTTTAGTCGCGACACAATTTGGTTTTTTTCTTTTCAAATTCTTTATTTCTGCTGGTTTACCAGTAATAATTGCAGGATCATTATTAATGTTAATAAAGATATGGGATGCAGTAAATGATCCGTTAATTGGATGGTTAAGTGATCGTACTAAATCAAGATGGGGGCCTAGAATCCCTTGGATGGTAGCAGCATCTGTTCCCCTTGGTTTCTCTTTAGCTGCAATATGGTGGACACCCACTGGTTCAGTGCTAACCAAGACTATTTACTATGCAATAATTTCTATAATCGTAATGACTGCTTATACAAGTATTAATCTTCCTTTCGCAGCTCTTTCTACTGAAATTTCTGAAAAAACAGCAATAAGAACAAGACTAAACGCATCTAGATTTACTGGCTCAATAATCGCAGGACTAACTGGTTTAATAATTGCTGGAGTTGTATTAGGTTCCGAAGGATCAGCAAATAATGAATATTTTTTAATGGGTAAAATAAGCGGATGTATCGCAGTTGCTGCAACATTAATTTCTTGTTGGGGATTAGCTCCATTTGCAAAAAAAGCAAGAAGGCCTTCAGGAAAAGTTGAAGCTATAACACTTCAATTCAAAAGGATCTTCAGAAATAAAAAATTTCTAAAAGTTATTACGCTCTATATTCTTCTCTGGTGCGCCTTACAATTAATGCAAACAGTAGCATTAATCTATGTCGAGGATGTACTGAACGTACCAACTTATATTGCGAAGTGGATCCCGATACCTTTCCAAATTAGCGCTTTAGTGGGTTTACAAATATGGACCAGAGTATCAAATAAATTGAACAGGATTTCAGCGTTAAACTATGGAGCGATTATGTGGATTATTTCATGTACAGCAGCTTTATTTTTACCTTCATTATCAAAAATTTCAGGAGCTGGAGATATTTTATTCCTAAATGCCAGCAACATATTTCTTTTCATTCTTTTAATTTTCATAATCTGTCTTATTGGCATTGGAGCTTCAACCGCTTTTCTTATCCCTTGGTCACTACTTCCTGATGCAATAGACGAAGACCCAGAGAAACCGGCAGGACTATATACTGCTTGGATGGTACTTATTCAGAAGATTGGTATCG
>CABZHQ010000037.1 GCA_902525585.1 uncultured Prochlorococcus sp. | reverse complement strand
AAAATAATCCTTCAAAATAACAAAGATTTAAAAATTGAGAAAATAGATTCACTCGTAGAAATCAGTCACGGATTATGGGAGGGTAAGTTAGAAGCAGAGATTAGAGAAGAGTGGCCTGCTTTACTAAAAAATTGGCATGATAAACCTGAAGAAGTAATAATGCCCGAAGGTGAATGTATAAAAGATGTATCAGAAAGATCAGTAGAAGCTTTTGACAAAATTTGTTTATCTCAAAAGAATAATGATCAAACCCTCATGGTTGCTCATGATGCAGTCAATAAAACTCTAATTTGTAATATCCTTGGGGTTAATTATTCAAATATTTGGATGATTAAACAGGGTAATGGCGGCATAACTATAATTGATCTTTTTAATGATCCTAATAAGCCCCCTGTGATTAGCGCTCTTAACCTTACAACACACCTAGGGGGAATACTTGATTCAACTGCTTCAGGAGCACTTTAAATTAAGCCTTTTTAAAAATTTATTTTGATAAAGTCAGAGTCAGGGAAAAGGCTTCATTTACTAAAAAAGCGAACTTGACTAAGAGGCCAAAATCTGAAATATGCTTTACCAATTATCTCTTTTTTATGAAGAAATTTACTTCCAGGCCAATATCTTCCATCCCAGCTATTTACCCTATTATCACCTAAAACTAAAAAATGATCTTCTGGCACTTTTATGTTTTCAAATTTACCACAATTATTAAATAGGGATAATGAGCACTTATAAGAGACATAGGGTTCAGGAATTAATTTATTATTTATTATTAATTCACCATTCGAGTTTACACTTACAATTTCTCCTGGAAGTGCCACCACTCTTTTAATATAAGCATCGCAAGCTTGATCCCTCAAACCAGGAATAAACGACATTGGAGGAAAGCTCATAAAAAAACAATATCCTTTTTTTGGTAAAGGCTTAGATCTTGATGAAATTAATTTTTTGTCAAACGAGTAAGGTGAGTTAAAAACAACAATATCTCCTCTTTTTGGTAAAGAGTTTCTTAGCGAAAATTTTTCAATAATTAACCTATCATTTATTTGCAATTCTGGGAGCATTGAACCAGAAGGGATATAACGTGGCTCTGCAAAAAATGATCTACAAGAAGAAACAAAAAAAGTTAATAAAATTAGTAGACCCCATTCTTTTAAAAAACTTTTTATGTAACTAGGCATAGGATTAATCAAGTTTTGATTTTCTAAACTTATATAAATTGTTTTGCATATTCAATTTCGTTAAAACCTAATATTACTTTTTCCCCTTCGTAAATCAAAAATGGTCTTTTTATTAATTTGCCATCACTTAAAAGAAGTTGAATAATTTCTTCCTTTGACAAACGATCAATATCAAGATCAAGAGTTTTAAAAGCTTTACCTCTTGTATTAAAAATCCTTTTCTTATCATCAGAGTGTTGTTCTAAGGCTAGATTTAAATAATTAACAAGTGGAGGTTCTTTTACAATATCAATTAACTGAAATTCAAAATCTTTGCTTTCAAGCCACTTTGCAGCTTTTCGGCATGTAGAGCATTTTAAATAACTATAAAAAATTATTTTTTTCAATTTAATTTACTAAAATTTGATTTTTTAAGTACTTTAAAGTTTTTCTTTTTTAGAGGCATACAACTTTTCAATAAATTTTCAACTACATCAAAATCCCTCCAACCATCAATTTGAACTGTTCTTCCATCGAGTCCTTTACTTGTTCTAAAAAATTCTGCAACATCCTCAAGCTGATTAGGAGCAATTTGATTAATACTCATTATATTAGCCTGCCTAGGATTAGCCATAGGCACACATAAAAGTTTTCCATCATATGCACCACAATCATGCATATCCAAAACTCCAATAGGTCTAGCTTTTATTAGACAACCAGCAAAAGTAGGTTCGTCCATTATCACCATTGCATCAAGGGGAGCTCCATCTTCAGCTAGGGTATTTGGGATAAAACCATAATCAAAAGGGTACCTCACTGAAGAATGTAATACTCTGTCTAGGGCCATTATTCCTGCATCAGAGCAATATTCATATTTATTCCTACTCCCTGCAGGTATTTCAACAACAATATTCACTATTCCCTTCATTGGAGATGGAGGTATTGAACTAAGGTCCATCTTTTTTAAAATCGTGATTATGCATTACCTCGTTCCCTTGAGATAAAGGTCTGCCAATTAAAATGCTTATTGAAGGTAAAAAAATTGTCAAAAAGGCAAAAATAATACCTAAAGATGTTATTGATAAACTCCTTATACTTAAGGGGTCATCATCATCTCTTTCAAAATCATTTCGAGCAGAACCATGAGAAGATTCTTCGCTTGATTTACTTTGAATAAACTGCTTTGATTTCGTGTAACTCAAGAACTCTTTATTGGTAAAGATTAAGGAGATAAT
Organism: uncultured Prochlorococcus sp.; assembly: GCA_902525585.1. Classification (GTDB taxonomy): domain Bacteria; phylum Cyanobacteriota; class Cyanobacteriia; order PCC-6307; family Cyanobiaceae; genus Prochlorococcus_A. The sequence goes on along the minus strand of CABZHQ010000037.1, from coordinate 2,384 downwards.
TAAACTTCATTATCCTACATTCAAAATGTCAATAAATCAAAACATTGATTGGTGACTTTTTAATTACTCTTTTTCTAGTAAAGTCCTAATAGATTTTAGTTCGTCTAATATTTGCACCAGTACATTTTGAACAGCGGACGAAGGGGTATTAAAGACCTCCACAGTAACTTCCTTTATTCTTAAAATATCTTTTGCAAATCTTGCTACTTCATTAGGATGGAATTTTAAAGGATCTTTTTGGTCAGTCCGAAATTCGGGATTTAATTTTCTTGGATTAAAACTAGGGTTTAGATTTCTTAAATCTGTATTTGTATACCTATAGACAGAAGCTCTTGATCTATTTAGGAATTTTTGAACTTCATCAATACCTACTAATTCCTCTTCACTAGAAATATTGGAATCTATATTTTCCATAAACTTTAGAAAATGATTAAGTAGAAATGAACTTTTTAAAAAGTTTAAACTTCATTACTGAAAAAGTTAGCAGAAAGAACATTCTTGGACTAGCAGCGTTGAGGGACTCAAGACACTTTAAATTATTTTTTCATCTTAATTGATAAAATTAAATATTATCCAAGGATTTTTCTGTATGCGCGTGACCACCTCATTTCCCCTGGGGACACTTCGTGACACTCCTTCTGAAGCTGAGATTATTTCACATCAATTACTCTTAAAAGCTGGGTATATTCGCAGAGTAAACAGCGGTATTTATGCATACATGCCCCTAATGCTTAGAGTTATTGAAAAAATATCCGCAATAATAGAGAAAGAACTTAATAGTATTGGTTGTACAAAATTACTATTACCCCAACTTCATCCTGCAGATTTATGGAAAAAAAGTGAAAGGTGGGAAGGATATACAGCAGGTGAAGGAATAATGTTTAATCTCAAAGATAGACAAGGTAAAGAATTTGGTTTAGCACCAACTCACGAAGAGGTGATCACGAGTATTGCATCAGAGACCATCAACTCCTATAAGCAATTACCTCAATGTTTTTATCAAATTCAGACAAAATTTAGAGATGAAATAAGGCCAAGGTTTGGATTGATGAGAAGTAGAGAGTTCATAATGAAAGATGGTTATTCTTTTCATTCTTCAGAAAACGATCTAGCTTCTTTCTATGAAAAAGTGGGCAATGCTTATGAAAATATTTTTAAATTTTGTGGACTGCAGACAGTAGGGGTTGAAGCTGATAGTGGAGCAATTGGCGGTGCTTCATCTAAAGAATTTATGGTCACTGCTGATGCTGGGGAAGATTCCATTTTGTTCACTCAAAGCGGTTCTTATGCCGCCAATATCGAAAAAGCTGTTTCTCTAGCCTCTCAACCTATTCCACTAAAAGAAAATATTGCAGAGTGGTTGGAAACGCCTCATCAAAAAACAATCCTAGAAGTTTGTAATAATAACAATTTAGACCCAAGTCAGATTATTAAAGTAGTAATATTCATTGCACAGTTCGAAGGTAAATTTGAGGTCCCAATTCTTGCATGCATAAGAGGCGATCAACACATTAATGAAGTAAAGCTTTTTAACTTAATCAATAAACTTCATCACTTCAATCTCCTTAATCTTAAAAAGATTGAAGACAAAAATACTATCGAAAAAAATCTAGTTGATTTACCCTTAGGTTTTATCGGGCCAGATTTAGATAACAAAACTATTCAAGCTAGTTCTAATTGGGAAAAAAAATGGACACGAATAATTGACCATTCTGCAAATGAACTTTCAAATTTTATAAGTGGTGGGAATAAAGTTAATTTCCATAAAGTTTTTCAAGAATTTTCTTTTGATTCGAAAGACTATCTAATTGGGGATATCAGGAATGCCAAAAAAGGAGATAAAGTAAGTATTTATGATGATGAAGTACTTAAAGAAAAAAAAGGTATCGAGATTGGACATATTTTCCAACTAGGTCAGAAATATAGTGAAAAATTAAATGCAAAGTTCTCTGATAAGGACGGCCAGTTAAAAAATTTATGGATGGGTTGTTACGGAATAGGAGTGACAAGAATAGCTCAAGCGGCTATCGAACAGAATCATGATCAAAAAGGAATTTGTTGGCCTATCCAGATTTCTCCTTTTGAAGTTATTATTATCCCAACAAACCTAAAAGATCCTATTCAAAGTGATCTTACTGAGCAAATCTATAACAACTTTTTAATTAATAAAATTGATGTTCTTCTTGATGATAGAAACGATAGAGCTGGAGTGAAATTTAAAGATGCGGAATTAATTGGTATTCCTTTTCAGATAATTATTGGCAGAGATTCTATTAATAAAGAAGTAGAACTTTTATGCAGAACAAATAATACTAAGCTTAAAATTAGTACTGATAAATTGTTAGAAACATTTATTTCCGAATCTGAAATAATGTACAATAAAA
>CABZHQ010000036.1 GCA_902525585.1 uncultured Prochlorococcus sp. | reverse complement strand
AGAAATACTCAAGCCTAAAATATTGATCTAGGTTCTTTTTAATTAGAAAATCTTTTTTAAAATTAAGACTACTTTCAATAACAAGTCTCTTATTTTTTAACATTCAAAACTATTATCTAAATTCATATAGTTCTGTTCTGAAAATATGATTCCTTAATAGTTATTGAGTTTTGTTATTTCTCCAAATGGGAAATATTCTTCTTCAGCTCCTCCAGGTATAACAACCCAAAGTACTGGCAAATCAGGTTCCTTTTCTGGGAAATAACCATATCCATCAGTTAAATAAATACAAACACCGTCATTATTTAAGTACTCTTTTTTTGTAATATCCAGAAAAAAAGGTTCGAAATCTGTCCCTCCTCCTCCCTGAGGCTTTGGAATATTTTCAATAGATTCAATATTATATGGACCATAGCATTGATGATCTGCGTACCATAATCTGCAATTTAAATTAGGATAAGCATTAATAATTCCTTTAATCTCACTCATAAATTTATTTATTTCATATTCTGATATAGATCCACTTGTATCTATGCAACAAAAAACATTAATACTTTCACCTTCTAAGTTTTCCAAATATAAGCCTGAATATATAAGTCTTCTATCAAATTCACCAAAATCTGTAGGAGTCCTAACTAAGAAATTCCAAAGCTTTGTTTTCCAATCAATCTCAGGCTCTAAAACCTCACCTAAATTTCTTTCAAATGATTCTGGCAAAGAATTTTTTGAAGAACCCTTAGTAATTAACTTAGAATCATTAATTGCTTGTTTCCAATAATTTCTAATTTCAGCTTCGGTATTTAAATCACTAATTCCAGTTTTAAGATTATCACCTTTCCCTTTTGAATCTTTATTTTCTGAATCTTTTTCATCATTAATTAAGTCGACTAAATTCAAAGTATATTTTTTCTTATTTTTAATTATTAATTCATAAACTTCCTCAACACTTAAATGCTCTAAATCCTCATCTCTTATACCGTATTTTGGGATTTTAAAATTCCCCTCATTTACAATCATCCCATTTACTACAATATCTGCTGCAATATTAAAAATATAATGATCCCTAACTCCTCTTCTTAAATGATGAAGAAGAGCCATATGCAGTAGTTCATGTAAAAATACTCCATCTCTTTCTGCGGGAGGCAGTTGAATATAAGTTATTGGATTGAAAATAATCTTTTTACCATTTGTGGCTGCAAGTTGTACTTCATTAGAAAAATCAATTTCTGCATATAAAGATAACGCCGCAAAAAATGGAGATAACTTGCGCAATCTTATTTTTGTTGCACTTATATATTCGAAAAGTTCGGAAGATTCCATTATTTATTTATTTAAAATTGATTCAAAATCCTTGAAGTATTTAATAATCTTTTCATCATTCATTACTACCTTTGCTAACTCAGATAGCTTTCCCTGCGTTTTAAAGCTTTCTACAATATCCGAGGCATATAATTGTGTCCATTCTGGAGTTGCATTATCTATTAACCAAACAAACACATTTTTTACTTCTTTAGCACTTTTTGATCTGTATATAAGTCCTGTTGTGGTTGCCCACTGAGAAGATATTTGCTTTGGAAAACTAATATTGTTACCTTTTCCTTTTAAAATATTTTCAAGTTTAGGGATCTTTTTATAAACATTAATATATGATTTAAATTCCGAGGCAGCGCCTTCTCCAACAGCAATATCAATTGGTAGTTGATGTTTAAATAATTTACTAGCAATTTCCCACGATCTTGGAGAAGGCCAAGCTTTTTGATCCACATTCATTGAATGGAGCAACTTTGGTCTAAAAGCTAAAAAGGCAGTAATCTCTTCTGCAATATTTTTACTAATTGCATAATTTTTAAAACTTTCATAATTAGCTTCTACTTCTAAGTGAATAAATCTATTTGCTAGAGGGGAGGGCATTTCAAAAACTGAAGCCCTATCCTCTTTTCTATTGCCTGCTGATAATATCTTCCAACCATCTGGAACTTTATAACTTCCTATTTTTCTATCAAGAATCAATTGCTGCGCAACTCCTTGCATTACTGGAGGTGCCATATTCAATTCATCAAGAAAAAGAATCCCTTCCCCAGTTCTTGGAAGAAATTCTGGAGGATACCATTTTGATGTACCTTGCTGATCATTATCTTTTGGATGGACTGGAACAGGTAATCCTCTTAAATCAGTTGGCGCAAGTTGGCTTAAACGTAAATCAATGAAATCAATTTCTGCCTTCTTTGCAGCTGCCGCAACAATACTTGATTTACCAATCCCAGGTGGGCCCCAAATCATAGTACTTATATTTAAATTATCTGAAATTAGTTTTTCTAAAAAATTAATCAGTTCTTTTGGATTCATAACAAAATTATTTTCTAGAAGATTTATAGTTCCAAATAATTAAAAATGATTCCAAAAAATATTTATTATTCCTCCAATTATTTTTAAATAGGAATCAAAAAAATAAAACAAAACTAACAATAAATATCTAAATAAAAAATTTAAATTTTTATGCATAGGGAAAATACCCAATGGGAATATCTTGCTTGGGATTTAAAAAATCATTTAATTGAAAAAAGTAAAATAAATATCGATTCAAATAATTTTGCTGCTGCTCTAATTGAACTAGATAAAGCTGTAGATGTATTTCCTAAAAATGCATTATTTTTTGTTAAAAATGGTAAAAATAAAGAAAGTAATGAAGATATTAATGGAGCGCTAGATGATTATGATAAAGTCATCAAATTAAGTCTTATTTATATATATAGAGGATATGTAAAATCAAGGATTGGCGATATTAAAGGAGCTGTTCAAGATTATGAAAAAGCAGAAAAATTAAAAACTAAATATCACTATGTTTACTTTTTAAGAGGGAGATTAAATGAAAAAATCAATAACTTGAACAGTGCTTTAAAAGATTATGATGATGCAATCAAATTTAATAAAAAGAAAAACAAAAAATTATTTGCTAAAAGAGCTGGTATAAAAAAAGATTTAGGAGACCATCTAGATGCTATAGAGGATTTTAATAAAGCAATCAATTTTAATCCCACAGATCCATTCTTATATGTCCAAAGAGGATTCTCAAAATTGCAAATACGTAACATAAAGAGTGCAATAAGTGACTATGACAAAGCTATTAAAATTAATTCAGAATTTTTTTTGGCTTATTATGCTAGGGGTATTGCAAAAATTAGTGAAGCGAATAACTCTAGAGATATTAAAACAAAAAAACTATGCTATGAAAATTCCAATGATGACTTTAAAAAAGCTTTAAAAATTGCACCAGGAATAGCAAATAAAGTTGAAGAGTTTATAAAGAAAAATGAAGAGGCAATGAAAGTATTAAATGAAAATTTTTTATTCTAAAAAACATTTATGGATTTAATATTTACTATCCTACTGCTCGATCATCTAAATATTTTTTAGATGCCGCTATTCTATTCTTGAGATTATCTCTATTGGTAAGATTTTTCCCTTTAGGTGATGTCTCTGAGAATTTAGTCAGCAAAACCATTACTTTTATTTCACCCTTCATAGATTCATCTATAACAGTTCTTAACCTAATATCTGCATCTTGATTTGTAGAGCCATAAACAACTTCTGCAGCTGAAGTTATATCTTCAATATTCATCTCTTTATCACCTTTTACGATCAATAAACATCCTTTAGCTTGATCAATTTTCACAGATCCTAATTGCTCACTATTCTGTAACAAAGAACTATTTATCGCAGCTACCGCAGCTTCTACAGCCTTATTTCTACCAGAACCGCTACCTATACCAACTATTCCTTTGCCTGAGTCTTTTAATAGTGATCTAATATCATCAAAATTGGAATTAAAAAAGTTATCATTTTGTTCACTAACTTTAACTAAATCCACAACAGTATCGGACATCAATTCATTTGTATAGTTCCAAACTTTACCGGGAGTTGAGTTAACAGGTCTTGCAAAGGGGATAGTCACAATGAGATCAAAATTTTTATGAAGTTTTTTTATTGATTCCTCAGCCTGTTTCATTCTTCTTCTACCTTCAAAAGCTGTAGGTGTGCAGACAATAGCAATTGTTAATATATTTTTCTCTTTTGCCATCTTCCCAATTAATGGAGAGGCTCCACCACCTGTTCCTCCACCCATTCCTGCGATGACAAATAAAATATCTTCTTCATTTATTTTTTCTTGTAATAATTTTTCAGATTCTTTAATAGCAGCTAATCCATATCGAGGATTGCCATGTGCTCCAAGTCCTGCGACTGAATCTTCTCCTATTAGTAACTTTGATGAAGATTGTATTCCCTTTAAATTATCTGCATCAGAATCTATATATTCAGATGTTATTAAATTTGCAATATTATGATTTTTTGAAATTTCACTTAAAACATTTATTCCCGCATTACCAACACCTAAAATTTTAATTTTGGTTTTTGTTTTATCTAAATTGTCCGGATTAGGTGCAATTTCCGAGATTAGATCCTCTAAATCTTTTTGCTCAATACTCATTTCTTGATTCGTCATTTTTCTAAGTTTTAATATTGCTTTTGCTTCTAGTTGCCTTACTTTCTCTCTTGATACATTTATTTGTCTTCCTATTTCGGCAAGGGTAAGTGGTTCTTCCCCATCTAGACCAAATCTGAGCTTCATTATTTTCTGTTCTCTTTTATTTAATTTTTCAAGCCAATTTCCTAAATGCTCTTTTTGTATAGTTCTATCCATACCTTCCATAGGCTCTTCACAGTTTGGATCAGGTATTAGTTCACCAAGTGTACTTCTATCTTCTTCGCGTCTAGCATTAGCATCAAGAGAAGAACCTCCAGCACTTTTTGAAATTAAATCTTCTAAATCTTTTTGATCAATTCCCATTGCATCAGCCATTTCTGATTTATTTGGTTGTCTACCCAATTTATGTGATAATTCTCTAGAGATTCTTCTCATCTTGGAAAGTTTTTCACTTATGTGTATAGGTAAACGGATTGTTCTTGCACTATTATCAATAGCCCTTGTCATTCCTTGCCTAATCCACCAGTAAGCATAAGTTGAG
>CABZHQ010000035.1 GCA_902525585.1 uncultured Prochlorococcus sp. | reverse complement strand
ATGAATTAGACTTATTCTCAATATTTTGAATTTTTAAGTTAGAAATTTCGTGATTTAATATATTTTCTATATGTCCTGTTCCGTCACATGTAGAACATTTTTTACCGAATAATTCATATATATTTTGACCTTGTCTTTTTCTGGTTAGCTCCACTAAGCCTAATTCAGTAAGCTGAGCTATTTGAGGCCTAGCAGAATCATCTTTTATTGCTGAGGTAAAATTCTCAAGTAACTGGAATTGATCTCTTCTAGATTCCATATCAATAAAATCTACTACTATAACTCCGCCAATATTTCTTAATTTCATCTGTCTTGAGATTTCAACTGCTGCTTCGCAGTTCGTCCACAAAACGGTTTGTCTTGAGTTGGCGGATCTTGTAAATGATCCAGAGTTTACATCAATTACTGTTAAAGCTTCAGTAGGTTCAATAATTATATAACCGCCCGAAGGAAGATCTACTCTAGGCTGGAGAGCTTTTTGAATTGTTTTTTTAATTTCGTACTTCTCTAAAATATGTTGGGTTAAACTGTTATCGTGAAATTCAATATCTATATGAGATTCATAATTTTTTAAAAAATCTTTTGCCCTTGCAACTGAAAATTTACTATCAATAATAATGCTTTTAGTTGATGCTTTAATATGATCTCTTAAGATCTTAAGAGAGAAATCATCATCTCGTTTTACTAAATTTGGTGGATTAGAAGCCTCAGAAACTTTTAGTATATTTTCCCATTGTTGAACTAGATGTTCTAAATCTTCAATTAAAAGTTCTTCATTTATCTTTTCAGCCTCTGTTCTAAATAATAAGCCTGTACTAGGTGGCTTTATTAAAACGCCAAGAGCTTTCAAACGGCTTCGTTCTGTTTCTGTATTTATTTTTCTTGAAATATTTACTCCTTGGCCATATGGTTGTAATATCAAGTATTTCCCAGGAATTGAAATAATTCCGGTTAGTCTAGGTCCTTTAGATCCTGTCGGTTCCTTTATTACTTGTACTAGAACTTTTTGTTTTGGTTCTAGTAATTCAGTTATTCCAAAGGCCCCTTTTTTGAGTCTTAGTGGACCTAAATCTGAAATATGTATAAATCCATTTTTCTCGCTTTCACCAATATTTATGAAAGCGGCATCAATTCCAGGGAGAACATTTTCAACTGTTCCTAGAAAAATATCGCCAATTTGATATTGACCTTGTGCGACGATTAATTCATCAACTCGATCATCTTTGAGTAGTGCTGCAATACGAGCCTGCTCAGCGATGATAATTTGCTGAGACATATAATTAATTCTGAATGATTGGGATTTTGAAAATCATCAAAAATGATGAACTGGATTTTCAACTTTTATCAAAGCAATATTTGATAGCTATTATTATTTACTTTTTAAAATTAATAAAGTTAAAAGTGATTGAATTCTGCTATTTATAAAGCTTTAAACGATTTTCAAACTAATTGAGATTGAATTCATAGCTATGATTATCGCTTGGATTAATCATAACTAAGATAATCTTAACATTTAATCACCACTTAAGCACGTTGATACATTATTCTAATATTGATGAAATTTTTATCTAAAGTGGTTCAAGTAAACGAAAATTATTTAAAACTCAAAGCAGGCTATTTATTCCCTGAAATTGCAAAAAGGGTAAAAATATATTCTCAATCAAATATGAATGCTGAAATTATTAAGCTTGGCATAGGAGACGTTACAGAACCATTACCCAGAGCTTGTATAGAGGCTATGGGTAAAGCTTTAAATGATATGGGAACAACAGATGGTTTTAGAGGTTATGGACCAGAACAAGGCTATGAATGGCTCAGGAAAAAAATATCTGAGCATGATTTTATTTCGAGAGGCTGTCAAATTTCATCTGAAGAAATCTTTGTTTCAGACGGTTCTAAGTGTGATAGTAGCAATATTTTAGATATTCTTGGGAAAGATAATACAATTGCTGTAACAGATCCTGTTTACCCTGTTTATGTTGATAGTAACGTTATGACAGGCAGAACTGGGGATGCTCTTGAAAATGGTACTTATAAAGGATTGAAATATCTTGCTATAAATGAGGGGAATAACTTTCTGCCAGAAATTCCCGAAAAAAAAGTTGATATTTTATATCTTTGTTTTCCTAATAATCCTACCGGAGCAACTATTAATAAAGAAGAATTGAAAAAGTGGGTTGACTATGCTCTTCAAAACAAATCTCTAATCCTTTTTGATGCAGCTTATGAAGCATTTATTCAAGATAATGATGTTCCACATTCAATATATGAGATTGAGGGGGCAAAGGATTGTGCTATTGAATTTAGATCTTTTTCAAAGAATGCAGGATTCACCGGAGTTAGATGCGCTTTTACAGTAATACCTAAAAATCTCAAAGGTTTCAGCTCAATAAATGAGGAAATAGACTTATGGTCTCTTTGGAATAGGAGACAATCTACAAAGTTCAATGGAGTAAGTTATGTGGTACAGAGAGGAGCAGAGGCTGTTTATTCTCTTGAAGGGAAGGAACAGGTGAAAGGTTTAATTGATTTTTATATGGAAAATGCAAAAATCATGAAAAATAAACTTCAGAATGCAGGATATAAAGTTTATGGTGGGGACAATGCTCCTTATATTTGGATTAAAGTTCCTGATCAAATGACATCTTGGGACTTTTTTGATTTCCTTCTCCAAAAAGTTAGTGTAGTAGGCACACCTGGTAGCGGATTTGGATTATCAGGTGAAGGTTATTTTCGTTTGTCAGCATTTAACTCTCGATTGAACGTCAATGAAGCAATGGAAAGAATAATTCATATATAATTATTAATATGATTTAGATTCTAAAATTTTAATGTCACCAATAAAGCTAGAACAAAGTGTAAGTAATAATTCAGCAGTTATTGAAAAGAAACCTGCTGAATTAAAAAATAAGTCTCCAAAATATAAGGTTTTACTTCATAATGATCCAGTAAATTCTATGGAGTATGTCACTCTTTCACTAAGAGAAGTTGTGCCGCAATTAAGCGAACAAGATGCTATAGCCATAATGCTAGAGGCACACAATACGGGGGTAGGTTTGGTAATTATTTGTGATTTAGAACCAGCAGAATTCTACTCAGAATCATTAAAATCTAAAGGAATTTCTAGTTCCATTGAGAAAGAGGATTAATAAGGTTTTTTATTTAGAATGAGCTAATTTTCTTTCTGATAAAGGAGGGACTTTTAGGGATTCTCTTAAGGTGGACTTTCCATATTCTCTTTCAAGTATGTTTATGACTGTTTTACCAAATTCATCTTCTGGATTATCAAAAGCTTCTAAGCATACCTGACCAAGTTTTTCCCCTAATTTGCCTGGATTCCAAAGAAGTTTTCTCGCTGTCCAGGGCATCATGCTCATTGGATTATAATTTGGCTTCAAAATTTTTTGTTCCAAGGCATATTTCTCAAGAAGAGTGTGAGGTTGCAAACCTATAAAGAAAATAGCTGGGTCAACTAAGCCTTTACCAAAAATATTTTCTAATTCTCTATGGTAAGCAATCGTTTGTCTTATGGTGCTGGGCGTTTCATCAAAAACATTAAATGAATAATTGACTGAAACATGATTCTTGAAACCTGATTTGACTAGCATTCTGCAATTATTTAAAACAGTTTCTAGGTCATATGCTAATCTCATTTTTCTAACAAGTTCTTGAGAGCCCGAAGTAATGCCTATTTCAAAATAGCTCATTCCTGTATCAACCATAAGCTGAGCCAGCTCAGCATCAATATTATCTGCTCTGATGTATGCAGCCCAATTAATATCATCCCAGCCTTGATCCTTAATTGCTTGCAAAAGTGTTTTTGCATCTTCAATATGTTTTTTGGCTGGAATAAACTGTGCATCAGTGAACCAAAATCCCCTTACTCCAAGATCATATAATTGCTTCATTTCTTCGATTATCTCGTTAACAGGATTAACGCGTACCTGCTTCCCCTCAACAACTGTATAGACACAGAAACAACAATTATGAGGACAACCTCTTTTAGTTTGTACCCCTACATAGTAATCTCCTCCTTCTATATACCAATTGAATTCAGGCCAAATTGATTTAATATATTCATAGTTACAGGCAGTTTTCAAAGTACCTGAAGGTTGTTCATGTATTAATTTATTCCGAGGTTTTTGTCCCGCAACGTAACATCTTTCTTTCTCTATTGAATCTCCTTTAATAATTTTTTCAATGAGATTTTCTCCCTCTCCAATAGAAATTACAGTTCCTTTTGGGAGTAAATTCCCCAATTGTTCATAGAAGACACTAACAGCCCCACCTCCTAAAATTACTTTTATATTTTTGTTGTATTTTTGTGCTCTTTTTAGTCCCATTTTGACTAAAGAAGTATTTCTATATATTTCACCATAATGAGATGCAATTAATTTTAATCCTCCCCAGGAACCTCTAATTTTTTTTAGGATATTTTTTGAGTAGAAAACTTCAAAAGAGTTTTGTAGAGGATTTCCACTTCTACCATCAACAGGAGCATAAATTTGTATATCTCTCCATGAAAAAATGATTAGATGTGGTCTAAATTGATCAATTTTTCTAGCTAAACATTTGGAGACTTTATTAGATGGAATTATTGCTAGATCGATGAATTGCTGCTCTAAGCCTGGAAAACATTTATGAATATGGTCTGCTAAATAAATAGGTCCTATTGGAAATATTGGATTACATGGCAGTCTAACAGTTAGGATTTTTCCATAGTGCTTTCTTTGGTAATTTCTTTTATTTAATTTTTCCAACTTCAAGTTAAAATTCATGTCATGAAATTAAATGAATTTATTTCTTTATGAATCTAACTACTTTATTACTAATTTGGAGAAATTAAAAATTCTAAGATAATACTCACGAAAATTTTATTTAATTCAGATATCAGAAATCATATAAATCCAGCATACTTTAAGAAGTTTTATTCCATCTATCCATCTAGATATATTTGGTGATCCAGATTTTCTAGCGTAATATCTAACAGGATAATTTAGTATTTTAATATTATTTTTCGCAGCTTCAAATATTATTGTAAAGTCACCGAATGGGTCAGACTTAGAATCCCAACTTCCATTTTTTTTCATAAGTTTAAAGAATTTTCTTGAAAAAACTTTTGTTCCACAGAGTGAATCTGACACAGGCTTATTTATGAGAATTGATAGAAATATTGCGAAGAGTCTATTTCCTATATAATTTGCCCATCTCATAGCATCTTTTTCCATTGGGAAAGTTGTGCGGGCGCAATTAATTAGAATATTTTTATTTTTGGTTGATTCCATAATTGCTGCAATTCAGATCCGCTTGCAATTCTAGAAAGCATTATTACAAGTCCCAAAAATGCAGAACCGCTAAAAGCTATCCACAATATTCTTCTCAACCCCTTGAAAGGAGATTGGGATTCTTTTAATAATTTCTTTTTTAATTCAGGATCTATTTTTGACATAAATTCGTTCAATTATAAAATTAAGTCTATATGAAAAATTCAATATTTAATATTGCCGG
>CABZHQ010000034.1 GCA_902525585.1 uncultured Prochlorococcus sp. | reverse complement strand
CAAACGTTGAAGAACAATATTTTTCAAAAAAATGCCGGCAACTGTTTCAATTGAAGTTTGCAAGATATTCTTTTTGATAGTTTTTTCTTGACTAAAATATCCTGCAGCATTAAGTAAGATCACTCCTGCGTTTAGCTCATTTAATTCTGCACCAGCCGCTAATGCGGCATAACCACCTAATGAATTTCCAACGACAATTGTAGGTTTTTTTATTTTCTCTTTTACATAAGCGACAACCTGATCTTTCCATAAAGATCCTGAGTATTCGACGTCTTGAGGCTTAGGACTTTTCCCAAAACCTAGTAAATCCATTGCATGAACTTCGTATTTTGTACTCAAAACAGGAATATTAAATCTCCAATGATCCGTAGAAGCACCAAAACCATGAATTAATAAAATTGCACATTCTTTTGATGTTTGCTTGGGCTTAGCGAAAACTGTATGAATTGGGTAATTTAAAAAGTTCCAGTTATGATTTACATCACTATCTATTAGATCTGACTTTTCCATTAATTGAAAATTTTATTTTAAATGATTCTAATAAACTTATTTCCTAAAGAAGACCCACAGGATCAGCTGCAACATCATCTGAAATTTTATTGCCATCATTTGGGGGCTTATCTTTTAGAACAATTCTTAAGAGTACAGGTGCAAGAAATGTAGTTCCTATAACCATTAATAAAATAGCTGCTTCAAGAGAAGGAGTTAATAACTTAGCGCTTGTTCCTAGCCCAAGAAAAATTAAACCAACCTCTCCTCTAGGCATCATACCCAAGCCTACAACTAATCTATTTGTAGGTTTATCACTTGAAAATACCCATCCGGCTGCAATTTTTCCAATAATCGCAACAACTAATAAAAATCCTGCAACTACAAGAGCTGATCTGCTTGTTGGATCAAGTGGATTGATAACAGATAAATCCATTCCAGCTCCAACTAATACAAAGAAAATAGTTGCGAATAAGGAAACTAAAGGTAAAACAGATTGTTGTATTGCATGATTATTTTTAGAACTACTTAGAATCAATCCAGCTGCAAAAGCCCCTAAAGCTGCTTCCAATCCAATGGCTGTTGCGACGAAACAACACAATACAAGTATCACAAAGGAAGCTACCACTACGGCTCCAGGAGCCTTTAATCTATCTAATAACCAATCAAAACCTGGAGCAGCTGTTCTACTTAATGCAATAGCAGCAATTACAAACACTACAGCTGCTGCAACTAATTTAACAATAGGAGCAATTTCCAAAGTACCTCCGGCAGCAAGGGCGACTACTACTGCCAGAATAACAATTCCCAAAATATCGTCTAACACTGCTGCACCAATAACAATCTGTCCTTCTCTAGTTTTCAAATATCCCAATTCACCGAAAACACTTGCAGTAATTCCTATACTTGTGGCTGTCATAGATGCTCCAGCAAAAACTGCTGGAATTAGATCTACTTGGAAAATAAACATTAATCCAAGAGTTCCAAACGCAAACGGTAAAATTACGCCAGCCATAGCAACAGTAAAAGCCTGAGCACCGACAGCTACCAATTCCTCTAACTCACTTTCTAATCCTGTTAAGAATAAAAGAGCATATAATCCAAGTGTTGCTACTGCTTGGAGCGAGGGAAAGCTTTCGAAATAAACATCAGGTACTGCTTCTGGAGGGATTGACGCTAATGAACTAATAACATTTACAAGTCCCTCATTTAGTTCAGTTCCAGCTGAGGGCGGTATCAATAAATGGAATCCTGATGCTCCTATTACAACCCCTGCAAGAAGCTCACCTACAATCGTTGGCAAACTTAGTCTTACTAATACTTCTGCTAATGCTCTTGCTGCTAAAAAGATCAATAAAAATCTTATAACTCCTATCAACGTTTCAGCAACTTCTAAATCATGTGCACTTAATTCAGCAAGTAAAGAGTACATTTAAGTGTAAAAAATAAACTACCTAATTGGAAGATAGTTTATTGAGGGCCCACTTTAAGAAATATGTAAGAAAAAAGCAAAAATACTCAACAAGTGTGGATCTGAAGTTACAACAAAGAAATTTTCATAAAAATGGCTATTGTCTGTTATATGGCTAATCCGATGAATTCCAACGAACCCTTTGATCTGCGCTTGCCTACACCAGGCTGTTATTTAGATCCTGAGAAAGCTGGAATGGATTCAGATGCTGTTTTTCAAGGAATGACAGCTCACCTTTTCTACACTCTTGGAAAATTAGCAACCTCTGCAAGTCATCACGACTTATATATGGCTTTAAGTTACGCAGTTAAAGATAGGCTAATGACAAGATACTTGGCCAGCCAAGAGGTCATAAGAAAAAAACCACAAAAAACTGTAGCTTACTTATCGGCAGAATTTTTAATAGGTCCTCAATTAAGTAATAACCTACTCAATCTTGGCATAACTCAAGAAGCTGAAGATGCATTGAAAAGATTTGGTATTGAATCTTTATCAACAATACTCGAAGTAGAGGAAGAGCCAGGATTAGGTAATGGAGGTCTTGGTAGACTTGCTGCATGTTACATGGAATCATTAGCATCTTTGCAAGTACCAGCAGTTGGTTATGGTATTCGCTACGAATTCGGCATATTTAATCAATTAATCAGAGATGGTTGGCAAGTTGAAGTTACTGACAAATGGCTAAAAGGTGGATGGCCTTGGGAACTTCCACAACCTGATGAATCATGTTTCGTTGGCTTTGGAGGAAGAACTGAAAGTTATAGAGACGATAAAGGCAACTACAGATCAAGATGGATTCCTTCTGAACATGCAATAGGTGTCCCCCATGATGTTCCAGTCTTAGGTTACAGAGTAAATACATGTGACAGATTAAGATTATGGAGAGCTGACGCAACAGAAAGTTTTGACTTTTATGCTTTCAATATTGGTGATTACTATGGAGCAGTAGAAGAAAAAGTTGCCTCTGAAACTCTTTCAAAAGTTCTATATCCTAATGATGGAACTGACGAAGGTAGAAGATTAAGACTCAAACAACAACACTTTTTTGTAAGTTGTTCTCTTCAGGATATGTTGAGAAGCCTTGAGAAAAGATCAATACCAATAACAGAATTCCCTAAGCATTGGACAGTTCAATTGAATGATACCCATCCTGCTATAGCAGTTGCAGAATTAATGCGACTTCTTATTGACCAATATCAAATAGGTTGGGATAAAGCTTGGAACATAACAACCTCTTCAGTTGCTTATACCAACCATACATTACTACCAGAAGCTTTAGAAAAATGGGATTTAGGTTTATTTAATGATCTTCTTCCTCGTCATCTAGAAATTATTTATGAAATTAATTGGAGATTTCTACAACAATTAAGACTACGTTATCCTGGCGATGACAAAATCCTTCAAAAACTCTCAATAATTGATGAAGAAGGCTCCAAATCAGTTCGGATGGCTCATTTGGCTACAATTGGAGCACATCATATAAATGGTGTTGCTGCTCTTCACTCAGATTTAATAAAAAGACAACTTCTTCCTGAATTCGCAGCTCTATGGCCTGAGAAATTTACAAATGTGACTAATGGGGTTACTCCAAGGAGATGGGTTGCCTTGTCTAACCCATCATTATCGAAACTTCTAGAAGAAGAAGTTGGTCCAAATTGGATAACAAATATGGAACTTATTAAGAAGTTAGAAGAAAAAAAAGATGACAACAATTTTTTAAAAAAATTTGAGGAAACTAAACTAAATGGCAAAAGAAAATTAGCCAGTTTTATCCATTCAAAAACTGGAATACTTGTAGATCCAGCAAGTTTATTTGATGTTCAAGTAAAAAGAATTCATCAATATAAAAGGCAACATTTAAACGCGCTACAAATTATTGCTCAATACTTAAGAATAAAAAATGGTACAAACAAGTATGAAGTCCCAAGAACAATAATATTTGGTGGAAAAGCTGCACCAGGTTATTTTATGGCAAAGCTGATTATTCGATTTATTAATGGTATTGCTGATGTAGTTAATTCTGATCCAGATATGGATGGTTTATTAAGAGTTGTTTTTCTACCGGACTATAACGTTAAACTTGGTGAAATAGTTTATCCTGCAACGGATCTTTCAGAACAAATTTCAACCGCAGGTAAAGAAGCATCAGGAACTGGAAACATGAAGTTTGCCATGAATGGAGCATTAACTATCGGAACCTTAGATGGAGCCAATGTGGAATTAAGAGATCTTGTTAAAAAAGAGAATTTCTTTCTTTTTGGTAAAACGGAAAGCGAAATTATGGAATTAAAAAATAATAATTACTCTCCCACAACTTTTATCGATCAATGTCCAGAGCTTAAAGAGGTTATACGCCTAATTGAAATTGGCCACTTTAGCAATGGGGATAAAGAATTATTTAAACCTTTATTAAATAGCTTGACTGGATCTGACCCATTTTTTGTTATGGCTGACTTTGAAAACTACTTAAATAAACAGGATGTAGTCAGCGAATGCTGGAATAACAAAAAATCATGGAATAAAATGGCATTGTTAAATACTGCTAGATCAGGGTATTTTTCTTCAGATAGATCTATTAGAGAGTACTGTGCATCTATTTGGAAAGTTTCTCCAATGCCAGTAGAAATTACTTGTGACGTGGAAGAATTAACTAATTAATATTTTTCTTATCTGGTGAATCTGGGGTTTGATGAAATAATCTATTCAAAATTAATCTATCTATATTTAATGGGTCTGGAGCTAACTCATTTGCAATTTCTTTAAATTTTGATTCAATATTGTTTGAAATATTTGCATCAAATATTCTTTCCATTAATGCTTCAATTGAATATAAATAAGCATTTACACTCTCAAGTTCATTTAAAGCTTCAGTAATTTCAGTATCAGAAATATGTTTCTCTTCTAAAGCGATATCTTCTTTTGATTCTCTTTCAGATAATTCTCCCCGCAACTCATCAGTAATCTTAGTACAAAGGGTTCTGAAAGATTGAATAGATGCCCAATTTAATTCTTGTTGCTGCTTAAAAGTAGGAAATTCTCTAATCAAACGATCATGCTCTTTATAAAATCTCTGACAATCAGAGCATTGACATTGTTCTTGAGACAAAAGAAAATATAATTCTTTTTATATCATCTCACTATTTGGGCAAAATTGTTGGGCCGTCCAATAATTCGTCATTTTCATCGAGTGAATCTGGACTATCTGGCAAAGGTATCTCAATACTAGTAACCAAATTAATAACATCTCTAAGTCTCATTGAATCAGCAAACCATCCCATTGCTTGCTCGGCATCGCCTCTTTTTTCAGCATCATTTGCTTGATCTTCGTGAGCTTCCGCCAATAAAGAAAGCCAGCAAAGGCATCTTGCTTGAACAATTGAAAGATCTAAATCATTAGGTTGGGACTTGGAAATACGTTCATGCTCTTGTTGAATTAAGAGCTTTAAACGCATATCGTGCAACTTAGCCATAAAAGATTTATTACTAACTATACGCTAGCTAGAGAGTAGCGAGTTTGCACACATACTACATATAGTTTTTTATTTTTACGGGACTGGCGGGATTCGAACCCACGACCTACGGTTTAGGAAACCGTTGCTCTATCCAGCTGAGCTACAGCCCCAATAGATGATTTTTGGAGTATTAAGCATTATGCTAAAAGAAAGCAGGAGAGGCAATCGCAAGAAAGTTTTATTTTGAAAACAAAATAAAACTTTCTTGAGGAAAGTCCGGGCTCCCACATGGTCAGGCTTGCTGGGTAATTCCCAGTGCGGGCAACCGTGAGGATAGTGCCACAGAAACATACCGCCTAATACTTTATGTATGGCAAGGGTGCAAGGGTGTGGTAAGAGCGCACCAGCAACATTGAGAAGTGTTGGCTAGGTAAACCCCGGCTGGGAGCAAGGCTTAGTAGATTTATGACCATTAAACAATCTACTTTTAAGCGCCGCTTGAGACTGTGAAGTAATTCCAGTCCTAGATAGATGATTGCCCATCTTAATTAAGATGAACAGAACCCGGCTTATGACCTGCTTTCTAATTGTTGTGATTATTCAAATCAGATGACAAATATACTGAACACAAAGAGAATTAATCAAATAACTACTTTTTTAAATTCTTTAAACATTAAATCAGAGAGATTTTCTGAAATAATCAGAACTCAAAATATTCCAGTAATTCAATGTTTTAATCAAGCATTAATCCATTCCTCAGGTGACAAAATAATAAATTACGAAAAACTAGAATTTTTCGGAGATGCAGTACTCAGATTAGCTGCTTCTAATTTTATTGAAAAAAAATATCCAAAACTGAGTGTAGGAGAAAGATCAGAGCTAAGAGCACAAATTGTAAGTGATGAATGGTTAA
>CABZHQ010000033.1 GCA_902525585.1 uncultured Prochlorococcus sp. | reverse complement strand
TCCGAGCAATAGTTGATTGGTACAAAATAAATTTAAATCATATTTTCATAATAGTTGATGATAAAGATCTTCCACTCGGAAAAATAAGATTTAGAAGAAAAGGAAGCTCGGGTGGACATAACGGACTTAAAAGCATCATTGAACAATTGCAGACACAAAACTTTAAGAGAATAAGAATTGGTATTGGGTCACCTCCTCTAATAAAAGGAAAAAATAATTTCAATACCATTTCACATGTATTGGGGAACATTTCTCCGGAAGAAAAATCAATATTGGATATTGTATATAGGAGAGTAATAGAATCCCTCGAACAACTAAATAATAAAAAAGAAGAATATATAATTAATGAATTAAATTCTTTTAATAAAGACCAACCTTGAGAAATGCTTCCAAAACCTGAAACTATCGCTAATGTAAGTGTTAAGGAATATTGCTTCTCAAAAAAGCAAATACAGGGGGTTGTGGAAGCTAGTCAATTTAAATGGACTTTCACTTGGTATTTTCATAAAGGTTTATTAACGGTAAATCCACCTTTAGGAAGAGCATTAATTGAGGACGCCTTATTGCGATTTTTATTAAAAAAAGATTATGAACTAGAAGCAGGGAATGAATATAAATTCACTATTTCAGCCAAGTTTTAAAATTTATATTTTGATTCAAAGTAAACTTAATTTTGCAATAATCTTCTAGAATTATTAAAGCTGATATAGCATCCAAGTTTTTATTAATAATTAAAACCTCTCTAGGCATTAAAAACTTCAGACCACTAATTGGAAAAAGTTCGAAATATCTTGCCTTAGCCCTGTAGGTAGTGTTTTTTTCCTCAAAAGTTATTATTTCTTTTTTAAAAAAATATAGCTTTTCTATGATTTCTCTACTGGTGGTTCCATTCCCAATAATAATTTGTGAGATGTCCTCAGCTGTAATTAAATTTCCGACATACTTCTCAAGTAATTCACTTTTAACAATTATCGCTTCATAAACTTTTTTTTCACTTATTTCAGCTAGGACTAAGCCGCATTTTATTTTTCCTGGATCAATAGCTATTACTCTAGGCATTTAAGATGCAATTTTTAAAATATTTATTTCAACGACTATAGGTTCTATAGTTTTACTATCTCTTAAAGATACTACTTCCAACTTAAATTTGATATCTTGATTTTCTTGAAGAAAGTCTCTAATTTTTTTTACAAAATTTCCATTGGTATTAATCTCACCTACTTGTGACCCTTTTGACTTAATTACATCCCTTGTCTCTCTAAGCAATGAATTAATTTTTAAATTTATTGATTTAAGATTTAGATCACTTTCTCCCAAAATTGAACTAGTAATAACATCCCCTTTTTTAACTATAAATTTATTCTCTAATAAATCAGGAGATACAAAAACAAAATTATCCCCTTTTAAAACATTTGTTGCTGATTTGATTAGTAAAATCTTTTTGCCACCTTTAGAAGCTATTGTCTCAATTTTTGAAATATCGCTAGGTCTCCACAAGAGAATGTTTTTTGCTTCTTTATTATTTGGGATAACAATTTTCCTAACAAATTTATCAGCTTCATTAAAGATTTTTGTTAAGTCTATTTTTATATTTTTGCTGGAATTAATCTCCGCAATAAATAAAGTTTGTCCTCTTTTAATAACAATATTTCCTCTCCTAAATTCTTTAATATTATTTTTTAATTGACTTAACTCCTTTTCTTTTTGAAAAATTTTACCTTCAAGTTCCTCTCGTTCTTTCTGAAGAGGGATTAAAGCCTTTTTACTTTCATCTAAAGTTTTTTGCAAAAAAGGAATATCAACAAAAAGCCTTTGTCTGAATTCTTCACTTACTAAAATCAATAACCCTATTGATATCGAACTTATAAACCCACCAGTTATTATCGTTATTATAGTTGCTGTTTTTTTGGGTCTTAATTTTAAGATACTAAATCTTGCTTTACCAATCTTTGTTCCAAGAATATCCCCAAATGGTGCAATTAATCCTCCTAGTAATATTAAAAAAACAATTAAAATCCAAGCCACACTTTTGTATACGCTTAGTACATCATAATTTATGATGAATCAATTAAATCTTTTTGCAAGAGCAATTGGATCGAAGACTGTGATCTTTTTTCTTTCAATGTTAAGAAGCCCTGAATCCTTCAAATCTCCCAATAATCTTGTAATAGTTACTCTTGTAGAACCAATTGCTTCAGCAATTGACTGATGTGAAAGCCTTAAGTCTATTGTAATACCTTTTTCAGATGCAACTCCAAAGTCTCTACAAAGTACCATTAAAAAACTTACTAAACGAGAGGACATGTCTCTATGTGTAAGAGTTTCTATCATTGTTTCAGTTTGCAGGATCCTACTTGAAAGCCCTTGTAAAAGTAATAATCCGACTGATGCGTCTTCCTCTATGGCTCTTAAAACAGAATTTGCAGGTGCTGTTATCATTTCAACCCTTGTGAATGCGATGGCATGATAAAAACGATCAGACCTATGGCCTGTTAGAAGAGATAAAACACCAAAAAGACTATTCTCTCTTAATAGAGCAACAGTTATTTCTTCACCTGACTCATACACTCTTGACAGTCTTACCGCTCCTCTTCTTATAAGATAAACCCTTTCAGCAGGGTCCCCAGGGAAAAATATTGTTTTAGATCGCTCAACCATTTCTGTGCTTGCACCATCAAGACCTTTAATAACTTCCATTAAAGTTCTATTAATTGGAAAACGTTCTCCAACAGAGTTAATTTTACTTTGTCCGGACTGTGACGAACTAAAGCGGTTGAATCTTTGTGAAGCAGGTATCATGAATATCTTAACTATTAAAAAATTTAAGGAGACACCTTAAATCATCTTGTATCAACAGTAACAATTTTCAATTCTTATTAGTTCAGTAATAAGTTTTTTTTAGTAAGCTTAAATTTTCTTAACCCTTTTTTAAGTAAAATTACACTACATGCAGTGTCAATATATTCTAATTATACTGCATGTAGAAAGGATCTAAATAATGGTAATTAGTTCATCCCATACTTATTCCAATAGTAATCTTGATGTTGTAAATATAAATACTGTTAAAAAAAATACCCAAAAAAGATTTGCACAAAACGGACAAATTCAAATTTATCAATCTTCATATCGAGGAAGCTACCCATCTATCATTAGAGACTCTCTAAGAAATGCTGCTCTTGGCAGGAAAGTGCTCTTAATACAATTTATGAAAGGAGGAGTCAAGCAAGGAGTTGATAATGCAGTAAAGCTATGCGGTAATTTAATTTGGGTAAGATCATCAGATTCTTTTGATCAATATAATTTTGAAGAAATTGAGAATAATAAAAATTTAAAAAAATCCATACATGAATCTACTATCGAATTATGGAATTTTTGTAAAAAAGAACTACAATCTGGCGAGAATGATCAAATCATTCTCGACGAAATTTTTTTAGCTATTGAGAAAAAAATTATTGATAAAGATGATTTGATTTCAACACTTGAAAACCGATTTATATCAGGAGATGTAATCCTAACAGGTACAGATATTCCTAAAGATTTATTATTAATGGCCAACCAAATTACCCAACTTCGCTCATAAAACAATGCTAAAAAATGATCTCTGGATAAATCAAAAAGCCTCGGAAGGAATGATAAAGCCCTTTCAATCAGATTTGGTGAGGCATCTTGAACCTGACAATCAACAAAAGCCAGTTTTGAGTTACGGATGTTCATCTTATGGCTATGATTTAAGACTTTCATCAAAAGAATTCCTGATTTTCAGACATATCCCTGGGACTGTAATGAATCCCAAGAAATTTAATCCTAATAATTTAGAAAAAACTGTTCTTCACCATGACAATGATGGAGACTTTTTTATTCTTCCTGCTCACTCTTATGGTTTAGGAGTAGCTTTAGAAAAGATGAAAGTACCAGAAAATATAACTGTAATCTGCATAGGCAAAAGTACTTACGCACGGCTTGGAATAATTGTTAATACAACCCCCGCAGAGGCCGGTTGGGAAGGGCATCTAACTTTAGAGTTTAGTAATAGTTCAGGTGCAGATTGCAGAATTTATGCTGAAGAGGGTATTTGCCAACTACTCTTTTTTGAAGGTGATCCATGCTCAACAACTTATGAAGATAGAAGAGGTAAATATCAAAACCAACCAGAAAAAGTAACTCTTGCAAAGATCTAAAATGAGTAAAGTTGAACTAATTTCTCTAACTCCTGATGCAGAAAAAACAATGGCTTACATTGCAAGAGTCAGTAATCCAAAAAATCAGGAAAATGAGGACTATTCGAAATTATTGAGTTATTGCATTAAAAATGAACATTGGAGTGTTTTCGAACAATCATTTATGACCTTACAGATAGAAACAAACAGAGGAATCGCTGCCCAAATTTTAAGACATAGATCATTCACTTTCCAGGAATTTTCACAGAGATATGCAGATAGTTCTCAATTGGGTAATATTCCCCTACCTGAGCTAAGGCGTCAAGATTTTAAAAATAGGCAAAATTCAATTCCTGATCTCCCTGATGAGTTAAAAAAAAGATTTAATGAAAAAATTGGTTTGCATTTTCAAGCCGCTTCAGAATTATATGAAGATTTACTTGCTGAAGGCGTAGCCAAAGAATGTGCGAGATTTGTTTTACCATTAGCAACTCCAACAAGAATCTACATGTCTGGATCATGCAGATCGTGGATCCATTACATTCATTTAAGATCGGCTCATGGTACCCAAAAAGAACACAAGTCTATCGCGCTAAATTGTAAGTCTATTTTTAAAGAAAGTTTTCCGATTGTATCAAAATCTTTAGAATGGTAAAAATTATCCATGACTACGAGGACTAACTTCATTATTTTTATTTTCTTGAATTGTTGAAAATTCAGAATTAATAATTTCCTCATAAGGTTTTTCTTCTTTTTCTAAATTATTAATAGATTCTCTTATTTGTATTTCATCTTGTTTACCAATAAAAGTAGATATTAAATTACCCTTCTTATCAAAAAGATTAACTTGAGGAATCCCGTTAACAGCAAACTTGTCGATGTAATTACCCCATTTT
This sequence comes from uncultured Prochlorococcus sp., assembly GCA_902525585.1. Taxonomy (GTDB): domain Bacteria; phylum Cyanobacteriota; class Cyanobacteriia; order PCC-6307; family Cyanobiaceae; genus Prochlorococcus_A. The sequence continues at coordinate 1,293 of CABZHQ010000033.1, read as the reverse complement.
TGATTATCAACATTTAAAAAAACAAAATTAACATCTTTTTCGTATTCATCTTTAAAAGCAGAAACTTGTGGAGCCATTTCTTTGCAAACTTCACACCACTCAGCATAAAATTCCAGAAATGTAGGCTTATTATTTATTAAATCAATTTCTGCCATTTTCGGAGAAGCAAGAGTTTCTTCCATTTTTAGGTAATTTTATTATTGACCATTGAATAAGCCCTAAAATATAAATTAATAATGAAAATAATCCTAAAAATTTTGCTATCGGTTGAGTAAAGTTAGCTCCAAAGAAAAAAGTAAATAAATTTTTTATAAAAATATATAAATTTGAAGAAGGCTGAAGCCATATTGCGCACGCATCCGAATTAATAAAAGAAAAGCAGTTAAGGTTTTGCAAACTCTGAATTAAGAAATTGAGAGATATAAAAGTTACTGTCCATCTCCATATTTTTGTCGTTGTGGTAAGGGAGTAAGAAAAATCATATTCTCTTAATTCATCATTAATATCGTTCCAAAACCAAACTGAAATTGTCATTAATAGTGTTGAAACATTTGTTATTACAAGAGCATAATTATACTTACCTATTAAAAGTAGAAGGCTTATAAAAAATAAAAGAGATATTTTCCAATAAATTGATAGAAGTTTACTAACTGCTTTATTTCTTTTCTTAATTGACCAGAAGGATAGAGTAACAGGAATACCAATAAGGAAGATTATTGAAAGTTGAAAGGATAGCCAAACAGAAAGTTGATTAAAAACGTTCAAAACTTTTTCTTTTTAAACACATAATAATTAAACATCAAACTGTTACGTTTGAAATTACTATTGTCATAGTTATGAATATTATGCATCCTTATATTATTGCCTAGAAATATATTGATAATTGTATGAGGCAGCATGTTAATCCGCTTAGTAGTAATTTCAATCAAATTGAGATAATACCATCTTTGAGCGAAATGTTTGGTGATTCTAAATTGAATCTTCATTTGGATATTGGTTGTGCTGCTGGTGAGTATCTATTTGATTTAGCTTTGGTTAATAACAGTTGGAATTATTTAGGAATTGAAATCCGTGAGAAATTAGTTAAAAATGCTAAGTTAAAAGTCCTTGAAAGAGAAATCAAAAATCTATATTTTGTATTTGGTAATGCCAATAATATTCTGAATGATGTTCAAAATAAATTTATTATCAAAAATTTAAAAAGTATTTCTTTTAATTTTCCTGATCCATGGTTTAAAAAGAGGCATTATAAAAGGCGTATAATTCAGCCGGAATTTATTAATATTCTCTCAA
>CABZHQ010000032.1 GCA_902525585.1 uncultured Prochlorococcus sp. | reverse complement strand
TCTGATCTTCAAATTCAAACAGTACCATTAATAAATAATTATTTGAGGGATAATAAGTAAAACCTTAAGAATACTCCAATGCAATTATTTCTTGCTGACTGCCAATTCCCAGATATTGAGAATCAAGTGAAAGCTTATCAATTATTTGTAGAAGCATGGGAAAACGGTGAAATTGCAAAATCAGATAAAACAGATAAATTTGAGATGCTATTTAGAGTTCATGCTCCAGGGGAGGGTAGAGTAGTTTGTTTATGTAAGGCAGAGAGTGATAAAGAAATTTTCGAGCATTTTGCTCCATGGAGAGCCAAATTTGGCATTCATATGGAATTTACACCTGTAATAAGTTGTCAAAATGTTGTTGATTACCATAAAGATTTGTTTAAAACTTTAGGGTAATTAGCTTAAATCTAAAATTTATCGTGATTAAACCTTTTTCCAATCTTATTTTTAAAAAAAAAGATAGTAGTTTTTCGTCTTCAAAGAATAAGCTTGAGATAGAAGAAAACGTCAAATCTAAACCATTAATAATATTTGGATTTATCATCTCATTTACTTCCATCTTTTTACTTTTATTCACCATTAATAATAAATTTGGATGATTTATAAGTAATTAGAACTATTACCTTGGAACAAATATGTTCTATTATAAATTTAAAATAACTTACTAAATGGCGTTTAACGAAGGGGGGATGGCATCAGGCCTTCTAATCATCGCAGTATCAATAGTTTTTGCTGCCGGTTTTGGATTTTTAGTCTTACATTTTGTACCTGGAACTCCATTTTAGGTTATCCAACTGAATTTGATTCACTAAATATCTTAAACATTAACAGTTTCTAATTCCTGCATTTGATTATCATCAGAATTAGATTTCTTCTTTAATCGATAGGCATAAACTAACGATCCTAAAGCTATGGTACTAGAAGCAAGAATCCCAGATAAGAGTATCAAGGCAAAAAGACCTCCTATTAGTCCCCCTTTTAATCTAAGCAAATTTGATTTAATTAAAAGTATTGATAAAAAAACAATAGTAGCTTTAAGAGAAGAGATTTTCAAAAAAGTAAATGGATAAAAAGGATTTAATAACATTTCTTTAGCGGATTATAATTTAAATTGATTCTAAAAATAAATTTTAAAAACCGCATAAAAAAAAGACTCAAATGAGTCTTTTAAAATTTATATTAAATATGATGATCTATGCATCAGGGTCAAAATTCTTTAAGTTTGGACCAGCCACAAGACCAACAAGACCAAAAAGGACTAAAGAACCAATTCCAAAGCCTGCTGCCCATGGATTGAAACCACCTAAAGCAAAAGAAGCTAATAAATTCATGATTGTAAAACATAATATCTTCGAGTTAGCATACAGATTTTTATGAAAAATATACCTATATTGAGACATTTCTTCGTAATTATTAGAATCGTTTAACTATCCCTTTATAAAAAATCCACAAAATTTTTATTATTTGGTTTATTATCTAGTCATTAATATTTTGTTGGCATACTTTAAAACCATTAAAACTGTTTTTTTCTAATGACTTCCAACTATACCTTTATTTATGATGGAGAATGCCCATTCTGCAATCATTTTGCTGAGCTCCTTGAGATCAAAAGCAAGTTAAATAATATAAAAATTATTGATGGTCGTAAAAATTTAACTCTGATTAAATCCCTCCTAGATAAAGGTTTTGACCTAGATAAAGGAGCTATTCTTCTGAAAGATGAAGATATCTTTCATGGGGCAGATGCAATTAATAATATTTGCAAACAGATAAATAATCCCTCAAGTACTTTACTTTTGTTACTTTCTAGAATGTTTAAATCAAATAAAAGAACAAATTTGATATTTCCTTTACTAGTCAGAGCCAGAAGATTCGCATTGATATCAAAAGGTGTATCAATATCCCTAGTTCAAAAATAAAAACTTTCTAAATATTAAATAACATATTTATAAGCTTATGTATCAATAAATGATAATTAATTATTTCTTAGCTAGAACTAGGTGGTAGCAAAAAGTATTAAATGATAGAAAATTTCAATCCCTTTATTTCATTGGGCGGTGATAACCAAAAAGTTAATCATATGGCTGAAGCGGCACTTGAAATGAATTTAACTTGCAATGATTTAAAGAAGGATTTAAATTTAACTGATGGTGATGTAGTAGATATGTTGCAACTAGTCATGGATAGGTTTAAAAATAGTAATTAAGTAAATACCGTAATTAATTAATCACTATATATTTATTATTTTTTAATGAAAACAGTACAAATTGAGTTTTCTAAATACGAATTAGTTAACTTTTTATGGCCTGAATTAATAGAAGACTACGGATTTGATAAAGCCAAAAAAATAGTTTCTCAAGCTATTGACTTACAAAAAATGAATGGGACTAAAAATAGCACAATGCCAATCATATTTTCAGGAACAGGAGGACTAGCTTTAATACCAATACAAATGCTAGAAAAAGAAAACTTTGAGATTAGTTATAAAGATAACCAAGTTTTAATATTTAATCTAAAAAGAAAGTCATTTCAAATCTTAAATGAAGCAAACTAATCTAAATTAGTAATTTCTCGATAAAGCCAAAATTACCTTATAGTCTAATAAAACAATTGATTGATAATGACTTTTGAAGCGACCTACCTTGGTTCAAATGGTTGGCTTATAAAATTTAAAAAATCCAATTTAATTATTGATCCTTGGCTCAAAGGAGATTTAATATTTCCTCCAGGTGAGTGGTTTTTTAAAGGATCATTAAAAGAAGAAATTTCAATAGATAAAAAAATTGATGTTGTTTTGTTAACCCAAGGATTACCTGACCACTGTCATGTTCCAACATTAGAAATGTTCAGAAAGGATATTCCTATAATTTGCCCTAAAAGTGCTGTTGAAACATTAAAAAAAATTGGTTTTAGTTCAATTAAAATGCTTAAGCCAAATGAAAAGACAAAAGTTTTTAATTTAAGTTTTGAAGCAACTGCTGGGGCGCCAGTACCAAGAATAGAAAACGGATATATTGTTAAAGACGATCAAGATAATGGTTTTTATATAGAACCCCATGGATATCTTGATGAAAATTTAAAAAAGCAAAGTCTTGATGCAGTAATTACTCCTACAAAAAATTTAGAATTACCCTTAGTTGGTTCTTTTGTAAAAGGTGCTGATGTAATCCCTAAATTGATTAACAAATTCAATCCAAAATATATACTTTCAAGCACCATAGGCGGAGATGCAAAATATTCAGGTTTTTTAAATAATTTTATTTCAGTTCAGGATTATGAAGAGGCATTAAATTGTAATCTTGTAGATCTAAAGAGTATGCAATCTATTATGATTTAATTCGATCCAAAAAGATCTTTAATTAAGTCATTTAGCTTGAAAGTAAATCTACTTTAAAAGGAGTTCAAAAAATTCATTCTTTTCTTATTAGCTCAATACTTTTATTAGCTTTAAATAGTAGCTATATTTGTGAAAATTCAAAGCTTGATCTTGTGATGAGAAATAATATAAACGGTGACTTTTCCATAGTAAAAAATATATCTGAGTTAAAGCCAGGAGCATTTATAAATATAAATTGGAACAAAAAAAAAATTATGCTTCCTTACTCTCTAAGAAAAGATTATATTTCCTTTACAGATAAGAAGTGGGACTGGAAGTACCAATTTAATGAAGACGGATCTCCTGATATTAATAATCCTTCTTTATTCGAACTACTTCCTTCTGGAGAAGTTAAAGCACATTTTTGTCAATCAGAAGAAAACAGTTCTAACTTATAATTTCAGGATAAGTATTCTAGATTATTTAACTTTTGAACTTCTTTATAAAGATGAACAAACCAAAAAACCAAAAAGGTATTTCAAGATATGTAAAACTTGAAGATTACAAAGTTTTTGATTATGAAATTCCAGAAATTTTTTTGGACTTCGTAATAAAGAAAAATGCTGTTAATGTTACGACGAAATTAAAATTGGTAAAAAAAAATAAGAATACCAAAAATCTTATCCTAGATGGTACGGATATATTAATAAAAAAAATATTTATAGATGACTCACTACTGGGAAAGGAATACTACAAACAGCAAAAAAATAACTTAAAAATAGAAAATATAAATAAAGATAATTTTTTATTAAAAATAGAGGGAATAATTAAACCGAAGGAAAATACTTCCCTTTTAGGTATGTATGAGAGCAATGGAATTATAACTACGCAATGCGAGGCAGAGGGGTTTAGAAGAATAAGTTTTCACTCTGATAGGCCTGATATTCTAAGCAAATACACCGTGAGAATTGAAGCAGACAAGAATGATTATCCTGTCTTACTCTCAAATGGTAACGTCGTAAAAGAAAACAATCTTGCAAATAATCGACATGAAATAATTTGGGAAGACCCATATCCGAAACCCTCATATCTATTTGCATTGGTAGCAGGGAAACTTAATTGTGTAAAAGACAATTTCATAACAAAATCTAATAAAAAAGTAGAAATAAATATTTATGTTGAGTATGGCGATGAAAAATTTGTTCAACATGCAATAAGTTCCCTACAGAAATCTATGAAGTGGGACGAGGATAAATATAACCTTGAATACGATTTGTCATTATTCAATATTGTTGCAGTCAGGCATTTTAATATGGGAGCAATGGAAAATAAAAGTCTCAATATTTTCAACTCAAAACTAATACTCGCTAATTCTGAAACAACAACTGATGAAGAACTAGAAAGAATAGAAGGCGTGATCGCCCATGAATACTTCCATAATTGGACTGGGAATAGAGTGACTTGTAGGGATTGGTTTCAACTATCTCTAAAAGAGGGTTTAACAGTATTCAGAGATCAACAATTCACTGCAGACGTTCATAATCGTGAAATCAAGAGACTTGATGATGCGAAATTTCTTAGAAGAAATCAATTTAGAGAGGATTCTGGTCCAACATCACATCCTGTAATGCCTGAAAAATATCAAGAAATAGACAATTTCTATACGACCACGATTTACGAGAAAGGAGCAGAAATAATTAGAATGCTTAATAAGCTTGTAAAAGATGAAAATTTCTATAAAGGATTTAGTAATTACATCTCAACATATGATGGAAATGCAGCAACAATAGAACAATTTGTCGATAAAATTTTAGAATATAATAAGGAAATCGATCCTGAAAAGTTTAAAATCTGGTACAAGCAGAATGGGACCCCAAAAATTAAATTTAAGAGAATCTGGGATCAAAAAGGCGAAAAACTGACAATTGAAGCCTCTCAAAGTAATCCAATAAAGAAGAACCCATATAATGATTTACCTCTAATAATTCCTATAAATTTGGCAATATTTTGCAGTGAGAATAAAACGATAGAAAAAACGGTTGTTTTAAAAACAAAAAAACAAGAATTTATTTTTAGGAATATAAATTCTCACCTCCAAATTCCTTTAGTAACTTATCTTCGCGAATTCTCTTCACCTGTTGAGTGGGAATCAGACACTACCTTGGATGAAAAATTTTTAATCTTAAAATATGAAAAAGATTTTTTTACACTATCTAATACTGTAAAAGTATTTTATAAAAAAATTATTTTATGCAGATTAGATGAAAAACCAGATCATAAAATTGAAAATAAATTAATAAGCACCTTAATATCATTTATAAAAAATAAAGATATTAATTTATCCCTTTTATCAGAATTACTCAGTATTCCGACATTTGCAGAAATTGAATCGGAGATGGAAAATATAGATCCTTTAAAGATATATAAAACTATTGACGAAATAAATCATTTATTCGGTACCAAATTAAAAAAAGAATTATATTTTAAGCTCGAAAAAATAGAGAAAAATCTAGATAAAGTCTGGCCAGAAGGGAAAAATGAAAGAAAAGTAATCGAAACTATTTGGAAACTACTCTTACACAGTCATGATGAGGAAATTAAAAGCAAAATAATTAATTATGTCGATAGTAATTCGATGACGCTAGCAAAAGCTGCATTGAATTCATTCAGTAAGATTAATTGTCCTGAACGAAAACTTATTTCAAATATATTCTTCAATAAATGGAAAAATAATAGTGTCGTTTTGGATAGTTGGTTCTCATTCAATGCATCTATAGAATTTGATGAAAAAACAATCAGCATTGAAAAATTATTTGAAAATAAGTTTTTTGATTCAAAATCACCGAACACTTTAAGAGCTATATTAAATTCTTTCGTAACACAAAATAGTACTTTTCATGCAAAGGATGGTTCTGGTTATAAATATATTGCAAAAAAGATAATTGATTACGATAAATTAAATCCAATCGTAATTTCCCGTTTTGTAAAAGTATTTAGTAGATACAATTATTATTCAGACCCCTATAAAAGTAATATGGTAGAAACAATAAAGCATATTAAAAAAAATAAACTATCAACAAATACCAAAGAAG
>CABZHQ010000031.1 GCA_902525585.1 uncultured Prochlorococcus sp. | reverse complement strand
AAAGCTCCATATAAATTTAAATCTAAGACAGTTCTGCAGGAATGGTGTCAAAGTAAAGGTTTTGATTTACCAATCTACAAAATAATTGAAGTCTCAAAGAAAAATGGGGACCCTAAAAGATTTTCTTGCGATATATTTATCAAAGGATCAAAAGAATCATCTGCATTCGGCAAGTCTCATAAACAAGCAGAAACAAATGCAGCTAGAGATTTGATAGAAAAATTTATAACTATAGGTAAAATCTAATTTTTTATACTATTTCTAAATTTATTAGTTGAAAAGTAATGAGTTTATCCCAGTTACCCCCTTCAAAAAGAACCGCTGCTCTTTTTTTTGTAACTCTTTGTACAAACCCTTTATATCCTCTATATATAGAGTTAGTGTCTTTTACAACAACAAATGAACCAGGGAGAATGGGTTTAGTAGATAATTCCATAAAACACTTCTTCTAATACAATATATGATAAACAAAAATGAATGGTTGACTGTTGGATTAATAACATCATGTTATGGAATTAATGGACAGGTAAAAGTTAAATCTCTAAGTGATTTTGAAGAAAGATTTTTAAAACCGGGAATAAGATGGTTGCAAAAAGAAAATGAACCTCCTTCAAAAATAGAACTTATCTCTGGTTTCAAACAGCCTGGTAAAGAAACCTTTATAGTTAAGCTTCAAGGAATAAATACAAGAAATCATGCAGAGCAACTAAAAAAATTTAAAATTATTGTAAAAACAGATAAACTACCCAATTTAAAAAAAGAAGAATTCCACTTGTTGGAACTTATCAATCTGGAGGTCAGGAATTTAGAAAATAATGAATTAAAAACAATTGGAAAAGTCATCAATTTAGAAAACGAGAAAAATAATTTACTTGTTATTGAACTATTTAAAAATCAAAAAAAAGTTCTCATACCATTTGTTAAGGAAATAGTCCCATTAGTAGATTTAAAAAATAATTTTGTAATCATCAATCCTCCAAATGGACTTTTAGAGCTATAAATTTTAAAAATAAAAATTTGTAAGAAACACATCATTCCACAGTTACACTTTTGGCTAAATTTCTTGGTTGATCCACGTCAAGTCCCCTATGAGCTGCTATATGGTAACTCAATAACTGTAAAGGCAGTATGTTAAGTAAAGGTGAAATCCATTGATTAGAGGAAGGAACTTTCATTAAATAATCAAAGATTTCTGTTCCATCACATTCAGGAGCGATCCCAATCAAATAAGAATCTCTAGCTTTTGCTTCTTGAGCATTACTGATAACTTTGTCGAAAACTTCGCCAGGGGAAGCAATTGAAATTACGGGTACTTTTTTATCTAACAAAGCTATTGGACCATGTTTCATTTCGCCAGCAGGATATCCAGCCGCATGAATGTAACTAATTTCTTTGAGTTTTAAAGCTCCTTCAAGAGCAATTGGATAATTTATTCCTCTTCCTAAAAAAATTACATCTTTAATATTAAAAAAATCATGTGCCAGCTTTTCTGAAGATTTATTATGTTTCTCTAAGAGATCTTCCATTAATGGCGGAAGCTCCATAAGTTCGTTTATTAATTTACTTATTTCATCAGGACTTTGATTGCCTTTAATTTGAGCAAATTTTATGGCTAATCCATAAAAAGAAAGTAATTGAGCAAAAAAAGTTTTTGTTGCTGCAACTCCAACTTCTATTCCTGCACATATATCGATTATATTTGAGACCTGCCTTCCTATAGAACTCTCTTTTCTATTTGTTATTGCAATAAGATTGGGTTTAAATTTTTTTTCTTCAATTGAAGAACGTCTTTTAATTTCCATATCAATAGCCGCAATCGTATCAGCAGTTTCTCCAGATTGAGTGACTCCTATGGTTAATGTATTTGGCAATAATGGAGGTGGTGAATATCGAAATTCGCTTGCATAAAAGACATTTGTAGGAATACCTGAAAATTGTTCTAATAAAAAGCTACCCACCATTGCTGCATGTTTACTTGTACCACAAGCAATAATTTCAATTCTTTCAATTGATTGAAAAAAATCTGTATCAAAGGGATATTTGATTTGATATTGACCATTATCTAGGTTCTTAATTAAATAATTTTCCAACCAGTTTTTTGCAGTCTGTGGCTGATCATATATCTCTTTTAACATATAGTGTTTGAAGTGCATCTTATCAATTATTTGCTCTGATACTTTTAGAGAAACTGGATTTCGATATTGTCTCTCGTTGCTTGAGTCATATATTTCAATTCCAAGCGGAGTTAATAAAGCTATTTCTTCATCCTCCATAGGCAAAATAATATTCGTAAAGTTTGCAATGGCTGGAGTATCACTAGCACAAATAAATTCTCCTTCACCCAAACCAATAACCAAAGGCGCTTGTCTTCTTGCAACTACCAAAGAGGTTGGAGCTCCAGACCATAAAACTGCTAGAGCATAAGATCCTTCTAAATCAGATATTACATTTCTCACAGCTACTAATAATGTTGAACCATTATTCTCGAGATTAAGTTTACTTAATGTATTTAACTCTCTTTGAATTAGATGGGGAATTACCTCGGTATCTGTATCAGAATTAAAAATAATGCCCTCTTCCTCTAATTTATTTTTTAAATCTTGGAAATTTTCAATAATGCCATTTTGAACAACTGCTATATTACCTGAACTATCGGTATGAGGATGTGCATTTTTAACCTCAGGCTTTCCATGAGTTGCCCATCTGGTATGACCAATACCAACAGTTCCAGGAATATTTTGATCATTTAGAGTACTTACTAAATTTTTGAGTTTCCCTTCTGCTTTTTTACAAGAAATACAATTTGTTTCAGAATTTATTATTGCAATTCCTGCAGAATCATAACCTCTATATTCAAGTTTTTCTAGACCATTTATTAATAATGGTAGAGCTTTTTTATATCCAGTTACAGCAACTATTCCGCACATACGAATTTTTTTTTCAATTATATTGAATTAAAATGCGTATTTAATAAAACATGGACTCTCTTAAAACTGCACTATAAAAATTAATATGCTAAGCCCATACTCCTAGAAGTCTCATCTCCTAAATAAACACGAATACTTAAGAAATCTGTTGGACATGCCGTTTCACACCTTTTGCAACCTACACAATCTTCTGTTCTAGGAGATGAAGCTATTTGGCCAGCTTTACAGCCGTCCCAAGGAACCATTTCTAAAACATCAAGTGGGCAAGCCCTTACACATTGGGTGCAACCAATGCAAGTGTCATAAATTTTAACTGCGTGTGACATGTAAAAATTGTCTTTTTGAACCTGGCTTTATAATACTATTGTCTTACAAAGAAATTAAAAAAATTAAGATATGCTTCACTCTTGTTAACTCTAGGGCATAAAATTATATAGATATTTAGTAATTCCAATAAACTATGTCACAAGAAATCCTTGAAAAAGTCTGTTCTATTGTTTCAGAACAACTAAGCGTTGAATCTGGAGAAGTAAAATCAGATTCAAATTTCCAAAATGATTTAGGTGCAGATTCTCTAGATACTGTTGAACTAGTGATGGCTCTTGAAGAAGCATTTGATATTGAGATTCCTGATGAAGCAGCTGAAGGAATCGCAACTGTTGGCGATGCAGTAAAATTCATCGAAGAAAAAAAAGGTTAATAAAGAATGCCAAATTTCCATCGAGTAGTTATTACTGGTATCGGAGCAGTAACTCCAATTGGTAATAACATTGATGAATATTTAGTCGGTCTTCAAACAGGTACTAATGGGGTCTCAGATATTACTCTCTTTAATCCTGAACAACATCCTTGCAAATTTGCAGCAGAAGTAAAAAATCTTCAATCTGAACAATTTATTGAAGCTAAAGAATCCAAAAGATGGGATCGTTTTTCCCAGTTTGGAGTTATTGCTGCAAAGCAAGCCTTTAATGATTCTGGACTTGAAATTACTGAAGATAATGCATCAAGAATTGGAGTGATTATTGGTTCAGGTGTTGGAGGCTTACTAACTATGGAAAGTCAAGCTCAAATATTGAGTCATAAAGGGCCCAAAAGAGTAAGTCCATTTACAGTCCCAATGATGATTCCAAACATGGCAACTGGATTGGCTGCAATCGCTTTGGGTGCAAAAGGACCAAGTTCTTCTGTTTCCACCGCTTGCGCTGCCGGTTCAAATGCAATTGGTGATTCTTTTAGATTACTCCAACTTGGAAAAGCAGATGCAATGATCTGTGGGGGAGCAGAAGCAAGTATTACGCCGCTAGGAGTAGCTGGTTTTGCCAGTGCCAAAGCTCTTTCTTTCAGAAATGACAGTCCTCAAACTGCCAGCAGGCCTTTTGATGCTGAAAGAGATGGATTTGTTATTGGAGAGGGATCTGGAATTCTTGTTTTAGAAACTTTAGAAAATGCAAAAAAAAGGAATGCGAGAATTTATGCAGAAATAGTTGGATACGGCACAACATGTGATGCTCATCATATTACTGCTCCATCTCCAGGCGGGGTTGGAGGCGCCGAAGCTATCAAATTAGCAATTGAAGACGCTTGTCTTAGCCTTGAAAAAGTTGATTACATCAATGCTCATGGAACAAGTACATCAGCCAATGATAAAAATGAAACTTCTGCAATTAAATCTATTTTTAGAGACAGATCTTACCTCATTCCTGTAAGCTCTACTAAGTCGATGACTGGTCATCTCCTAGGAGGCTCAGGAGGTATAGAAGCTGTAGCTTGTATACTTTCTTTGACACATAATTTTATCCCTCCTACAATTAACTACGTCAATCCAGATCCTGAATGTGATCTTGATTATGTACCAAATAATGCAAGAGAAGCTCAAGTAGGAGTTGCTCTTTCTAATTCTTTCGGCTTTGGTGGTCACAATGTTTGCCTTGCTTTCAGCAAAATAAATTGAAGACAACCAATTCTGTATTTCCCACTTAACTTATTAAAAACAATGGTCGCTGCATCTGTTTCATTAGAATCACTTTGTGTAAATAGTATAAGAATGCTTGCTGTAGATGCAGTAAATAAATCTAATAGTGGACATCCTGGATTACCTATGGGATGTGCTCCTATGGGTTATGCATTATGGCAAAATATACTTAATCACAACCCAAATAACCCAAAATGGTTCAATAGAGACCGTTTTGTATTATCAGCTGGTCATGGCTGTATGCTTTTATATTCTTTGCTTCATTTGACAGGATATAAATCAGTTTCTATAGAAGATATTAAAGAATTTAGGCAATGGGGATCAAAAACTCCTGGACATCCAGAAACATTCGAAACTGAAGGGGTTGAAGTCACAGCTGGACCTCTTGGAGCTGGAATTTCAAATGCAGTTGGTTTAGCAATAGCTGAAACTCACTTAGCAGCTAAATTCAATAAGCCTGATTGCAATATCGTTGATCACTACACTTACGTCATAATGGGTGACGGCTGTAATCAAGAAGGCATTGCATCAGAGGCCTGCTCATTAGCTGGTCATCTTAAACTCGGAAAATTAATCGCACTCTATGACGATAATCAAATTACAATCGATGGGCGAACAGACGTTTCTTTCACCGAAGATGTTTTAAAAAGATACGAAGCTTATGGATGGCACGTACAACATGTTGAAGATGGGAATCATGATGTTAAAGGAATAACAGAAGCTATCGAAAAAGCAAAATTAATTACAGACAAACCTTCAATTATAAAAATTTCTACAACAATAGGTTATGGTTCGCCCAATAAATCAGATACTGCTGGAATTCATGGAGCAGCTGTTGGAGAAGAAGAAGCTGCATTAACTAGAGAGTTTCTAAATTGGGAATATTCTCCATTTGAAATACCAAATGAAGTATATGAGCATTTTAGAAAATCTATAGACAAAGGGGAAAGCTTAGAGAAAGAATGGGATTCTAAATTTGAAGAATATCAAAAAAAATATCCCTCTGAAGGAGCCGAATTAAACAGAATGTTAAAAGGCCAATTACCTGAGAATTGGGACTCAGATCTCCCTTCTTATACTCCTGATGATAAGGGGTTAGCTACCAGAAAGCATTCACAAATATGTTTAGGTGCTTTGGGACCTAACCTGCCTGAATTAATTGGTGGATCCGCAGATTTAACTCACTCTAACTACACAGATATTAAGGGAGAAACAGGATCATTCCAACCTCATAGTCCTGAAAAAAGATATTTACACTTTGGTGTACGAGAGCATGCAATGGCAGCTGTACTTAATGGAATTGCCTATCATAATAGTGGTCTTATTCCTTATGGTGGAACCTTCCTTGTTTTCGCCGATTATATGAGAGGTTCAATGAGGCTTTCGGCACTCAGCGAACTAGGAGTGATCTATGTATTAACACATGATTCAATTGGTGTAGGAGAAGACGGCCCAACACATCAACCTATTGAAACTATCCCTTCTCTTCGTGCCATGCCTAACATGCTAGTTTTCAGACCAGGAGATGGAAATGAGACAAGTGGAGCTTATAAGCTTGCTATTCAAAATCGGAAAAGACCTTCTGCCCTTTGTTTAAGCAGACAAGGTATGCCAAATCAAGAAAATACATCAATCGACAAAGTTGCCCTTGGAGGGTACGTAGTTTCCGATTGCGAAGGAACACCAGATCTAATATTTATTGGTACTGGAAGCGAACTGAATCTTTGCATTGAGGCAAGTAAGGAAATTTCAAGCTTAGGTAAAAAAGTTAGAGTTGTTTCTATGCCTTGTTTAGAACTTTTCGAAGAGCAAGAAGATTCTTACAAAGAAAGTGTTTTACCTAGTAGTGTGAAAAAGAGAGTTGTAGTAGAAGCTGCCCATTCATTTGGTTGGCATAAATATACAGGTTTTGATGGGATTTGTATTACTATGGATAGGTTTGGTGCATCAGCACCTGGAGGAGAATGTATGAAAAATTTTGGATTTACAGTCGAAAACGTAGTGAATAAGACAAAAGAAATTTTATAACTTGATAGCTACGCTGAAGTATTACATTCTTCAAGTTTATCTTTTAACTGATCGAGAGATTCATCTGAAATCTTTGAATTCATTGGACAATGTTTTGGACCACACATTGAACAAAACTCCGCCTTTTTGAAGATTTCTTCAGGTAGTGTCTCATCATGGTACTGCTTTGCCCTTTCTGGATCTAATGAAAGTTCGAATTGTTTATTCCAATCAAAGTTATACCTTGCATGACTAAGTTCATCATCTCGATCACGAGCGCCTGCTCTATGTCGTGCTATATCAGCAGCATGAGCAGCTATTTTATAAGCAATTAATCCTTCGCGAACATCTTCTGCATTTGGAAGACCTAGATGTTCTTTTGGGGTTACATAACACAACATAGAAGTTCCATACCATCCTGCCATCGCTGCTCCAATAGCACTTGATATATGGTCATAACCAGGAGAAATATCTGTTACTAAAGGACCGAGTACATAGAAAGGCGCTTCTGAACATTCTTCCATTTGCTTCCTTACATTAAACTCAATTTGATCCATAGGTACATGACCGGGACCCTCAACCATTACTTGAACATTATGTTCCCATGCTCTTCGAGTAAGCTCGCCCAAGGTCTTCAATTCAGCTAGCTGAGCATCATCAGAAGCATCATGCAAACATCCAGGCCTTAGTGAATCTCCTAGAGAAAAAGTACAATCATATTTTTTAAAAATCTCACAAATATCATCAAACCTTGTATAGAGAGGATTTTGCTTAAAATGATGTAGCATCCATTGGGCTAAAATACCTCCCCCTCTACTAACAATTCCAGTAATTCTTCCTTTAACTTTTGGCAAATGCTCTATTAATAGACCAGCATGAATAGTTTGATAATCTACGCCTTGCTTACAATGTTTTTCGATTATATGAAGAAAATCGTCTTCTGTTAGTCTATCTATTGAGCCATGTACACTTTCTAAAGCTTGATATACAGGAACAGTTCCTATGGGAACAGAAGATTCTTGAATAATTGCTTGCCGCACTTCATCTAAATTTACTCCTCCCGTAGAGAGATCCATAACTGTATCAGCACCATATTTAACAGCTAATTTGAGCTTTTCTACTTCTTCATTGATATCACTTGCATTAGGGGAAGCACCAATATTGGCATTGACTTTGCATCTAGAAGCAATACCTATAGACATTGGCTCAAGATTCAAATGATTAATATTGGCTGGAATAATTAATCTTCCTCTTGCCACTTCCTCCATTATTAAAGATGAAGGTAGATTCTCTTTTTTAGCTACAAAATCCATTTCTTCAGTAATATATCCGTTTCTCGCAAAGTTCATCTGAGTTAAATTGTTTTTCCCGAGGCGAGGCTTAATCCAAGAACTTCTCATAATTTCCTAATTTTTAAAAGTGTTATTACTAAAGTTTGATCAAATCTCCACTTCCCTGCATCAAAATTAATAATTCAGGTTCAAAGGGTATGATCTCAGCT
>CABZHQ010000030.1 GCA_902525585.1 uncultured Prochlorococcus sp. | reverse complement strand
GAGGCATTCCAATCTTGTTTCCAATTTGTGGAAATCTCAATACCCCTAGTTCAGTATTTGGAAATGGTTATTTGCAATTACCACAACATGGTTTCGCTAGGGATTTGCAATGGCAATACTCCTTCGACGAAAATGAAAAATTTTTATGCTTATTCTTAAATTCATCTAAAAAAACTAGAAAATATTATCCTTTCGATTTCGAACTAAAAATAGAAGTTATCTTAAAAATTAATTCTTTAGAATTTGAAATTACAATCAATAACAAAACAGACTTTGCTATGCCTATAAATTTTGGTCTGCATCCTTATTTTAATATTTCAGATTTCAAAAATTTAGAGTTTGTTGATAATCCACTTAATTGCCAGGATCAAGAAAGAAACACTATAAGTAATACTTTGGATGAATTAAACAAAATTCATTTAGGAGTTGATCTACTTATGTATACTTCCGGTAGAAGCTCTTTTCGAGATAAAATTTTTAAACGAGAGGTAACTTTAAATCATCCATATCCTTTTGATTTAGGTGTTATTTGGAGTAATCCTCCAAGAAGAATGATATGTCTCGAACCTTGGACTAGTCCCCGAAATTCTTTTGTTGATGGATTTAGAAACATTATGATTCCTTCAAATGATAATAAAAGACTAAACACCTCAATACAAATAAAATCTCTTAAGTAATTTTGCAATACTTATGAAATTTGTCGTTATAGATGATGATCCCACAGGCTCTCAAACTGTTCGCGATTGCTTATTACTGCTTAAGTGGGACTGCTCAACTTTAGTCAAAGGTTTTGAATCTAAATCTAATTTATTTTTTATTTTGGCTAATACAAGGTCACTATCGGAAAATGATGCGAAATTAACAATAGAGGAAATTTGCAAAAATCTTAAGACTGTTATTACTTCTCAATCCTATGAAGAAGAAATTATATTTATAAGTAGAGGAGACTCTACCCTTCGAGGACATAACTATTTAGAGCCAATTGCTCTAAATAGTTGCTTAGGTCCTTTTGATGCTACTTTTCATATTCCAGCTTTCATAGAGGGTAAAAGATTAACAATAAATGGATCTCATTTTGTTGATAAAACTCCTATTAGTGAAACAATTTTTGCAAAAGATAAAATTTTTGGATATGAGACAAGTAATGTCAAGAATCTTTTATTTCAGCAGAGTAAATCGCAAATAAATTTTGAAGATATTCAAAATCTTTTATTGTCAGATATCGAAATGCTAAATGATGAAGAAAATAATATTGTTTTTAAAACACTAAAGAACTTGAAGAATAATAAACATGTAGTTGTAGATGTGGAAAATTATTCTCAACTTAAAAAATTTTCTTTAGTAATTAAAAAATTAATTAAACAAAAAAAATTCCTTTTTCGAACTGCAGCAAGTTTTATAAGTTCAATTTCTGAGAAAAAAAGTGTTTCTCAGAGTGAAATATTTTTCTCTAATTTGAGAATAAGAAATAAAGAAAAGAGTTTTCTTCCAGGACTGATAATTGTTGGATCTTATGTAGAACTTTCAACAATACAATTGAATAATTTATTAGATATAAGTAATTGCAATCCAGTTGAATTAGATGTGTTTGAATTCTTTAAAATTACTTCATTAGATAATAATCAGAAGCGAAGGAATTTGTTTAAAAATAAATTTTTGAAAGAAATTAGATTTTCTTTTGAAAAAGGAAAAACTCCTGTTTTGTTTACTTCAAGAAAATTTATGTCTTTAGATTCTTCTGAACTATTTAATTTTTATAATTTGCTTGCTTGTTTTATTGCTGAATTAGTCGCAGATTTGAAGTATGAAATAGGATATTTGATTTCAAAAGGTGGAATAACAACAAATTTGATTCTTAGTAAAGGACTTAATGCAGATTATGTTTATCTTGAAGGACAGATTTTAACTGGCATTTCAGTGGTTACTTACAACCTGAAAAATGGTGAAAAACTTCCCATTATTACTCATCCTGGAAACATTGGCACTAAAGATTCACTAGTTAATATTTGGAAAGTTATTGAAAATAAAAAATAATTTTTAAATTAGAAATTTGAGATAATTTCTTCAGCAAAACTGCTGCAGGATAAGGGTTCTACTTTTGGTTCCATTAAGCGTGCTAGATCATAGGTGACTTTTTTTTGCTCTATTGCTTTACTTAAACCATTAGTAATTAAGTTAGCTGCCTCATTCCAACCAAAATATTCAAGCATCATTACACCACTAAGAATTACGGAGCCTGGATTAATCTTATTTAAGCCTGCATGTTTTGGCGCAGTACCGTGCGTAGCTTCGAAAATTGCTGCATTATCTCCAATATTTGCACCAGGAGCCATGCCTAGGCCACCAACAATTGCAGCAGCTGCATCAGAAACATAGTCTCCATTGAGATTTAAGGTTGCAAGAATTGAATATTCTTGAGGTCTAGTTTGTATTTGTTGAAATATACTATCAGCTATCCGATCATCAACAAGAATAAGTTCTCTCCATTTTCCATCTCCGTGAGAAATTGATATTGATGCAATAACTTCTTTAATTTCTTCGCAAATGAATGCTTTTTTGTTATTTGTAAGCTTGTCAAAACCTGGTTCAATTTTGCGAGCATTATTTTCAATTGTAATTTCTGGATTTTTCTGAATATTATCTAAAATCCAGCTTTCTCTTTCTGTAATGCAATCTTCTCTAAATTCATTTACTGCTAATTCATATCCCCAATCTCTAAATGCACCTTCAGTATATTTCATTATATTCCCTTTATGTACAAGAGTCACATGCCTTTTATCTCCTGATAATCTTTTGGCATGTTCAATAGCTTTTCTAATATGCCTTTGGCTACCAGATTTGCTCACCGGTTTGATTCCAATACCTGATCCGTCTGGTATGGATCTATTTTTTAAATTTTTACTTTTTGGTATGACAATGTTATTTAAGTGATTAATTAATTCAAGACAATTATTATCGTCCGCTTCCCATTCAATTCCCATGTAGATATCCTCAGTATTTTCTCTATAAACAATAACGTCTAAATTTTGGGGATTTTTGTGAGGGCTTGGAGTTCCTGAATAATATTTGCATGGTCTAACACAGCTATATAAATCAAATATTTGCCTTAATGCCACATTAAGAGATCTAATTCCTCCACCGATGGGAGTCGTTAAAGGACCTTTGATGGCTACACCAAAGTGTTTGATTGCTTCAATGGTATCTTGAGGGAGGTAGTTATATGTTCCATAAAGTTCACAAGCTTCATCGCCTGCATAGATTTTAAACCAATTAATTTTTCTTTCATCTCCATAGCTTTTTTTAATCGCTGAATCAAGGACGACTTGAGTTGCAGGCCAAATATCAACTCCAGTACCATCACCCCTAATAAATGGGACAATTGGATTATTAGGAACATTAGGTTTACCTTGATTAAAAGTTATTATCTCGCCTTCATTAGGTAAAGTTAATTTTTCAAATTTTGGCATAGCATTGAATTAATAAAAGATAACTAATTTAAGTTCCTCGCATTGTAATTTGCGATGAGTTATTTTCTTTAAAACCTAGAAATTTATTATTCAAATGTGAATAGAGAATAGTTTGTTAATCAGCATTTCAACATCTTTATTAAAAGAAAAAGTAGTTAATAAGCAAGTTAAAGCAAATTATGTCATTTTCAAAAAAAATACTCAGCTACTTATGAATGCGAGTTCAAATGTAAGTAATGTTGAAATAGCCAATAAAATTGCTTCCACTGCAGCTTTGTTTCGGAAATATTTTCCAGATGCAAGCGTAAACTTTAGTCCCTGGGACAATTCAAATAATGAATCCATGCAAGATACTATTGATTTTGCGTTTCATTTCCCTGGTTGGAGTCCTCTTATTGAATGTAGAGCGATACTCTTACAATTAAGAATTGAAAATGATAATAATGGCAGAGTTCCGAAATTGTTGGGAATAATAATGCGAGGTATGATTGTTCCCTCTGAGAGATGGAGAGTGGCTACCATCGGTGATTGGGAAATGACTGGTACTCATTTACCGCAAAAGGAACAAAAAGATAACCTTTTTTTGGTTTGTAAAGAACTTTATAAGCTATTCTCTACAACATCTGCTGGTAACAAAATTTAGCTGTTTTATGTATTTTCCTTGTAGATTAAATACACTTACAAAAATAATTCAAAATATATGGCAGTCGCTCTTGCAGGACAATTAAGAGAAGGGACAAAAAAATCCCATACTATGGCAGAAAATACTGGCTTTGTGGCTTGTTTTTTAAAAGGAGTTGTTGAAAAAAAATCTTATAGAAAATTAATTAGTGATTTATATTTTGTTTATGAAGCTATGGAAGAAGAAATTGAAAGACTGGTCAAGGAGGAACATCCCGTAATAAAACCTATAGGTTTTAAATCGTTATACAGGAAAGAAACTCTTGTAAATGATCTTAAATTTTATTTTGGTGAAAACTGGAAGAATGAAATTAATATGTCTCACTCAGCAAAAGAATACGTTGAAAGAATCCGAGAGGTCGCAAAAAATTCACCAGAGCTATTAGTTGGTCACCACTACACTCGCTATATAGGAGATTTATCTGGAGGGCAAATCTTGAAAAGGATCGCTAAAAAAGCATTAAATTTGCAGGGAAATGATGGTTTAAATTTTTATGAGTTTGAATTAATTGCTGATGAAAAGAAATTCAAGGAAGAATATTCCCTTACTTTGAATCAACTCCCAATAAATCAAAAGACTGCTGATCAAATTATTGATGAAGCTAATCAAGCCTTTACTTACAATATGAAAATGTTTAAGGAGCTTGAAGGTAACTTGATTGCTGTTTTAGGCAAGATTGTATTCAATTACATTACAAAAAAAGTCAGGAAAGGAAGTACTGAGACCTAATATTTATGTTTGATTCATTTGTTGATTTCCTTAAAACCAATATTGATGAATTAAATGGTCATGAAGTACAAATATCTAGCGAATTCAAAGAACATTACAATGAAGACTCAAAATATATTATTAAGAATTGGCTTTTTTCATCTCCCGAATATAGAAAGTGGCGAATAACAAGATTAGATGGTGGCAAAAAACTGCAAGTGTTTAATACGGTTGCATACCCTAATTTTGATAGTGAAATGCCTATTTTAGGAGCTGATATTTTATGGTTTGGAACTTCTCAAAAGTTATTAGTAATTCTCGATTATCAACCTTTAATTCAAGAAGGCAAATATCTCGAAAAATATTGTTCAAGTTTAGGTATTATTAAGAAAAAATATTCTGCATTTGATAATAATAAAATGAAGAATATATATGATTCAAAAAAGTATTTTTCGCCATGGGTAATTATATGTAGAGGAAATAAATTAAATCTTGATAGAGATTTAAATAATATATTCCATTCATTTGTAAATAATTATTTGAACATTCACAAATCGAATCCTGTTAATCAATTCTTAAATGCAGAAGAAATAAAGATTAATCAAATTAAATATGATAAGTATAGTTTTGAAAAAGACCCTGCAGAAAAGTTGTTTAAATCTTTTTTTGGAGAAAAATGGACAAAAAAATTTGTCAATAAATTCCTTTTTACATTAAATAATGAGATTACTTATTGAATGCTAATACAAAATACTATTTTTTACAGGCCAGATTGGAGATGGCATAATTTTTTAAAATATTTAACAAATAATTTAAGTAAATATAACTGTTTAGAAAAAATAATACCCTCTGAATATTCTTATAAAGATTCAACTTATGGTTCAAAAAAATCAAAAAAAAATGTGAATCTCTCTACTTGGGGTGTTACGCATAAAAAAAGAATTCAATTCGCAAGAGCAGTTTGTATAAATAGTCCAAATTATTCTGTTTTAAATTTTTTAATTATTCCTAATACTACTTTTAACGTCCCATTTTTTGGAGTAGATTTTGTTTCTCTACCTAATAGTTATTTATTAGTGTTAGATTTTCAGCCTTCATTAAAAATACAAAATCAATACAATAATCAGTTATTAGAAAAACTTATAAAACTCAAAAATCATTGTCATTCATCACTCCCATCAGCTGAAGAAATGTCTGCGGATGTAGCTAGATTTTTTTCTCCAGGAGCAATATGGTCAAAATTACCTAAAGAAGAAAGAAGTGATTTTTTAATTGCTAATCAGCTTTATACCTCATTTAAGGAATATCTTGATTTGTATTTGGAAATTCTTTTCGAAAGCAAAGAAGTCAATATTGAACTGCAAAAAGAATTAATTAACGGTCAAAATAATTATTTGAATTATAGAAGAGATAACGATCCAGCTAGGCCAATGTTGTCGAGTTTGTTTGGTAAAGAATTTACTGAATCTTTAATTAAAGAAGTTTTATTTACTACTTAAAAGTTTTATAATTTAATGAAATTTGAAATCATATGAAAAAAATTTCTGTTCTTTTTGTATGTTTGGGAAATATTTGTAGGTCTCCTGCAGCAGAAGCTATCTTTATAAGTCTAATTGAAAAGAAGGGCTTAACCGATGGCTTTATTGTAGATTCTGCTGGAACTGGGAGTTGGCATATTGGAAAAAAAGCTGATTTTAGGATGAGAATTGCGGCAGAAAGAAGAGATATAAATATCTTAAGCAGGGCTCGTCAAATTACCAACAAAGATTTTGAAGAATTCAACTACATTCTTGCGATGGACGATTCAAATTTTAGAAATATTCAAGATCTTAAAAATAGAACAGCTTCAACTGGTTTTGCACAAATTAAAAAAATACAAGAATTTAGATCAGTTTTTAATGAGCAAGAAGTTCCTGACCCATATTTTGGAGGTGATGAGGGCTTCGATTATGTCCTTGATATTTTAGAAGACTCTGTAAACAGTTTTTTGGAAAGTATTTCTTGAATTTATTTGATCTCAGTCTCTTTAGGAATCTTGTCATTATAAAGATCAATAACTTTATCAACTACTTTATTAATTGTGTATCCATCCGTAATAATTTCTATTGCGTCATTAGCTTTTATAAGAGGTGAAATTTCCCTATGGGAATCTTCAAAATCTCTTTTCTTTATAAGTTCTTTTAATGTATTAAGGTCTATTTCTTGTAAGTCTTTACTATTTTTATCAGATTTTCTTCTTTTTGCTCTTTCATCAATGCTAGCAGTTAAAAATATTTTAAGTTCTGCATGAGGAAAAACAGTAGTTCCTATATCTCTTCCCTCAGCTACAAGTCCGCCTGATTCTCCAATTTTTCTTTGTTCATCTACTAAGAATTTTCTTACTTCTTTTATTGAGGAAATTTTAGACACTATGGAACTTACCTTTTGCGACCTAATTTCTTCAGTAACACAGTAGTTATTAACATAAACATCCTGATGTGAATGTGTATTTGACTTGAAAACAATAGATATATCTTTAAGAATATTCTGTAATTTTTTTTCTTTTTTATAATCAATATTTTCTTTAAGTATAAGCCAACTCAATGCCCTATACATTGCGCCAGTATCTAAATATAGAAGTTTAAGTTTCTTTGCTATTAACTTTGTTACAGTACTTTTACCTGAACCTGCAGGACCATCAATTGCAATAATCGGCCTTCTTTTCATTAGGAAAACGTGATCAATTAATCTTGTCTCTCCACATCTTATCGCACCAGCCAGTAAAGAAATATTATCCTCAAGTCTTGCTTTTTGGAGTGTATAAGGGTGTAAGTGTTCTAAATATTCAATTGAAATTTTTTTTGCTGATAGCTTTTTAATTATTTGGTTTAAATTGATCGTTTTATCTTCTTGAAAATTTTTTTTTGCTTCTAATAACTCACTTGAAAAAAACCTAATCAATTTTCTTTCGTTTTTTGATAAATGTATATTACGTGAACTTAAAGGAATTCCATCAAAATCTCTTTGTGTAGGAATGGATTTAATAGCAACATTTAATTTCTTTCTTAGGATAAGATTCTTTAAAATTAAAAGTTGTTGCCAATCTTTTTCTCCTAAGTAAAGATTTTTGGGCTTGATGAGATTAAGTAATCTATAAACTACTGTACAAACGCCATCAAAATGTCCAACTCGATTTAATCCACATAACGCAGAAGATAATTTTATTGGAGCTTTTAGGAAGCTAATATTTTTATTATTCGGTGGATATATATCTTCTTTACTTGGAATGAAGATGACATCTGCGCCATTTGAAAAGGAGATTTTTATATCATTATCAATTGTTTTGGGGTAATTCTCCAAATCTAACTTGTTATCAAATTGAAGTGGATTAATAAAAATACTTACTAAATTAACATTAGAATTCTCATTTTTTGCTGTTGATATTAGTTTAATATGTCCATTATGAAGATTACCCATTGTTGGAATGAAGTTAATTTCATTATTTATATTTCTCCTCCAATTTTCTATTTCTTCAGTTTTCCTTATGATTACTTTCTTCACTTTGTTTTTAAAAAATAAATCTATTTGATAAATAATTACTGGACAAAAGCAATCTTAGGAGGAATATCTATATAGGAAAGTCTATCATTTTTATTTCATGGATTACAAAACATCAGGTGTTGATATAGAAGCTGGGCGAGAATTTGTTTCCGAAATTAAACAGGCAGTTGAAGGAACTCATACATC
>CABZHQ010000029.1 GCA_902525585.1 uncultured Prochlorococcus sp. | reverse complement strand
CAATAAAAAATTGAGTTATTCAATTGAAAAAATTTTATTGAGTGGTTTCTTTTCTTGTTTTACATCTTTTAGTGGATTTATATATTTTTTGTACAAAATCTTGAATCAAGGTGATTGGATAAAATTTATAATATTTTTTAATTTAATCATTATTTTAAATTTATTCACAATGTTTGTCGGGCACTTCATAAGTAGAAAAATCACTTAGATTTCATATAATAGTGTTGTTACTATGACAAGGGATTATATTTATGAAAGAAAAAGATCTTGAAACAGTTACATCCTTATCTTCAAATTTAAGTACGCGAGAAAATACTACTATTCAACTTGAGGAATTGCTCATCGCGGGAAGTTATGATGAAGCTAAGTTACTTTTAGAGCCTTGCCAACCTGTTGATATTGCAGATGCCATTGGAAGCCTTCCACTAATTTTGCAGGCATTAGCATTTCGATTATTGAAGAAAAATGAAGCAATTGAGGTTTATGAATATTTAGATCCAGTAGTTCAGCAAACTTTATTAGAAAGACTTCGTTCAGGAGAAGTTTTAGAAATTGTTGAAAAAATGTCTCCTGATGATAGGGTTCAACTCTTTGATGAATTACCTGCAAAAGTTGTCCGAAAATTTTTGTCTGCTCTTAGTCCTGGTGAAAGGAAAGTAACAGCTGAATTACTTGGATATGAGCCTGAAACTGCTGGAAGATTAATGACAACTGAATTTATAGACCTTAAAGAGATGCTAACAGCAGCTGAGGCGCTTTCTTTAGTAAGAAAAAGAGCCCCATTCACTGAAACTATCTATAGCTTATATGTTACAGATAAAGAAAGACATTTAACTGGTATTCTCTCTTTAAGAGATCTCGTAACTGCTGATCCCTCTAAGCCAATTGGAGATGTTATGACAAGAGATGTAGTTAATATCTCTACTAATACGAATCAAGAAGAGGTCGCTAGAGCTATACAAAGATATGATTTTTTAGCTCTCCCAGTAGTTGATAAAGAAAAACGACTGGTTGGGATAGTAACTGTGGATGATTTAATTGATGTCATAGAACAAGAAGCTACAAGAGACATTTATGCTGCGGGGGCGGTACAACCTGGAGATGAAGATGATTATTTCCAAAGTAGTTTGTTTACGATTGCTCGAAGAAGAATTTTATGGTTATTAATTTTGGTTTTGGCAAATGGTTTAACGACAAAAGTTATAGCTATGAATGATCAAATATTACAAGAAATAGTTTTATTAGCTGCATTTATACCACTACTTATAGGTACTGGTGGAAATGTTGGCGCTCAAAGTTCAACTGTTGTAATAAGGGGTTTAAGTACTCAAAAATTGAAGTCTCTTGGTGCAATTAAGGCAGTAGGTAAGGAGGCAATAACAGGGGCTTTATTAGGTATTTTAATGATGCTTGTAGTATTTCCTTTCGCTTGGTGGCAAGGAGAGGGCCCTTTAATAGCCTCTGCTGTGGGAATAAGTTTAATATCTATAACAACTTTAGCTGCTACAACAGGAGCGATACTCCCTTTGTTGTTTGACAGAATGAAGTTAGATCCAGCTTTAATGTCCTCTCCTTTCATTACAACTGTTACTGATATTGCTGGTGTATTTATTTATCTCAGTACGGCAAGATGGTTATTAAGTTCTTCGTTAGCCTAGATTGACTAGGTATTTATTCTCATTTTTGTAAAAATGTGGATTTTTTTGTTTAACTTTACATTTCTTAATGGTATTGTTTACAAAACATCATTCAACTTTCATGTCTTCTGAAACAATAAGTGAAAATAAACTAGCGTCAATCGCAAGTATAAGAGCAAGTAATGATGTAGATCTTGTTCGATCATACTTGAGGGATATAGGAAGAGTTCCATTATTATCACACGAGCAAGAAATTACTCTAGGCCGACAAGTCCAAGAGTATGTGGAAGTTGAAAAAGCAGAATTAGAAATTACTGAACTAACAGGAGACAAGCCTAGTATCGATGAATTATCTTCTAAATTAAATTTATCTACCTCCACAATAAAAAAAAGATTGAGAGCTGGACAGAGAGCTAAAGAAAGGATGGTTGCAGCAAATTTAAGATTAGTAGTAAGCGTTGCAAAAAAATATACAAAAAGGAATATGGAACTTCTAGATTTGATTCAGGAGGGAACTATTGGTCTAGTAAGAGGAGTAGAAAAATTTGATCCAGCTAGAGGTTATAAGTTCTCTACATATGCATATTGGTGGATTAGGCAAGGTATTACAAGAGCAATAGCTGAAAAAAGTCGTGCGATAAGGCTACCAATTCACATAACTGAAATGTTGAATAAGTTAAAAAAAGGTCAAAGAGAGCTTAGTCAAGAAATGTCTAGGACTCCAACGGTAGGTGAACTTGCCAAATATGTAGAGCTTCCCGAAGATGACGTTAAAGATTTGATGTGCAAAGCTGGGCAGCCAGTCAGTCTTGAAACTAAAGTTGGCGATGGTGAAGATACTGTTTTATTAGATTTACTGGCAGGGGGAGAGGATTTGCCTGATGAACAAATAGAGATGGATTGTATGAGAGGTGATCTACATTCTCTTTTACATCAATTGCCTGATTTACAATGTAGAGTTTTAAGAATGAGATATGGAATGGATGGCGATGAGCCAATGTCACTTACAGGTATTGGTAGGGTACTAGGGATAAGTAGAGATCGAGTAAGAAACCTAGAGCGTGATGGATTAAGAGGTTTGAGAAGACTTAGTGAAAATGTGGAAGCTTACTTTGTTTCTTGAATAAATTCATCTATTAACTTATTTGTTTTTTCAGGTTCTTCATCATGAGGACAATGACCAACCCCGTCAATAATATCTAATCTCTTAATATTACTAAATTGTTTCTTCCACTCTCTTGCTTCATTTAAAGATTCCCAGGGATCTTTTTCTCCCCAAATCAATTGGATTGGAGCATAAACCTTATCGAAAAGGTCAGTAGCAAGATAGTCATCAAATAAGTTAATAAAACCACGAAATGCTTCTTTGGAGTTTTTTCTTTGAGTGGGTTGATAAAGTATTTCAATCAACTCATTATCGATATTTTTTCCTGAAGGGTAAGCTTGCTCAAGTATTTTCTTTATAATTTTTGGATTAGCAGCTCTTGTAAAAAGTGTATTACTGATTACTCTTTGTCTTACTATCGTTTTAAGGACTGGTCTGAGCAGATTACTTAAGATATCACTTTTTTTTAAACGTTTATCATCCATAGTTCTTTGTGCACAATCAATCAAAATGATACCTTTGCAATTATCTTTGAGGATTTCAGCAGCTTTCAATGCAATAACACCACCAATTGAATTTCCAACCAAGTAAACAGGAGACTTTATTACCTCAGCGCAAAATGTTGATATTTGATTACCCCACAAGTCAAATGAATATTTAATTGAGTTTTCTTTATCAGGTTCGTAATTTAATAAAGCAATAGGCTGGCTACTTTTCCCAAATCCTAATAAGTCAATTGCATAGCAGTTAGTAAATTTACCAAGAAAATCTTGATTGTGTCTCCAGTGGTTTTTTGATGCTCCAAATCCATGAATTAATAAAATTTTAGTATTTTTTTTAGAAATAGATTCTTTTGATAAAGACCAAGAAATTTCCCAATTTTTCCACTTCCAAGTTTCAGATTTATTTAAAGACACGATGAATATTATTTTAATTAAACTTTAATTCAAAAAAAAATTATTCGTTTCTAATAAATTATTCTTAGTTAAGAAAAAGCGTTCATTTTATGAAAAGGAAAAAGGTCATATGCATTGGAGAGGCTTTAATAGATAGAATCAGAAATAAATCAAATCAAGGATTTACAGATTTTTTGGGAGGGGCACCGGCTAATGTTGCTTGTGCATTAAGAAAATTAAAAATAGATTCAACATTTATAGGAAGTTTGGGTAGTGATGATTATGGAAAAAAATTTATTAAGCAATTTAGTGAGTTGGACGTTAACTTAGATTTCTTGCAATTAGATAATGATTCATCTACTCGCGTAGTTAATGTAGATAGAGATCAATTTGGAGATCGTTTTTTTTCAGGCTTTGAGGAAAGTTCTCATTCATGCTTTGCAGACGAAGTTCTAAGCAAGAAATTAATCGAAAAAGAAATTTTAAATTTGGAGAAAACTTTTCTAAAAACAAAATATTTGGTTACAGGCACGATTTTATTATCATCTCCAATATCAGCAGAGACTATTTTTTTTCTTTTTGAACAGGCTAAAAAATTGGAAGTTAAAGTAGTTATTGATTTGAATTGGAGAGAAGTTTTTTGGGATTATTCAAGTTTTTCATCAAAAATTAGTAAAGATCAAAGAGTTAACATAATTAAAAATTTTTTAAATCATGCTCATGTTTTAAAACTTGCTAAGGAAGAAGCGACTTTGTTTTTTGAACATGAAAATCCTTCGCTAATATCTCAACAATTGTTAAAACAACCAGATGTCATAATCACAGATGGTAAAAATCCCGTTTCATGGTATATCAATGGATTGCAGGGAATTACCGAAACCCCTAGTTCACATAAAATTGTTGATACAACTGGGGCAGGCGATGCTTTTCTTGCTGGCTTAATTTCAAAATTAATTTCTTCTGGCTATCCTTCAAATAAATTAGAAATAGAAAATTGCGTTAAGTTCGCAGGTGTTTGTGGATTATTAACTTGTCTTGGCGAAGGCGCTATCGAGCAACAGCCATATTATGAAAAGGTTAATAAATTTTTAGGATCTTTTATCAAATAGTTTCTTCCATAATTTTTTGCGTAACAAATTTCTATTTTCCAGAAATTATCAATAACTGGTTCAATTAATTCTGGCCATTCAATTACTAAAATAGCCTTTCTTTGTATTGCCTCCTCTTCTTCTGAAAAAAAAACTTCTCTTGCTGAAGAAACATTGTCTAACCTATATAAATCAAGATGAATTAGTGGGATTTTTCCGGAGTTATAGTGATGCGATAAAGCAAATGTAGGGCTTGTAATTTCCTCGCAGATTGATAAGCCTTTAGCAATCCCTTGAACAAATGAAGTTTTCCCAGATCCAATTGGACCCTGTAATAAAACAATTGATTGGGGATTCAATTTTTGTGACAGTTTTTTCCCTAAATTTAAAGTCCCTTTTAAATTCTCAATAAACACAAAATTACACAAAAATCATTTATAGTTTAATAATAAAAGTATTTACTAAATATGGTTATCGCAAATTCAGTTAAGACCTCTACACCTAATTACGTAATTGCCGATATCTCTTTATCAAATTTTGGGCGTAAAGAAATTAAAATTGCTGAAACAGAAATGCCAGGATTAATGGCGCTTAAAGATAAATATCAATCTGAAAAGCCACTAAAAGGTGCAAAAATAGCTGGAAGTCTACATATGACTATTCAGACAGCAGTATTAATAGAAACTCTTGTTGGTCTTGGCGCAGAAGTGAAATGGGCTTCATGTAATATTTTTTCAACTCAAGATCATGCAGCTGCAGCTATTGCTGATCAAGGAATTTCTGTATACGCAAAAAAAGGTGAGACTCTTGATGAATATTGGCAATATACTCACTACATTCTTGATTGGGGCTCCGACTCTCCGAATATGATTCTTGATGATGGGGGAGATGCAACTGGCTTATTGATACTTGGCAGTAAAGCTGAAAAAGATTTATCTGTTTTAGATAATCCCGGTAATGAAGAAGAGATTGCCTTATTCAAATCTATTAAATCTAAGCTGGAAAATGATAGTGACTTTTATTCTAGAATTAAGAATAATATTATCGGTGTCACTGAAGAAACTACAACAGGAGTTGCAAGACTTTATCAACTGCAAAAGCAAAACGCTCTACCTTTTCCCGCTATTAACGTTAATGATTCAGTAACTAAGAGCAAATTTGATAATTTATATGGCTGCCGAGAATCTTTAGTTGACAGCATAAAGCGTGCTACTGATGTGATGATTGCCGGGAAGGTTGCTTTAGTAATGGGTTTTGGAGATGTAGGTAAAGGCTCAGCACAGTCGTTAAGAGGACTTGGTGCAATTGTTAAAGTTGCTGAAGTTGATCCAATTTGTGCTCTTCAAGCGGCAATGGAAGGTTTTAGTGTTGTTACATTAGACGATGTTGTAGAGGATATTGATATATTTGTTACCGCAACTGGGAACTATCAGGTAATAACAAATGAAAATCTTGTCAAGATGAAAGATGAGGCCATAGTTTGTAATATTGGCCATTTCGATAATGAAATTGATGTGGCTTCATTGAAAGATTATCCATGGGAAAATATTAAGCCGCAGGTTGATCACATAACTTTACCTAGTGGCAATAAAATAATCCTTTTAGCTGAAGGTAGATTAGTTAACTTGGGTTGTGCCACTGGACATCCAAGTTTTGTTATGAGTAATTCTTTTACTAATCAAGTCCTAGCTCAAATTGAACTTTTCAATAAGTCTGAAAAATATGCTAAAGAGGTTTATGTTTTACCAAAACATTTAGATGAAATGGTGGCTAGATTACATCTTGATAAAATTGGTGCAAAATTAACAAAATTAACAAAGGAACAAGCTGATTATATTAATGTTTCTGTTGATGGACCTTATAAACCAGAGCTTTATAGATATTAAGTTTGAGTCTAATTTTTGTAAATTTTCTTACTTCAATCCCAGACTACATCAGTTTGGCTGTTGAAAAGAATTCAATAATTGCATACCTTACTATTTGTCTGGCTATGTTTTTAGAAAATATAATACCCCCAATACCCTCGGAAATTATTATGCCCTTGGGAGGGTTTTTTGTTTATCAACAAAAATTAAATTTTTATATTTTAGTTTTTTGGGGATTACTTGGAACTATCTTAGGATCATTGCCTTGGTATTATTTAGGAAGATTAGTAAATGAAAAAAGACTTTCAAATTTTCTAGATAAAAAAGGAAAATATCTGGGTATTTCTTCTACTGATTTAAGTAAAAGTAAAAGGTGGTTTGATAAGTACGGGGTTTCTTTAGTTTTTTGGGGCCGATTAGTACCAGGTATAAGAACTTTGATTTCAGTTCCCGCTGGCATAGAACTTATGCCATTAAGAAAATTTTTGATTTGGACTACATTTGGGAGCTTGATATGGGTAGCATTGCTCACTTATTCAGGTTATTTATTTGGCGAAAATTATTCAATTATTGAAACTTACTTAAATCAAATCAAATATGTTGTAAAGCCAATTTTAATTTTAATTTTATTATATTTTTTTATAAGAATACTTATTAGATTTTTTAAAAAAAAATAGAGCTTAAAAGGGGATTTCACTGGAATTACTACTACTAGAATATTGGTTATTTTCAGACTCTTTACGAGAACTTAGTAAGTTTAACCTGTCTACCCTAACAACTGGCTTGTATCTATCTTCCCCAGTATTTTTATCTTTCCAACTATCAATTTTAAAGCTTCCTGTGATTCCAATTAAAGATCCTTTTTTAACGTAATCTGCTGCTATTTGCGCCTGTTTGCCCCATATTTCTAAATTAAACCAGTCAGGCTCCTCATCTCTACTTCTTCGGTTCACTGCAAGAGTGAAATTAGCTACGATACTGCCAGATTCAAAATATCTGACATCAGGTTCTCTACCGGCTCTGCCAACCAGGTTAATAGTGTTAATTTCCATAATTTTTTTCTTTTTATATTACTCATATTTTTAGGTTCTGCTCAAAGTTATGCGTGCTATTCATAACTAAAAAAGAGAATTATGAATGCTTAACAAAAAATAGATATATTATTTATAAAAAAGAATTTCTATTGTGATTTTTAACAGATTTAAATTTTCTAGAGATATTGGCATAGATTTGGGGACAGCCAACACCCTTATACACGTATCAGGTAAGGGCGTTGTTTTACAAGAGCCTTCTGTAGTAGCTATGGATTTAGAGGAAGGGATTCCATTGGCTGTTGGTAAAGAAGCAAAGTTAATGCTTGGAAGAACGCCTGGCAACATTAGAGCCGTAAGACCGCTTAGAGATGGTGTAATTGCAGATTTTGATGCTGCGGAGCAAATGATTAAAACATTTATTCAAAAATGTAACGAAGGCAAGGGTATAGTTGCTCCAAGAATAGTTATTGGTATTCCAAGTGGAGTTACAAGTGTCGAGCGAAGAGCAGTAAGAGAAGCTGGATTAGCAGGAGCTAGAGAAGTTCACTTGATAGATGAACCTGTTGCAGCAGCAATAGGTGCATCATTACCAGTAACTGAGCCAATTGGTACTATGATTGTTGATATTGGTGGTGGAACTACTGAGGTTGCAGTATTAAGTTTGGGTGGAACTGTATTAAGCGAATCTGTACGAATAGCTGGTGACGAAATAAATGAATCAATTGCCTTATATCTTAAAAAAGTTCATAATTTAGTCGTTGGAGAGAGAACTGCAGAAGATATTAAGATCAAGATTGGTTCTGCATTCCCAGATGATGAATTTGATAAAACTACTTTAGAGGTTAGAGGTTTACATCTTTTATCTGGTCTTCCTAGGTCAGTCACTTTAACTTCAGGAGAAATCAGAGAAGCTATGGCTGAAACACTGAGCAAAATAGTTGAAGCTGTAAAAAGAACTTTAGAGCGAACTCCTCCTGAACTTGCCGCAGATATTGTTGATAGAGGGATTATGCTTGCAGGTGGTGGAGCTTTAGTTAGAGGCATTAATGATTTATTGAGTGATGAAACGGGAATTTTTACTCACATCGCAGAAAACCCCCTGCTTTGTGTAGTTAATGGA
>CABZHQ010000028.1 GCA_902525585.1 uncultured Prochlorococcus sp. | reverse complement strand
TTTAACCAAGATCTATCAGGGGTTGAGTGTTTATTTACTAAAGAAGAAAGATCAATATTAGAAGTTTTTGAAAGATCGATATTTCTTGCAGAAAGAAATTCTTGATTACCTATCAGTTCTTCCATATTAGAAACACCGATACTACTCATTATCTGTCTTACTTCTTCAGCAATATACAAGAAAAAATTGACAACATTTTCTGGAATACCTTTAAATCTTTTTCTTAATTCTTCTTTTTGAGTGGCAACTCCAACAGGACACTTGTTTGTATGACAAACCCGAGCCATTATGCATCCTTCAGCAATCATCGCTACTGAACCAAAACCGTATTCTTCAGCACCTAGTAAAGCTGCAATAACTACGTCCCAGCCTGTTTTAAGACCTCCATCAGTTCTCAAAATTACTCTTTCGCGTAAGTTATTCTCTAAGAGAGATTTATGAACCTCAGCAACACCTAGTTCCCATGGTAAACCTGCATGTTTTATAGAACTCAGGGGTGAAGCACCTGTACCTCCATCATGGCCTGATATTTGAATTACATCTGCATTAGCTTTGCTTACTCCAGCAGCAATAGTGCCTATACCAATTTCAGAGACAAGCTTCACACTTACTTTCGCTTTTGGATGAACTTGGTGTAAATCGTGGATAAGTTGAGCTAAATCTTCAATTGAATAAATATCATGATGCGGGGGAGGAGATATTAAAGCTACTCCAGGTTTACTATTTCTCAGTTTTGCGATGTAAGAATCTACTTTTGGACCAGGTAATTGTCCCCCCTCTCCGGGTTTTGCACCTTGAGCCATTTTAATTTCGAGTTGTTTACCACTTCTTAGATATTCAGGTGTAACTCCAAATCTTCCTGATGCTATTTGTTTAATAGCTGAGCATGCTGTGTCTCCATTCTCTAAGCCTTTAATAAATGGCAAAGTCGCTGACTGAGTATTTTCATCGATATCATTTAAAACATTAAAACGAGCTGGATCTTCTCCACCTTCTCCACTATTACTTTTTCCACCAATTCTATTCATTGCAACTGCTAAGACTTCATGCGCTTCTCTGGATAAAGCACCTAAACTCATTCCTCCAGTACAGAACCTTTTGCAAATTGATTCAATACTTTCAACTTCCTCTAATGGAATACTTTTTCTTTTGGAATTAATTGTTAGTAAATCTCTAAGAGATGTTGTAGGTCTATTACTAATGAGTTTTTTGTAAGTTTCAAAATGATCGTATCCTGGCCCTTGTTTTACTGCTGAATGTAAAACTTTCGACATCTCTGGGTTATTGGAATGATATTCTCCATTATTTCTAAATTGTACAAATCCTAAAAATTCTAATTTCTTTAAATCGATCTCTGGATAGGCTTTCGTATGTATTGAAAGTGTTTCATTAGTTAATTCTTTTAATGTTATGCCAGCGATACGACTTGTTGTACCATCAAAAGCAATTTTTATTAAGTCAGATCCAAGGCCTACAGCTTCAAAAATTTGTGCACCATGGTAACTAGATAAAAGTGAGATGCCTATTTTTGAGAGAATTTTTCTTAGACCGTCTTCTAGAGCTTTTTTAATATTTTCTTGAACATCAATTATTGATAATGGATTAATTTTTTTGCTATCAATAAGTTTTTGTGTTTTTGGATGTTTTAACCAGTGTCTACCAGCTTCGAAGGTCAACCATGGGCAAACTGCACTTGCTCCATATCCAATTAAACAAGCTAAGTGATGCGTGCTCCAACATTGACCGGTCTCAATTATTAGAGAAGCTTTTAGCCTGATTTCTTTTTTAAGAAGATAATGATGAATTGCTCCAACAGCAAGTAAAGGAGGTATAAAAGTCTTTTTAGGATTAATTCCCTTATCAGAAATGATAATTAAAGAGCAACCTTCTTTTATAGAAAGCTCACTCTGTTTACATATTGCCTTTAATTGGTTCTCTAAGCCTTGAATACCTTCCTCTAATTCAAACAAACTTGAAATTGTCTGAGATTTAATTTTTGATTTTTTGATCGAAATGAGTTCTTCCTCATTAAGAATCGGACTTTGTAAATGAACAAAAGGTTTAGCATCTTTAATTTCAAATGGTGTACATTTTTCTCCTAGATGCATCTCTAAACTCATTACAAGTTTTTCTCTCAGAGGGTCAATAGGAGGATTAGTAACTTGCGCAAATCTTTGCTTAAAGTAGTCGTATAAAATATGTGGCTTAGATGAAAGAACTGCTAATGGGATGTCGTCGCCCATGCAATAAGTAGGCTCTTTAGCTAATGAAGCCATTGAATCTAAGATAAGGTCATTATCTTCAGCTGAAAAACCGTATGCAGTTTGTTGTTGCAACAACTCAAGGTCTTTTAGTTTGCAGTCTTTAACCCATTCATTATTTTCAATTTTTATAGTTCTATTCCTGATAAGATTTTTATAATCATGCCTTTGAGCGGCTTCAGATTTTACTTCCCAATTTCTTAGGATTCTATTCTGATGAAAATCAACTGCCAACATTTGTCCCGGTCCTAATCGACCTTTTTCTATTACTCTTTCTTCTTCAAGATCCACAACTCCTGTTTCAGAACCCATTATTACAAAACCATCATTTGTGATTGAATATCTTGCTGGTCTTAGACCATTTCTATCAAGCGTTGCTCCGACAAAATTTCCATCAGCAAATACAAGCAGTGCTGGACCATCCCAAGCTTCTTGTAGGCTTGCAGAATATTCATAAAAAGCTTTTATATCTTCTCTCTGTTCTAGTTCTGGTTGATCTCTAAATGCTTCAGGAACAAGTTTTAATAATGAGTCAGTTATGGGCTGACCTGAACGAATATTGATTTCAAGGGTTGCATCAAGGTTTGATGAATCACTTTTGTTTACATCTACAATGGGTTTGATTTCATTAGATAGCTCTCCCCAAAAATCATCTATATGTATTTCTGAAGCTTTAGCCCAGTTGATATTACCTAAGAGAGTATTTATTTCGCCATTATGACCCAAAAATCTCATGGGTTGAGCTAGTGGCCATTTTGGGAGTGTATTAGTACTAAATCTACGATGATAAACAGAAAACGAAACTTTAAAAGTCTCTTTTTTTAGATCTTGATAAAACTCGGATAATATTTCAGAGCGAACCATACCTTTATAGACAACTGTTTGGGAACTTAGTGAGGCAAAATAAAATTCACAATCCCCAACATGGTTTTTGAAAGTTTCTCTTATTTTTTTCTCAATTCTTTTCCTTAATTGAAATAAAAGCTTTTCAATATCCTGATGATCTTTTTTATCTATGTATAAAATCCACTGACTTATGAACGGAGCATTTGCTTTAGCTAGAGGTCCTAAGATTTCATTATTAACAGGAACAGTTCTCCATAATGTTGTGTTGACTCTTAATTTTTCTGCTTCTTGATCACAAATAGATTTACAAACTTCAATTTCCTCTTCTTTATTAGGCATAAAAACCATACCTAAACCTCTGTTGAATTGTTGCGTATTACTTAAATTCATTTCTCCTTCAAGGTATTTCCATGGAATTGAACATAGAATGCCTGCCCCATCTCCTGAGTCACTATCTCCTCCGCAACCTCCTCTGTGCTCCATGCAGTTAAGGCCCTTTAGTGATTGTTTAAGAATCCAGTTGCTTTCTATCCCTTTGACATTTGCTATGAAACCAACCCCACACGCGTCTTTCTCCCCAATTATTCCATTTGGGGAATAACTATCTTGATATGGTCCAACGATTCTTTTGATACTCTCACACATGGATTATTTAATTCTATTTAGTTATTTATGTATTTCTATTATAAAAATAAATATCAAAATAAATCTAAAAATAATGAATATTTACCAAAGAATTTTAAATTGATTAATTTTAAAAAATATAATTAAAAACTTTTAGATGGTACTGGTAAAAGGTTATGATAGATAAATGTTTATTTTTATCTAAATATAATAGATGCCCACCATCTCACAATTAATAGGTTCAGAGAGAAAACGTCTGACAAGGAAAACAAAATCTCCAGCATTAAAATCTTGCCCAGAGAGAAGAGGAGTATGTACAAGAGTTTATACATCAACACCCAAAAAGCCTAATTCAGCTTTGAGAAAAGTTGCTAGGGTAAGGTTAACTTCAGGTTTCGAAGTTACTGCTTATATACCTGGTATTGGTCATAACTTGCAAGAACACTCAGTAGTTCTACTTAGGGGTGGAAGAGTTAAGGATTTACCGGGAGTTAGATATCATATAATAAGAGGAACTTTAGACACAGCTGGAGTCAAAGATAGACGTCAATCAAGGTCTAAATATGGAGCAAAAGCTCCCAAAGATTAATTTGTAAACATCACTTTCTAAAAAAATGTCACGTCGTAATGCAGCAGTAAAAAGGCCAGTTCTTCCAGATCCTCAATTTAATAGTCGTCTTGCTTCAATGATGATTTCTCGATTGATGAAACATGGAAAAAAATCTACAGCTCAAAGAATATTGTCTGATGCTTTTTCTTTGATAAGTGAGAAAACAGGAGGTAATGCAGTCGAATTATTTGAAACAGCTGTAAAAAATGCTACTCCTCTTGTCGAAGTTAGAGCTAGAAGAGTTGGTGGTGCAACATATCAAGTACCCATGGAAGTACGCCAAGAAAGGGGCACGGCTATGGCATTAAGATGGCTTGTTACGTTTTCACGTTCAAGAAATGGCAAAAGTATGTCTCAAAAACTTGCTGGTGAGTTGATGGATGCAGCCAATGAAACTGGTAGTGCAGTTAAAAAAAGAGAAGACACTCATAAAATGGCTGAAGCTAACAAAGCTTTTGCACATTACAGATATTAATTTCATCAAAAGGTACTTAAGTAGTTTATTATTATTAAAGTTTGCTTTTAGGGTGAACTATACTTATCAAAAATTATTTTATTTGGAGCTTTAAAATTGGCACGCGACTTTCCCCTAGAACGAGTAAGGAACATAGGTATAGCCGCTCATATTGACGCAGGGAAGACAACAACAACTGAAAGAATTTTATTTTATTCAGGTGTAGTTCACAAGATAGGAGAAGTCCATGATGGTGCTGCGGTAACAGATTGGATGGCTCAAGAAAGAGAAAGAGGAATAACTATTACTGCTGCTGCAATATCTACTAGTTGGCAAGATCACAGAATTAATATTATTGATACTCCTGGTCACGTTGACTTTACCATTGAAGTGGAAAGATCAATGCGAGTCTTGGATGGAGTCATAGCTGTATTTTGTGCAGTTGGTGGAGTTCAGCCTCAGTCTGAAACAGTTTGGCGTCAAGCAGATAGATACTCTGTCCCAAGAATGGTTTTTGTTAATAAAATGGACAGAACTGGTGCAGATTTTCTAAAAGTTAATGAACAAATTAAAGATCGACTAAAGGCTAATGCACTCCCAATTCAGCTACCTATTGGAGCTGAAGGTGATCTTACGGGCATTATTGATTTAGTCGCCAACAAAGCATATCTTTACAAAAATGACTTAGGTACTGATATAGAAGAAGCACCAATTCCATCTGAAATGGAAGATGAAGCTACTGAATGGAGGTTTAAGTTGATGGAGAGCGTTGCAGAAAATGATGAAGAGTTAATTGAGGTTTTCCTTGAAACAGGAGAATTATCCACTGAACAACTCAAAAAAGGTATTAGGGAAGGTGTTTTAAAGCATGGATTAGTTCCTGTTCTATGTGGGTCAGCCTTTAAGAATAAAGGTGTACAACTAGTATTAGACGCCGTTGTTGATTACTTGCCAGCTCCAGTTGATGTGAAACCAATACAAGGTGTTTTACCAAGTGGTAAAGAAGATGTTAGACCTTCTGATGATAATGCTCCCTTCAGTGCATTAGCTTTTAAAGTAATGTCTGATCCCTATGGGAAATTAACTTTTGTAAGAATGTATTCAGGGGTTCTTTCAAAGGGAAGTTATGTAATGAATTCTACTAAGGATGCTAAAGAAAGGATTTCTAGATTAGTGATTCTTAAGGCTGATGAAAGAGAGGAGGTTGATGAATTGAGGGCTGGGGATTTAGGAGCTGTATTAGGTCTTAAGAACACAACAACTGGTGACACCTTATGCAACACAGAAGATCCAATAGTTTTGGAGACATTGTTTATCCCTGAACCAGTTATCTCTGTGGCTGTTGAACCAAAAACTAAAGGGGATATGGAAAAATTATCAAAAGCTTTAACTGCCTTGTCTGAAGAGGATCCAACTTTTAGGGTAAGTACAGATCCTGAGACAAATCAAACTGTTATTGCAGGTATGGGTGAGCTGCACCTGGAAATTCTCGTCGATAGAATGTTAAGGGAATTTAAAGTTGAAGCAAATATAGGAGCTCCTCAGGTTTCATACAGAGAGACCATTAGGTCTAGTTCTAAAGGTGAAGGTAAATATGCAAGACAGACTGGAGGAAAAGGTCAATATGGTCATGTAATTATTGAAATGGAACCTGCTGAAGTTGGAAAAGGTTTTGAATTTGTAAACAAAATTGTTGGTGGAGCGGTACCAAAAGAGTATATTGGTCCTGCATCTAATGGCATGAAAGAAACCTGTGAATCTGGTGTTCTTGCCGGTTATCCACTCATTGATGTAAAAGTAACACTAGTCGATGGTTCATTCCACGATGTAGACTCATCTGAAATGGCCTTCAAAATTGCAGGTTCCATGGCTTTTAAAGACGGGGTTAAAAAATGTAACCCTGTCCTTTTAGAGCCTATGATGAAAGTTGAGGTCGAAAGTCCTGACGACTTTCTTGGATCTGTAATTGGTGATCTCTCATCTAGAAGAGGTCAAGTAGAAGGACAATCTGTTGATGATGGATTGTCTAAGGTACAGGCCAAAGTGCCCTTAGCCGAAATGTTCGGTTATGCCACTCAACTCCGATCAATGACTCAAGGTCGGGGTATATTTTCAATGGAGTTCGCAAATTATGAGGAAGTTCCTCGTAATGTTGCGGAAGCTATCATTTCCAAGAATCAGGGCAACTCCTGATCTCTAAACTCAAACACTCTTAAACCCTCGATTCTTTAATTCAAAATGGCTCGCGAGAAGTTCGAAAGGAACAAACCACATGTCAACATAGGTACTATTGGCCATGTTGATCATGGAAAAACAACACTAACTGCTGCTATTACAAATGTATTAGCCAAAAAAGGTCAAGCTCAAGCTCAAGACTATGGAGACATCGATGGTGCTCCTGAAGAAAGAGAGCGTGGCATTACCATTAATACAGCTCACGTTGAATATGAAACTGAAGGCAGACATTATGCCCACGTCGATTGCCCAGGACATGCTGATTATGTGAAAAACATGATCACAGGGGCCGCACAGATGGACGGAGCTATTCTAGTTTGTGCAGCTACTGATGGTCCTATGGCTCAAACAAAAGAGCATATTCTTTTAGCTAAACAGGTTGGAGTTCCTGCTCTTGTAGTTGCTCTCAACAAGTGCGATATGGTCGATGATGAAGAAATTATTGAACTTGTTGAAATGGAAATCAGAGAACTATTAGATAGTTATGACTTTCCCGGCGATGATATTCCAATCGTTCAGGTTTCTGGTTTGAAAGCTCTAGAAGGAGATTCAACTTGGGAATCAAAGATTGAAGAATTAATGAAAGCAGTCGATGCTAGTATTCCTGAGCCTGAAAGGGAAGTTGATAAACCATTCTTGATGGCCGTAGAAGATGTTTTCTCTATTACTGGTAGAGGAACTGTTGCTACTGGAAGAATTGAAAGAGGTAAAGTTAAGGTTGGAGAAGAAGTCGAAATAGTTGGAATAAGAGACACAAGATTAACAACTGTTACTGGTGTTGAAATGTTCCGAAAACTTCTCGATGAAGGTATGGCTGGCGATAATGTTGGTTTACTCTTACGTGGTGTCCAAAAAGAAGACATTGAGAGAGGAATGGTACTTGTTAAGAAAGGATCTATTACCCCTCATACTCAATTTGAAGGAGAAGTTTATGTCCTCAAAAAAGAAGAGGGTGGAAGACATACTCCTTTCTTTGCAGGATATAGACCTCAGTTCTACATCAGAACAACTGATGTGACAGGTCAAATAACAGCATTTACTTCTGATGATGGCTCCAATGTCGAAATGGTTATGCCAGGCGACAGAATTAAGATGACTGGAGAATTAATTTGTCCAGTAGCTATAGAACAAGGTATGCGATTCGCAATCCGTGAAGGTGGGCGTACTATCGGTGCTGGAGTTGTTTCTAAAATACTCAAATAATTTATTCGAGTTTTAAAAACTTAACCTCAATCATTTAGTATAAGTACACGGATAAGGGTCGTTTTAATCAATGACCCTTCACTAAAAGATATTTGAAACTATGACTGCATCAATTGCACAACAAAAAATTAGAATAAGATTGAAAGCATTTGACAGAAGAATGCTTGATTTATCTTGCGATAAAATAATCCAAACTGCTGATACTACTTCTGCCTCAGCAATAGGTCCAATACCTTTACCTACAAAAAGGAAGATATATTGTGTTCTTAGATCACCACATGTTGATAAGGATTCTAGAGAGCATTTTGAAACAAGAACACATCGAAGAATAATAGATATCTATAGTCCTTCTGCAAAAACTATTGATGCTTTAATGAAACTTGATCTTCCTAGTGGTGTAGATATAGAAGTTAAACTTTAACAAATCCCAAAACCGCCTTAAATTGATTAGTATAAATTATATTTAAATGAGGCTTAAATGGGAGAACTCTCAGTAAGGGAATTACCTTTATTCCCTTTGCCAGAGGTAGTCCTTTTCCCTCAAGAAGTATTGCCTTTACATATTTTTGAATCGAGATATAGAATCATGCTCCAATCCGTTCTTGAAAGCGATTCTATGTTTGGAGTTATTAAGTGGGATCCAAATACTAAAAGTATGGCTAACGTTGGATGTTGCGCACAAATTTTAAAACATCAAACTGCAGAGGATGGAAGAAGTAATATTATTACGCTGGGACAACAAAGATTTCAAGTCTTAGAAATTATTCGTTCGACGCCATTTTGTTCCGCGATGGTAAGTTGGATTAATGATGATAATATTGATGACTTTCAAAAATTAGATTCTTTAAAAGTTTCAGTAAAAGAAGCTCTTAGTGATGTCATTAATCTAACAAGTAAATTAACTAATACTAAGAAAAATCTACCTGATAAATTACCTGACAACCCTATGGATTTATCATTTTGGATTGGAGCTCATTTGGGAGGTCCTGTCGCAGAAGAACAGCAAAGACTTCTTGAGGAAAGAAATACTTTTGCCCGTTTGCAAAGAGAATACGAAATGCTTGATCATACAAGAAAACAACTTGCAGCAAGAACAGCTTTGAAAGAAAGTTTTCCTGATATAAAAGAAAATTAAATGCTTGAATTATTATTTCCCTTTTTTTTACTAGTTCTATTTTTTTTTGTCGTATCTATTATTTGGAGAATTAGTGCTAGAAAATATATTTCTTCAGGAACAGTGGCTTCTGCATATGATTCTTGGACACAGGATAAATTACTTGAGAGATTGTGGGGAGAACATATACATTTGGGTTTTTATCCCTTAGGAAAAAAAAATATTGATTTTAGAAAGGCTAAAGTGCAGTTTGTTCATGAATTAGTTAAGTGGAGTGGTTTAGATAAATTGCCAAAGGGATCTAGAGTACTCGATTTGGGTTGTGGAATAGGAGGAAGTTCTAGGATTCTTGCAGAACATTATGGGTTCAATGTAACTGGCATTACAATTAGCCCGGCTCAAGTTAAAAGAGCAAGAGAACTTACTCCTCTTGAGCTAAACTGCAACTTCCAAGTTATGGATGCTTTGGATTTAAAATTTGAAGATGGATCATTTGATGCTGTCTGGAGTGTTGAGGCTGGTGCACACATGAATGATAAAACTAGGTTTGCAGATGAAATGCTTAGAACTTTAAGACCAGGAGGCTATTTGGCATTGGCTGATTGGAACTCAAGAGACCTAGAAGCAAACCCTCCATCATTTTTTGAGAAAATAGTTCTTAAACAATTACTAGAACAATGGGTGCATCCTAATTTTATTAGCATTAACGAATTTGGTAACATTCTTAGAACAAATAAAAATAGTTCAGGAAGAGTTATTACTGAAAATTGGAATTCCTATACAAACCCTTCATGGTTCGACTCAATTATGGAAGGCATTCGAAGGCCCTTGGCAATTTTGTCACTTGGTCCATTTGCTTTAGTGAAATCGATTAGAGAGATTCCAACAATACTTCTGATGAATTGGTCATTTAGAAAAGGCTTAATGGAGTTTGGAGTTTTTAAATGTAGAGGATAAATTAATCTAGTTCAACATTTTCAGAAAAATAATTCCCAAAATCTACAAAATTCTTGCAAAGAGGCTTGAGCTTCTTTTTCAATTCGAGTAAATCTTTAATATTGTTTTGATTATTTATTTCTAAATCGATATAAATTATGTATTCGCCTAATTCTCTTTTTGAAGGTCTAGATTCAATTTTACTCATATTAAATCCAAAATCCGCAATATTTTTAATTGCTTTAAGCAATGCACCAGGATTATTTGATATTAATGAGAAAGCAAAACTGGCAATATTAGCTAAATTTGAATTTGATTCTTTGCTCAACAAGACAAATCTAGTGCAATTACCTGGAACATCATTAATAGGAAATGCTAATTCTTTAAGACCTTCAATTTGAACTAATGATTTTGAACCGATAGCAGCTCTGAATTTACTCCCCTTAACCATATTGACAGCTTCTGATGTTGAATTTGTTGGGAGAGAAATTGCATTTGGAAGATTTTCAGATAACCATTCTGAACATTGAGCTAATGCTTGAGGATGAGATAATACTTCTGAAATGCTTGAAAGTTCTCCATAACTAATTAATGCATGTTTTATAGGTAAAACAATTGCTTTATTTATAAAAATTTCAGGAAATTTCCAAAGGGCATCCAGAGTGGCGGTGACCCCGCCTTGTACGGAATTTTCTATAGGGACTACAGCAGCATCACAATTGTTATACGCTATTGATTTAATGACCGAATG
This sequence comes from uncultured Prochlorococcus sp., assembly GCA_902525585.1. Taxonomy (GTDB): domain Bacteria; phylum Cyanobacteriota; class Cyanobacteriia; order PCC-6307; family Cyanobiaceae; genus Prochlorococcus_A. Next base: position 1,459 of record CABZHQ010000028.1, on the reverse strand, counting down.
TAACCCATTACATGGTACAAATATAGGTGTCTGAAAATTGGCAAGCTTTGATAATATATGAGCTGCTTTTTCTGCGTATGTTCCTTTAGGACCTAAATATGCAACTTGTTTGCGCATGATTAATCGTAAAAAAAAAAGAGATCAAATAAGCATTGGAGGAATATAGAAAATGTTATTGTCTTTTAATGCTAAACAGAAACTAAAGCTTTCCGTTACACGTAATAAAGAATATCTTTCTAAATATCTTTTGGAAGAAGAAAGAGTTGTTGGAGCAATGCTTGACTCCAAAAAATTAGTACCAGAAGGAGTTGGTAGATATAAGTATACAGTAACAAGTTTTAAGGTTTTTCAATTAGATATTAATCCTGTTGTTTCAATTGCGGTAGAAAATAAAGATGGAATTTTAAAAATGAGTGCTCTTGAAAGTAAATTGGATGGTCTGGGGATGATTGATGATTTTAATCTTATTTTGAAAGCGAATTTGGAAGCTACTGATATTGGGTTAGAGGGTGAGGCGCTTCTTGGGGTATCTGTAAGCCAACCACCTCTACTGAAGCTGGTACCAAAGAAAATTTTGGAATCAACTGGTCATTCAGTATTAAATGGGATTCTGTTGGGTATAAAGTCAAGGGTTCAGCAGCAACTAGTAAAAGATTTTTTAGATTGGTGTGAATTAAATAAGATTTGATTTTTTTAAAAAACTTTTCCTATGTAGTTTAGTTATTCCATTTTTCTTGATTAATGAAAAATGTTTTCTTGTACCATAACCTTTATTTTGAAATATCAAATATCCTGAGTAGTTTTTTTCCAATCTCTCCATTAGATTGTCGCGAGAAACTTTGGCAAGAATGCTTGCTGAAGCTATCGAGATAAACTTTAAGTCTCCAGATATTATGTTTTTCTGAATCCCGTTCCATGGCCTTAATAATAAGGGGCCATCAATTATTAATTCATATGGCTTCTCTTTTAATTTTTTTAAAGCTCTTATCATCGAAAGTTCTGTCGCAACTCTGATACCTAACTTATCTATTTCTCTAGCCGAAGATTGGCCAATGCCATAATCAGAGGAGAGTAATAAAATTTTTTGTAAAAGTAATTTTCTTTTTTTGGGAGTTAGTTTTTTACTATCAGTTACTCCATCTTGTTTCAAGATGCATTTATTTTTTTCAGTTAATACTACAACCGCTGAAAAAACTGGACCAAAAATTGCTCCCCTTCCAACTTCATCTATTCCAACTTCGGAAACTTTATTCAGTGCTTGCTGAAGATCTTCTTCTTTTTTTTCTTGCATTATTTAGTTCATCTGTAAGTTCAATTTCATCCTTTTTATCTGTAAATAAAACTTCATTATTTTCATTAGTTTTATTTGTTAATTTATCTTCAGGATTTGTATTTGCTTCAACTTTACTTTGAATATTGTCCTCTCGAGATTTTGAGATTTTTTTAATGTGTTTTGCTT
>CABZHQ010000027.1 GCA_902525585.1 uncultured Prochlorococcus sp. | reverse complement strand
AAAGCTGCAGTTCCTTCCTCAGGAGAAAAAATAAACACTCCCACATGATCAAATTTGTGCCTATCCAAAAATTTGAGAAGATGTTCAAAATGTTCTTTTTTTTCTCCTGGGAAACCAACAATGAGACTAGTTCTTAATACAGCAGATGGAATTTCTTCTCTAATTTTCTCCAAAATTGATTCATTCAAAGAAGCTTGCCAAGGTCTATTCATAATCTTCAACACATCTGGATGACTATGCTGAAGTGGTAAATCAAAGTAAGGCACTATATTCTTTGAATCTTTGAAAGCTCTAATAACTTCATCAGTTAAACCTGTTGGATAAGCATAATGTATCCTTATCCAAGGAATTGGAACTTTAGAAAGCTCATTCAAAAGTTTAGCTAATGATGGTTTTCCATAAATATCTTGACCATAATTAGTTGTTATTTGACTAATTAATATGATTTCTTGAATACCCTTTTTAGCAAGACTTTTGGCTTCTGAAACTATAGATTGTATTGTTCTACTTCTTTGAGGACCTCTTAACTTAGGAATAATACAAAAAGCGCAATTATAGTTGCAGCCTTCAGCAATGCGAAGATAAGCTACAAATTTATTTTTATCTACAAAACGAGGCATTTCCTCATCTGCAATAAATTCAGGTATTTTTGAAACTTCATTAACGATTTCCCCTTTTTCTACTCTGTCTAAAACCTTGGCTATCTTTTGATAATCTCCTGTTCCAACCAAACCTTTTATCTCAGGGATTTCTTTTATAAGCTCATCTTTAAAATGCTGAGCCATACAGCCTGCAACTATTACTTCCTTTCCTTGATTTGTATATTCTAGAATTTTTCTAATAGATTCTTCTCTAGCTGTTTCAATAAAACTGCAAGTATTTACTACAACAACATTTGCATCATTTATATTGCTGTCAACTTCATAACCCTCTTTATCTAATAAGCCTTGCATATGTTCAGTATCAACAAGATTTTTCTCACAACCAACATGACTGAATGCAATCTTAGATAGTTTTTTTTCCTTTAGATTGAGACTATTTTGTTTCACAACTTGAAAAATAAGAATTAAAAGATTTAAAAAGCATTTCGTATACAACTCTCATGCCAAGATAATATTAGGATAGATAAGGTAAATAACAAACTTTCTTTTTGTATGACTCTTAAGACTTTCAACAGAAGAAATAAAAAAGAATTGAAATGGCCAAAAATTATAATCGCAATTCTTAGCACTATAGGCATAGTTGATACAGGTTCGATTACTTTAAAAAACTGGGGATTATTTACTTCGCTTTCATGCCCAGGTATACAAAATGGTTGTGAAACAGTTTTATCTAGTCCTTGGGGTACTTTATTTGAAAATAATCAAGTTAATATACCTCTCTCATTAGCTGGATTTATAACATATTCATCAATATTAATTATCACAATCATACTCTCGCTTAATTTAATTTCCCCAAAAGAAAAACTAAATAAGTTTTTATGGTGGTTAGTATTTCTAATTTCTTGTGCGTCATCAACATTTAGCTTTTTATTAATAAATATAATGTTTTTTAAGATTAAAGCATATTGCTTTTTTTGTATACTTTCAGCAATTTTATCGTTTTCTATATTTATAATTTCTATCATTGGAGCAAAGTTCGAAAGTAGAGAACCTATGATTTTTAGAGGTTTCATTATAGCTATTAGTGTCTTGATGGGGGGGCTAATTTGGTCAACAAACGTTGACCCCTCTAATGCTATTGATGTTGCAAACCCCACTGAAAATGTATCGCCAATAATTACCACTTCAAGCTCTTCCCAGAAGGTAAAGTTTGCAAAATTTTTAAGTGAAAACAATATTGTTATGTATAGTGCGTACTGGTGCCCGCATTGCCACGATCAGAAACAATTATTTGGTAAGGAAGCAGTTAAAGAATTAAAAGTAGTTGAGTGTGCTAAAGATGGAAAAGATAATGAGTTTGAGCTATGCCAAACGAAAGGAATCAGTGGATTTCCTTCTTGGGAAATAAATGGAGAAATTATTAGTGGTACGCGTGAATTAAATGAATTAGCAACAAAAACGGACTATCAGGGAGATCTTAATTTTTAATAAATCTTTTTTGAATTTTTTGATCTAACTGTTGTCTAGTATGGCATTCCCAATTTTTATCTTTATCAGGGAAATCATCTCTATAATGCCCTCCTCTACTTTCTTCTCTAAATAGACAAGCTTTTAATAAAGTTATGGTGGTGATTTGTCTATTCTTTAAATCAAGTAAAAGATTTAATGCTCTTCTATTACGTTCACTAAGTTTTATTTTTTGATCAAATTTTATTTTTTCAAGACTATTTAGTAAATCATTTTTATTTAATTTATCTATATCATTTTGAATGTAATTTAAAAATTTACTCATATTTACCTTATTTCGAGACACACCTAAATTCAACCAACATAGTTTTCTTAATTCATCAATTTTTTCAGCAATTATAGAAATTTGATCTTCTCTAGGATCTTCAATATCAAACTCTTGAAATGATCTATCAAATTTTTCAAATTTAGAAAGGTCATTCAAAACAATTGAAGACATTTTTCTCGCGAAAACAAGACACTCCATCAGTGAATTACTTGCCAGTCTATTAGCACCATGAACACCTGTAGAAGCAACTTCTCCAACTGCATATAATCCTTTTCTTGTTGAAGATGCATTTAGATCAGTTTTAACACCTCCCATCCAATAATGAGCTGCAGGAGCTACGGGAATAACCTCATTTAAAGGGTTAACGCCATAATCCTGACATCGACTTAAGATCGTGGGGAAGCGCTCTACAATTTTTTCTGGGTCAATATACCGAAGATCTAAACCAACATGGTCTTCATTATTATCATGCATATTTTTCATAATTGCTCTACTTACCTGATCTCTAGTAGCTAGATCACGATTTTCAAGATTTTTAACTGGACTTTCACCATTTTTATCAATTAAAATCGCTCCTTCCCCTCTAAGTGCCTCTGATATTAAGAAGCAAGGTGCACCATAAAATTTTAAAGCTGTTGGATGAAATTGCACGAACTCTAAATCTTCGATAGCAGCTCCTGCTTTCCATGCAAGGGCAATCCCTTCACCTGAAGATTGAGCAGGATTTGTTGTATTTGTAAATAAGTGCCCACCCCCACCTGTAGCCAAAACAACAGCTCTAGATTTAATCCAATATAAATTTGCTCCATCAAGAACCTGAACTCCTCTACATTCTTTATTTTCAATGAGAAGTTCAGTTACTCTTACACCCCTGCAATGAAGAATATTTTTTTGATTCTCAATATGATCTTCTAGAACCTCAACTAATGCTCGTCCAGTACGATCTTTAACATGTAAGACTCTTCTTCGTGAATGGGCTGCTTCCAAGGTAGTAGCTAGTTGATCAGAACTTTGATCAAAAATCATCCCTAAATTCTGCAACCTTTCTACACAACCTGGAGCTTCTTTAACTAGCATTTCTACAGCTTGAAAATCACATAATCCATCACCTGCTTTTAAAGTATCCTCAGCATGCAGATCAAATGAATCATCTTGTCTAACAACAGATGCGATCCCGCCTTGAGCCCATCTACTAGAAGATACCTTACTAGTATTTCTATTTAAAAGAAGCACTTTTAAATTTGAGGGTAATTCAAGACAAGTCATAAGGCCAGCAGCTCCAGCGCCAATAACGATTACATCCCAATTATTTATTGGTATTGGTTCTTGCGAAAATGGAGGCCTTAACATTAAACCAATCCACTAAAAGTTGGTTGCAGTATTGCTAAAACAATAAAAATACCATCAACAATTAATGTCGTTTGAATTACGTAACCAGAAACTAAAAGTGCCTTACCACTGGTAGTATTAATTGTGCCAGAATCTAAAATTTCTTTTGAAATAAACCAAAGTATAAGAGCAACAAAAACGATAACAGATAATGATTTTATTTGGATAAGACTCTCTGAAGTTTTTTGGAGAATCATAGGTGCATTTTCAGAATCTGCTGTAATTACCTGCCTCCATTGATCCATGATTCCGATTAAAAATATCGTAATGTCGGTAACTGCGGTTCCAAATAAAGAAGAGATATAAAAACTTGAACCTATTTTCCAATTAGTACCAAATCCAATTAAAGCTAATGGGAGAACTACAGCTTCAACAGGTATGTGTAGGATAGGAAATGGGCTTAACCACCCCCAGAACAAACATCCACCAAGCCAACTACCTGATATACCAAGTAATAATGAACTGACAATAAACCACTTATTTGATCCTTTCTGATTCAAAACAATTGCCACTAAGACAATAACAAAAGTAAAACAAAGAGCACTTATTGGTTCTAATCTAACCCAAGGGGCTTGAACAAAAATAGGTAAAATTACAAAAAAAGAAGACCACAATCTTAAAGATATAGGATTTGATAAAAAACTATTTTCGTATGAATCAACTGACTTATGGGATTCATAGTTGAATTTATCTTTTACTTCTAAATTTTTTGTAATTAATTCTTTCAATGAAAAAGGTAATTTTAATTAATCTAAATCGTGTTTTAGAAAACTGCGAATGTTATATTTTAATAAATAAAAGGGCCATAATTTCACACCTATATTTAGTTTTTTAAAAGTATTTAATACACTTTGAGTCATATATAAGTTTAGAATAAATATAAATAAGAGTATTTGGCCTTAAATTGTGTGGCAAGAAATTAATTACAAGGAAGATTCCATTAATCTTTTGGTTCCTGATATTACTTATAAAATAAATCCTGCGGAAATTGAAAGTATTGAAGCTAATTCAATTGCTGAAGAAATCGGATTTGAATCAGGTGATTCAATTATTAGTATTAATGGAAAAAAACCAAGAGACTTAATTGATTATCAGATTCTTATTAGTGAAGAAATTTTAGACATATCAGTTTTAGATAAAAATCATGAGATTCACAATATAAATATTGAAAAAGATCAAGACGTTAATTTAGGTATAAATTTTAAAGATGCATTGTTTGATTCAATCAAGCAATGCAATAATAGATGTCCATTTTGCTTTATTGATCAACAGCCAAGTGGTAAAAGAAAAAGCCTTTATATCAAAGATGATGATTATAGATTAAGTTTCCTATATGGCTCTTATTTAACTCTTACGAATTTAAAAAAAGAAGACTGGGAAAGAATTGCTTTGCAAAAACTATCCCCACTTTTTATTTCAGTTCATGCTACTGATCCCGCGACAAGAGAAAAATTATTAAAAAATAAAAAAGCAAGAGTGATACTTGATCAAATTTCATGGTTTGAAAAAAACTCTATTCAAATACATGCTCAAATTGTTGTTTGTCCAGATATAAATGATAGGGATATTCTTGAGAAATCAATTTTGGAACTTGCTGAATTCTACAAAAAAACCTCTCAAACAGTACTTTCAGTCGCAATAGTTCCTGTAGGGCTTACAAAATTTAGACCTGAAAATGATGGATTGAAATCAATAAGCCCAGAATACGCAAAAAAAACTATTGAACAAGTAGAGAGAATTCAAACCTCTCTACAAATTACTCTTGGGACTCGTTTTTGTTGGCTAGCAGACGAATGGTATTTAATTGCTGGTACAAATTTACCTAGTTACAAAACCTACGAAAATATGCCACAAGAATCTAATGGAGTTGGGACTATTAGAAACTTTCTTGAAACATTAAGAGAGAAGACTCAAAACCTACCCCAAAAAGTAAAAAAGCCTAAAAAAGTTAGTTGGATTGTTGGTAAATTAGTTTATGAAGCTCTAATTCCTACAGTTAAGAAATTAAACTTAATTAATGGATTAACAATTAATTTATATGGTTTGCCAAGTATTTATTGGGGTCAAGATCAAGTTGTTACAGGTCTTCTTACTGGAGAAGATCTAATCTACGGGCTGAAAAATAAGGATTTAGGAGAAGCTGTTTATATACCATCTATTATGTTGAAAATTAATACTGATTTATTTTTAGATGATAAAAATATTCAAGAAGTTGAGAATCAAATAAATACTAAAATTCACGTTCTTGATGATTCAAATGATATTATTAATACTTTGATTGGTTAATCGAAATTTTCGAAAATATAGAACATGCTTAGAAGAGTAATAAATCCTTTCTTATTATTTCCGCTTACTCTATGTATGAATACCTTTAATGTTCTATCAAGCGAAACAAAAAATTACATCGATAATGTTTTAGAAGAAAAATCAAATATTACTTTTGTTGATTATCAAGAAATAGAAAAACTTATATTAAATAATCAAGAATTAAAATCATTACAAAACCTTGTAGCCGCTGCAAGCTTTAATCTTGCCAGTCAAATTAGCAAAAGATACCCATCCTTAGATTTTCAAGCCAATGGTTTACCAAAATATGTCGCAGGTAAAAAGTACAATAGTAATTCACCTACTTTAAAAACATCACAATTTACGGCTAATCCCTCCCTGAATATTAAATGGGATGTAATTGCCCCGCTAAGAGGATATGAAATTAAAATTTCCAAAAAAAATTACAAAATTGCAGAAAATAATTATGAGATTAAGAAAAAAGATTTAATTCAAGAAGCAAGAATCAGATATCACAAATACAAAAAGTCATTTCAAGATATCCAAAATAAAAAATTTACACTTGATTTATCAACTACAAGTTTAAAAAATGCTAATGCGAAGCTAGATGCTGGAATTGGTACAAAATTTGAAGTTCTTGAAGCAGAGGCTCAATTATCCCGAGATCAACAATCACTTAATGAAAAAAAAATAGAACATGAAATTAATAAAATTTCTCTTAAAGAGATTCTTAATATTAAGGGAAATTTCGAAACTAATAAAGAGCAAAATCTTATAGGGTTTTGGAATCATAAATTGAATAAGAATATTAATGAGGGTTTGGATAAAAATCTTTCCTTAAAAAACCTTATTCTTCAAAAATCAATCAAAAATAGCCAAGCAGAGAGCTTTTTAGCTCAAAATAAGCCAAATATCTATATAAGTAATTCATTATCTAGTACATTTTCAAAGGGTGACTCTCTAGCAACTAATATCGACTCTGAAAAATCTGGATCTAATTATACAAATACCATTAGTTTAAATTTTGCATGGAGTATTTTTGATGGCGGACAAAATAAAAACTCCTACAAATCAAAAATAGCAGATGCAGAATCAGAAAAATATGCTTATGAAAATCTAAAAAATGTTTTAACCACAAGTATTAGTAAAGCCTATTTAAATCTTAAGTTAAGTGAAGAAAAAATAATCTCTTCTCTTAAAGAAATTGAATCTAGCAAAGAGTCTGTAAGGCTTTCCAGACTCAGATATGATGTTGGAATATCAACTCTAAAAGATGTTCTTGTTAGGCAAAGTGAATTAAGTAATGCGAAATCAAAAAATATTAATGCAATATATAATTACAATCTGAACATAGATGAATTAGAAAGATTAACTTCCCTTGATAAAAGTAAAAATTGTTTGGGTAGTAATAATCCTAAAATCAAGGATAAAGAGTCTATTTGCAATACATAAAGATGAATTTACCAAATTTAACTAATAAGCAACTACGTGAATTAGATTCTTTATTTGAATTGGTTAGTCAACGTCAAATAAAAGATTTTGGAAATATTAGCGCCAGCAATAAAGCAGATGGATCATTATTAACAAGTTGTGATTTATGGAGTGACAAAACAATTGTAGATGGCTTAGCTTCAATAGCTCCAGGCGAAGGTGTGCTTAGTGAAGAAGGGCAAAAGTTTATTCCAAATTCAAAAGCTTACTGGGTGGTCGATCCACTCGATGGTACAACAAATTTTGCCGCCGGTATTCCTTACTGGTCTATATCTGTAGCAAGGTTCTTTGATGGTAAACCACAATCTTCTTTTTTAATAATTCCTACATTGAAAAAAAAGTTTGTATCCATTCAAGGTAAAGGGGTTTGGTTAAATAACAAGAAAATTGATCCTTGCCAAAATAATCGTCAAAGTGAATGCATTTCTTTATGTAGTAGGTCAATAAAAATTTTACAAAAAAAACCAAACTCAGTATTTCCTGGCAAAATCAGACTCTTAGGTGTATCGAGTTTAAATCTTACAAGTGTTGCGATGGGACAAACTTTCGGAGCAATAGAATCAACCCCTAAGATATGGGATATTGCAGCGGCTTGGCTGCTATTAGAAGAACTCAATTGTTCTATAGAGTGGTTAGAAACAGATCCTTTAAATTTAGTTTCAGGAGAAGACTTGAGCGATGTTAATTTTCCACTAATTGCTTGTAGATCTATTGAAAAATTTGAAATTTTAAAGCCATGGGGCAATTTATTATTAGCAAAATAGTTGCATCATAAATAAAAAATTGCTTGAAAAATTTCTCAATCAGATACAATAAAAATTAAGTAAATAAATAAATATTTGAAGAAAATTAATATGCAGAGAAGTTCAACATGGATACTGAAAAGTTTATGGGGAGCTTGTGAGCGATGGAGCAAATCTGATTGTGTTGATTTAAGCGCTGCATTTGCATACTACACACTTCAATCATTTTTTCCTATTCTTCTAATTTCTCTTTCAATAGCTTCATGGTTCCTAGGTAAGCAAGAAGGATTAGATCAACAAATAATTGCTATCGCTGCTCAGATTTTACCTCCTTCAGTAGTTGAGTTAGTAGAAACAACATTATTTAATTTGATAGATCAAGGTTTTGGGGCAGGTATTCTAGGAGCTATGTTTTTGCTTTTTACAGCAGGAAATGCATATCTATCTCTTCAAAGAGGTTCGGATAGGCTTTGGGAAGACCAAATTCCTTCTAAAAAAGTAAATGCTGCTTGGAGAGTGCAAGCTTCGAGGTTTCTCAGAAATAGGGTTGAAGCATTTTTAATAGTTTTCTTTATTGGTTTTTTAATGGTACTAGATCAGATTAGTGCAAATCTTAGGATGATCCCAAGTAACGTTTTAGAAAATCTTTCAAAATCTAATAATCTTATTTCTGATTTATTATCAAAATTACCACTATTGCAAGTTGGTCAGTTTGCAATACCACTAATCGGATTTTCTTTAATGGCTCTTTTGTTACAAGCCCTCTTACCTAGTCGAAAAGTTCCTTTAAAACCACTTTTACCTGGATCTTTTCTGATTGGAATTGGCCTAACCACTTTGAACCTAGCAGTAAGTAAAAGTATTCTCTCACTTGGGGCAAGATTTCAAGCATATGGTTTTATTGGAGGGTTTCTTGTACTTACTTTGTGGGTATGGCTATTAGGAGTGATTTTATATTTTGGACAGTGCTGGAGCGTAGTTATTGCTAGTATGACTTTATTAAATAAAAAAAGAAATTATAAATAACAATAACTTGGATGAATTATTTTCTTAAAGCTAATAAAAGTCTTCTTACTTTCTCATTAATCATGCTTATTACTGTTCCAATTGTTGGAATAAATTTTTTCATAAGTTTGCTTGGTAATATCCTCATCCTATTATTTTTAATTCCTCTATTGTTGGTAATTTTAGTCTTTATAGGATTTAACTCTTACAAATCAAAAATCAATACATGTAATAATTGTGGTGCTATATCTTTAGGCTTAAGTGAAAACTGCATGAATTGTGGGGCAAATCTAGAAAATATTAGCAATAACAATCAATATGATAAGAAGCCTAGTGAAAGTACAATTGAAGTGAAAGCAGAAGAAGTAAAATAAAATACTAACCTATTCCAATTTGTCGAAGAATACTTTGTCCAGTAATTAATTCGGTGCCTAGTCCAATCAAAATACCCATCATTGCCATACGGCCGTTCCAAGTTTCTGCGAAATTTACGAAGCCAAATCTTGGTTGATTGTCATTATTCATAATTAACTAAATTATCTATCAGATTATTTTAACGTTTTAAGGCAGAATTTATGATAAATAATAAATTATTTATTTAACGTGTCTTACACCGTCAACAGGTCGATACTCATCTCCAGTTAATTCCTCATATACAATGGCTGGCAATCCTGTATCAAACATTGTTTGCAATGCTTCTTTTAACATAGGATTCCAACCTCCAGTACTTACTTTCCCATGTCTTACAGTCCAGTCCCAAGTCCCTTGAAGATCTCTGGGTAATCTACCTTCTCTATCTCTTCGCGCGACTAAGTCTAAAGATTCAACTATACCAACAATTACTGGATTTTTACCATAAGAAGGAGTAAGAGTAAGTTCAAGTCTCACTGGATCTTCCTTAACTATTTTTAGACGAAACCTTTGTGGCAACTTGAGAGATCTTATTACCGCTGAAACAATTTTTGTTCTTAATTCCAATTTTTTTCCTTAGATGTAATTTGATTAATCAGTTGTTGAACCTTTTTCTTCTAATGTAGAGTCATTGTCATTAGAAAATCTGACCGTTAATAGTTCCTCCTCTATTATGTTTCCTGATTTATCTAAAAGTTCTGGATGTACTGTGTACTTTTTTTGTTTAAAACTGGAGGTACTGAAACTTTTATTTTTATTATCGGATATACTCCAACCATTAGACATTACTTTAAAAGCTTTCCAAACTAAATAAGTTAAGGCCGCAGAATATATGATTGGGAAAAGAATAGTCATCGAACTTATAAATTAATTTATATTTTTAGTATCATAGCCCGAAAAAAAGAAATTTAGCTACTTTCATTTATTAAAATATTCTCTATAGTCAATTAATTTAATTAGTAGTTATATTTAAATTACACTGATTTAGTGTATTGATTTTCTCGACGAACATAAAAAAAATCAAAATTGAAAAGATACATCCAAAAGCTATTATTACTTACCTCATTAATTACGGTTGAAATTTCATGCTCTGCAAAAGTAATATCCCAACCATTAATTAAACCAAAAATTATTGAAGTTAATTTATCTTCAAACAAATCTTTCATTACCAATGCTGTCGAAAGGACCGGTGCATCTGTGGTAACAATTGATACTCAAAGATATGTTAAAAAAAGAAAATTTCCTAGAAATTCTCAACTATTTCTAGACCCATATTTTGAAAGATTTTTTGGATTAGATTTACCTAATGACAGTCGACCAAGCATAGAGCAAAACCAAGGCAGTGGGTTTATTTTTGCGGATGGACTAGTAATGACGAATGCTCATGTTGTAAATGGATCAGATAAGGTGATTGTTGGTTTAACCAATGGCAAAAAATTAAACGCAAAACTTATAGGGCAAGACTTTTTTACTGATTTAGCTGTGCTAAAAATTGAAGGAAAGGGACCTTGGCCAAAAGCAAAATTGGGCGATTCGACAAAGATTAAAGTTGGTGATTGGGCTATAGCAGTTGGAAATCCATTCGGACTAGAAAACACAGTAACACTTGGAATTATTAGTAATCTAAATAGAAACGTCGCTCAATTAGGAATATATGATAAAAAACTTGAACTGATACAAACAGACGCTGCTATTAATCCAGGCAATTCTGGAGGTCCACTCTTGAATAGCTATGGAGAAGTAATTGGTATTAATACCTTGATCAGATCAGGTCCAGGAGCGGGTTTGAGTTTCGCGATACCAATAAATAAAGCTAAGGAAATTGCCGATCAACTTATAAAAAATGGAAAAGTAATACATCCTATGATTGGGATTAGCCTAATAGAAGAAATTAATTCTGAGAAAAAAGATAAGGTCGTAAAAGTTGGCTATATAGTACCTAATAGTCCAGCAGAAAAAAGTGGAATCAAAATAGATGATATTTTAATAAAAGTAGGCAATAAAGATATTCAAAATGCATCAGACGTCATAGCCCAAATAAGCGAAAATGGCATCAATAAAAAAGTCAATATATTATTGAAGCGTAAAAATAAATTTATTAAATTAAAAGTAATACCTACTGATATAACTAATCTACAAAATAAATAAAAGGTTTAATTGTCATTCTGTTTAAGTATTTCTACACACCTAGAAATACATCTACCATCCCTTATATCGCAGGTGGTAATACACTCAAAATAATTTTCAATAGGATCAGAAATTTGAAAATGCTTTTCTTGGAAATCGTAATTTTTCATGCAAATTATTTAAAATTATTTTTGTATTTTTAAGATTAATCAATGACGGTAAACTATGTAAAGAAAAATGAGTGATCTTACTTAGCCAGATGTAAATTTTATTAGAAAGTATCAGATTTTTTATGGCTTTGAGTTTTTTTTAAAAAATATTCGTAATCACCATCATATGAAAATAACTTTGAATCTTTAATTTCGACAATTCTATTCGCAACCTTTGAAATAAAATACCGATCATGAGAAATTATTAATAATGATCCTTTATAATTTTTAATTGCTAATTCTAAGTTTTCCTTAGACTGCAGATCCAAATGATTAGTTGGCTCGTCCAAAAGAAGAAAATTACTAGGATTAATAATCATGAGCGCTAATGCTAATTTTGCCTTTTCTCCCCCGCTGAGTTGTTTTATAAATTTAAAAACAGTTTCATTTTGAAAACCAAAACCGCCTAAAAATGTTCTTACTTTTTTTTGGGACCATTCTGGAGACTTATTACATATTAAATCGATAACCCTTTCATCAAGAGAAAGTGCTTCAGCCTGATTCTGTTCATAATAGCTAGTAATTATATTATGCTTACCAAGATTAATTTCTCCAATTTCAGGAGATATTTTTTTCATAATAATTTTAAGCAATGTAGATTTACCGCAGCCATTAGGTCCCACTATAGCTATTTTCTCCCCCGAAGAAATCTTTAAATTAATATCTAAAAAAAGAATTTTATCCTCAAAACTATGAGACAAATTTTTAATATTTAGAACTAATTTTCCTGAGCGAGGGCACTCAGGAAAATTAAAAACAGGACTTTTTGATTTTGCTATTGGAGCCTCAATTTTAGAAATCTTTTTTAATTGTTTTTCTCTACTCTTAGCTTGAGAACTTCTTGTTGCACTAGCTCTAAATCTATCTATATACCTCTTCTGTAACTCAATCTCTTTTTGTTGTAATTGATATGCCTTATTTTGTGATTCTTCATTTAAAGATTTCTGTTCTACAAAAAAAGAATAGTTCCCATTGTATATTTCGGATGTTCCTCTATCTACAAAAATTATTTTTTTACATAATTTATCTAAGAAATATCTATCATGGCTAATTATAATAACTGCAATCTTTAGCGAAGATAGATATTCTTCCAGCCAGAAAATAGTATCTAAATCTAAATGATTGGTTGGTTCATCCAGTAATAGTAAATCAGGTTTTTGTAAGATTATTTTTCCAAGTGCAACTTTCATCTGCCAACCACCTGAAAAATTGCCAACTAATTTATCAGCATCTTTTATAGAAAATCCTAATTTAGGTAGTATTTTTTCTACATCAGATTGCATTTTATAACCACCTAAAGCTTCAAATTCTGCTTGATATTTTGCGAGCTTATTTACAAATATTTCAAGTTCATCGGAATTTTTTTTTATATCCAACAATTTCATTTTATTCTCAATTTCTGAAAGTTTAATGGCAACAATTTGTATATCTTTAAAAGAACTTTCTAATTCCTGTCTCACCGAAAAATTCAAATTACAATCGAACTCCTGCTTTAAATGGGCAATTTTAGGATTTCCTTCTTTGATGATCGTTCCACTTGTTTGCTCTTCTTCTCCAATTAAAATCTTGAATTGTGTTGATTTACCTGCACCATTAGAGCCAACTAAGCCAACTTTTTCTCCTTTCTTAATATCCCAATTAATATTTTTTAAAACAACATCTGTAGAATAAATTTTACTAACACCTTCAAATCTAATCACTGTTTTAAAAATAGAATTAACAAAATCTGTGGCTTATTTACTAAAAAAATATTTTGTAGAATAAAATTAAATCATGAAAAAGATAGAACAAATTGTAGTGATTTTCATAGCTGCAGCTCTTGCAATTCCAAGTTACTGGTTTTTTTGGACTTTAGCTGGTGGAGGTGGCTACGACAAAAGAATACAGCCTACAACTGATCCAGATAATTATGCGAAACCTTTTCCTAAAGACCTCCTCGAGCCTTAATTAACCACATTTTAGTTGCCTCATCATCAATAGTACTCAGATATTCAATAACCTCTTCTTTAGTCACAGAAATATTTAACTCGTTGCCAATATCGCATATTTTATCTAAGGCTTTTTTGGGATTAGTTAAGGCTGTCATAAACAAACTTTGTTTCTTTTTGGAGTCGTTGGCTATTAACTTATAGAGTTGTTCGGCATTACTGGACATGTTTTTAAAATCTATTTATTAATAGATTATTACTTCAAGCTACATTTTGTTCATTATATTTATTAATAGATAAATCATTATCAGCATCTTTTATTTCTTTTGCAGAGGCATCTGCCATACTTCTTGCGTCTAAACATAAAACTTTTCTTAATTTCGCAAAGTTAGCTGCTTGTGATTTCCTGCCATCTTTTTGAGCATAGTACTCGGACTGCTGAAGAATATGGTGAAGATGAGTTAACAAATATGGACTAATTACAGCTGATACCAAAACATCGCTATTTTCATTAGCGTAAGAATCAGAATTAACCAATTTTTTTTTCTTTTTATCAATTATCGACCTTTTAGGAGAATCAAGTTTTCTTGAATTTTTCATGAGTTAATAAAAACAATTAATTGATACGGACATAAATTTCCTTACTAATAATATACACAAAGATAGTATCCTTGACTAACAGTGTATACTTATAAGTAACAGTTATCAACTTTGACTAATGGCTACCCGGCAAAACTCAACAAATGGGAAGCCTAAATCCCCCAGAATTCAAGTAGTTCTTCCAGAATTAATATGTGAGCAATTAACTAGGTTGGCAAATAATGAATCAAGAACAGTTAGTAATATGGCAAAAGTATTAATTCAAGAGGGTATTACAAAATACTTCGAGAAGGAGGGTAAATCATTTTTCTCAGAAAATAATTTAAATACCAATGAATTCAGAGTCGAACTTGAAAAACAAAGCGTCAAAAGATTAAAAAGAGCTCCTCAAAGGATTAGATACTATAAAAAAACTGATTGAAAATAGTTAATTCTGAGGCAATTTCTGTAAATCTACAGTTTTTCCCATTACAACCAAAATATTTCCTCTTTCCAAGATATATTTTGCTGGAGGGTTAACTGTTAATTCTTCAGCAGGTCCTGCTGCAAGAACATTAACTAAATAATTTTTCCTCAAATTCAAATCTCTCAAAGATCTTCCGATAAATTCCTCAGGAACAGTTATTTCATCTATACCAGTTTGGTTATCGAGTTCCAATCTTTCAATTAGATTTGGCCTAACTAGTTCTAATCCTAATCTCTCTCCTTGCATTCTAGAAGGGAAGACAACTTTGTCTGCACCTACCCTTTTTAACATTTTTTCGTGCAAATCACTCGTAGCTCTTGCTATTACTCTTTTCACTTTGCTACCTTCACTATCTTTAGCAATAAGCGTCGTAGTTATACTTGCTTCAATAGGTTCACTTATACCTACTACAACAGTGTTCATTTCAAGTATTCCAGATTCCTTCATAGACTCTTCATCAGTGCAATCTACCACTCTAGCTTCTATAGAAGGTTCCAATTGTCTCAAATCATCAATAGCTTTTTCCGAATAATCTGCAGCCAAAACATCTGCACCATTACTTATAAGTTCTCTACAAACAGCAGTTCCAAATCTTCCAACGCCAACAACTGCAAAAGTGAGTGCTTCTTTTTCTCTCTTTTGAGACCACTGCCACCAATCAGACATAATAAAACTCAGTCAATCCTAAACATAAAGATCAGCCCTAGGATAGCCTATTCTCTTTTGTCTATCTATTCTACTCTTATAAAGAGCCTGCCAAAGTGCACTTAAAAGCAAAAGGATACCAAGTCTGCCCACAAACATTCCGACAATAAGTATAAATTGACCGAAATGATTTAATTTTGCAGTTAAACCAATATCAAAACCAACAGTTGCAAATGCAGATATGCAGGTGAATAGAATTTCTAGGAATGTAAAAGATTCTTTCTTAACGAACGTATTTGTTGTACTTAGTAACATTGCCATTAAAAGAACAAAAAGCAAAGATCCAACAGTGATTCCAACTGCCTTTAGAATAACTTTATCTGAAATTAATCTATTGCTAATAATTACATCTTTCTGACCTCTTAAAGTTGATCTAGTTGCAGCCATTAAAGCAATAAATGTGGTTGTTTTTATGCCTCCACCAGTACCTCCGGTACTTGCTCCAATAAACATCAGAGTCATTAATAATAGAAGGCCAGTATCTGATATTGAGTTCAAGGAGATTGGATAATTTGTAAAGCCTGCAGTTCTTGCACTTACTGTCTCAAAGATTGATGACA
>CABZHQ010000026.1 GCA_902525585.1 uncultured Prochlorococcus sp. | reverse complement strand
ACCATCAGTTATTTATAAAGTTAATTTAAATCAGCAGGAACATATCTTTATTGATAATCCTTCTACAATTCCTGATCCACAACTTAGAGAATCAATAGAAGAGCCTTATGTGAAAATGGAAATTTATGCTCCCAATGAATTTAATGGAACATTAATGGGTTTATGTCAGGAAAGAAGGGGAGTATTTATGGATATGAAATACATAACAACAGATCGAGTTACCTTGATTTATGAAATTCCATTAGCAGAAGTTGTTACAGATTTCTTTGATCAAATGAAAAGTAGAACCCAAGGTTATGCATCAATGGAATATCATTTGATTGGCTATAGAAAAAATGACCTTGTTAGATTAGATGTTCTAATAAATTCAGAAAGAGCAGATCCATTAACTTCTATTGTTCATAAAGATAAGGCTTATGGAATTGGCAGAAGTTTAGTTGAGAAATTAAAAGAACTTATTCCAAAACAACAATTTAAAATACCTATTCAAGCATCAATCGGTAGCAGGATTATTGCAAGTGAAAGCATAAGTGCTTTGCGAAAAGATGTTTTATCTAAATGTTATGGAGGGGATATTTCTAGGAAAAAGAAACTTTTAAAGAAACAAGCCAAAGGTAAAAAGAGGATGAAGGCAATGGGTAAAGTTGAAGTCCCTCAAGAAGCTTTTATGGCAGTCTTGAAATTAAACCAGTAATTTCTTTTAATTTGAAATTTATAGCTATTTATTTTTAAAATAATTGGGTATATTTCAGTTATATCTTTAAAAAAAAGATTTTGGATATAAACTCATTTAATCGTGTCGGCGCAAATATCAGAAAAGCTGGATTTTTAATTGTACTTTTTTATCTTCTTGTTGTTTTAATAATGAAATTTTTAGAGGCCAATAATTTTTTTGGCTATTCATTTTCAATGTTAAGCAATGATATCTTTGCCCCTCCTTCTCTTAATCATTTTTGTGGCACAGATAGATTAGGAAGAGATGTTTGCTTAAGAACTTTGCAAGGATCATCATTAGCGATAGAAGTTGTATTCTTAGCTATTCTTTTTTCATTAAGTTTGGGTTTGCCATTGGGATTATTAAGTGGATATTTTGGTGGTTTTTTTGATAAATGCTTATCACTAATAATGGATACTATTTTTTCAATACCTGTAATTTTGCTTTCAGTTGTTGTGGCTTTTGTATTGGGTAAGGGTATCCTTAACGCGGCTTTGGCATTGTGTATTGTTTACTCTCCTCAATATTTTAGATTAATCAGAAATCAGACAATATTGGTTAAATCCGAAACTTATGTGGAGGCAGCTCAAGTTGCAGGAGCTGATGTTAAAAAAATTATTTTTAAATATATTCTCCCAAATGTAATAACACCATTACCTATTCTGCTTACCCTAAATGCTGCAGATGCTGTTTTGGTATTAGGAAGTTTAGGATTTTTAGGCCTTGGCGTTCCTGCAGATGTCCCAGAGTGGGGAAGTGATTTAAATTTGGCTCTTGCCGCTTTACCTACAGGTATCTGGTGGACGGCTTTGTTCCCAGGTTTGGCAATGTTTTTTTTGGTTTTAGGTCTTTCTTTTATAGGAGAGGACCTTGAAGAAATATTTGATAGTCAAAATTCTGAATAAATTTATTTATCTGTAATAGGATCAAGTTCTCCTTGATCATTCAACTTTGGATATTCTTTAGCTGATTTTTTATACACCGCAGCTAATTCTGGGTAACACCATTCAAAAAGTGTTTTTTGATATTCATCCATATTTAACCCTTCTCCATTAGCGGGCAATATACCTTTATTTTTTCTTTGGCGAACAGCTTCAAATAATAAGATAGAAGCAGCAACAGAAACATTCAGAGATTGAACCATACCTCTCATAGGTATAAAAATTGATTGGTCAACCATTGATATAAGTTCATTACTTAGTCCCCATTTTTCTGCTCCTAAAACGAAACATGTATTTTGAGAATAATCAAAATTTCTATAATCTACTGATTCACTATTAAGAGTCGTTCCATATAATTTAAAACCCTTATTCTTTAAATCAGATATTGCCGTGATAGTGTCTCCATGATTATTCAGTTTTACCCATTTTTGACTTCCTTGAGCAGTACTATTAAAAGTCTTAACGGCATTCATTTTGCTAATAAAATTTGCTTCGAAAACTCCTGCTGCATCACATGTCCTTAATATCGCAGATAGATTATGTGGTTTATTGACATCCTCAACTAAAACAGTCAAGTTTTTCATTCTGCAATCTAAAACACTTTTGATTCGTTCAAATCTTCTTGGCAAAATTGACATTTATAATTTTTTCGCACTTTTAAATTATATTCAAAAAATATTGATTACCTATTAAATCTCTTGGTTTATAATATTTTGGTAGTTTAAATTAACTCAATGGCATACATAGAATGGGACTATACAGTAATAACAAGTATGGTAGAAAAACAAGGTTGGGATTTACCGGATCGTGAATCGGAAGAATGGAATAAATTTAACGATGAATTAGGAGAAAAAATGAGAGGTGTTGGACTTATTTTTGAAAAATATTGTAAATTTACTCCTGACGTAGGAGAAGGAGTTCATCTTTTAGATGACTAATAACAAATAGTTTTAAACCATTGATGTATCCCTTAATCAATGGCTTATTAATTAATAAGATAATATAGTTTCACTAAATTAGAACTGGCAATTATTAAGGCTTTATAAAGCTTGTACTCTAAAAAAAAATTTTTATTCCACAAAAAAGTTATTTAATTTCTATATTTGAATAAAAAGATGAACAATAAATTAACCTTTTTATTCGATGGTGCTTGTCCACTTTGTTTGAGAGAAACAAATTTTCTGAAAAAAAGAGATACCTTAAATAAAATTGCATTTATAGATATTAATAGTAAGGATTATGATCAAAGTCTTTTTAATGACATCTCATATTCAGAAGCCATGTCAAACCTGCATGGGATTATTGAAAATGGTGAAATTATTAGGGGACTAGATGTACTTGCATATTCTTATGAATTAGTTGGTTTAGGTTGGGTTTATTATCCCTTGAAGATTAAGCTCTTTTCTCCATTATTGAGATTGGTTTACAGATATTGGGCAAAATATAGACTTCAAATTACAGGTAGATCAGATATTGAAAAACTTTGCACCTCACAATGTGAAAAATAAATATGGAAAGTATCGATATAGACAGAATAATAGAAATGTGTTGGGAAGATAGAACACCCTTTGAAGCTATCGAGTATCAATTTGGTTTAAAAGAGGAAGATGCGATAAAAATTATGCGTCAAAATCTTAAACCCAAATCTTTCAAAGTCTGGAGAAAGAGAGTTTCGGGAAGAAATACAAAACATATGGCCCTTAAATGTTCAACTAGATTTAAATCTACTCATAAAAGAAAATTATAAATTTTGAAAAATCTTTCTACTAAAACTTGTCCTGTTTGCAATAGGCCCTTTGAGTGGCGTAAAAAATGGAAAAACTGTTGGGATGATGTTATCTACTGTTCAAAAAGATGCAGTAACAGGAAGTCTCAAAGATGAAACAAGTATCAATTATTTTTCCGAATCAACTTTTTAGAGAAAGCCCAATCTTAAAAATAAATTGTGAAGTTTTGATTTTGGAAGACTCATTATTTTTTGGAAATGATAAATTTCATAAATTAATTAACCATAAAAATAAGTTAGTTTTTCATAGAGCTTCTATGCTCGCTTATAAAAATTATTTAGAAATATCTGGCTTTAAAGTTTTATATATCGAAAACAAGAATAATGTTTCTACAGTTGATTACTTATCGGAATTTATTAAAAATAAATATCAGAAAATAAATCTTATTGACCCTCATGATTTTTTAATATTGAAGAGGATTAATAATTTTGTTAAAAGTAATAATTTAGCTTTAAATATTTTGCCTTCTCCTATGTTTATGAGCAGTGAAGATGTAAAAGATTTATTTGCATCAAATGCAAAAAAACCTCTTATGGGGAGATTTTATGAGAATCAAAGAAAGAGCCAAAAGATATTAGTTAATCCTGATGATACCCCTGAAGGTGGTAAATGGAGTTTCGATGAAATGAACAGAAAAAAATTACCAAAAAAAATAAATATACCCGATACACCTAAATTACAAAAAAATAAATTTGTAGTTCATGCAGAAAGGTCATTAGCCAATTTTGATATTGAGTTTATTGGAGAAAGTAATAACTTTTTATATCCAACTAATTTTGAAGAGGCAGATGAATGGTTAAATGATTTTTTTAAACATAGATTTTTCTTATTTGGAGATTATGAGGATGCTATTTCTAAAGAAAATTCTTTTTTATGGCATAGTTTACTTTCTCCTCTTTTAAATAGCGGCTTATTAACCCCAGATGTAGTAGTAAATAAAGCATTACTTTTTGCAAAAAATAATAATGTTCCTATTAACTCTTTGGAGGGTTTTATCCGTCAAATTATTGGATGGAGAGAATTTATTTGCCTCGTCTATAAAAAGTACGGAACAAAGATGCGAAATAGTAATTTTTGGAATTTTGAAGATAAGCCAATTCCAAAATCTTTTTATCAAGGAAATACTGGGATTGAACCAGTAGACGTTGTTATAAAAAATATTATTAAATTTGGTTATTGTCATCATATTGAGCGGCTAATGATTGTTGGCAACTTTATGCTTCTATGTAGAATTCATCCCAACCAAGTTTATAAATGGTTTATGGAAATGTTTATTGATTCCTATGATTGGGTTATGGTCCCAAATGTTTATGGAATGAGTCAGTTTAGTGATGGTGGTATCTTTTCAACAAAGCCATATATATCAAGCTCTAATTATGTAAAAAAAATGTCTAATTTTAAAAGTGGCCCATGGTGTGAAATATGGGATGGCTTATTTTGGAAATTTATTAAAGATAATGAAAGCTTTTTTAAAAAGCAATATCGTCTAGCAATGTTAACGAGAAATCTCGATAAAATGTCAGAGGAAAAATTAAATAATCACTTAAAAACGGCCGATAAATTTTTAAGAGATATTCAATAAATTAAGAGTAATAACCTACAGTTGTCTTTGAAAAATTAAAAGAATATTATGTTATGAAGAAATATTAAGTACGGGTGTTAATTTAGAAAAAATTAGATTTATCTAATGGAAATTGGAACACTTTTTTTAAAAAGTAATTCAACGGGAATTATCACTTTTACTGAATTAGATTGGATAACTACCCATCAATCTAATTTCACAAGGTTGGAGGAATCCATAGCAATTAAATTAGGCAGAATGCTTGATGCAGGATCTATCAATATAGGTTGCCGTTTGAAATCCTGAATAAATTTTTTTATTTTAATAATGAAGTATCAAAAAGAGAAAAAAATATTTTTTTTTAAGGAAAGAATCCATTCTTTAAATATCTTTCTTTTTTTAGGATTTAATCTTTCGCTTATTTCTATCTTAGGTTTTATTTGGTTTAATTCAGCAATTGAAAAAGTAGTTTAAATTTTTGAATTTTTTGTATATTAAAGTTATCTTTAAAAAATTAATTATATTTTGGCCATAGGATTTTTACAAAGAAAGGCAGCTTGGGAAATTTTATTAAAAGTTAGTTCTGGTGATTTTTCTGATCATGCTCTTGAAAAGGTTTTAAAAAATTATCAATTTAATCCTCTTGATATAGCTTTTATTACGGAATTATCTTTTGGATGCATAAGGTATAGAAAATTTCTTGATCTTTGGACCGATCATACATCAAAAATTACTCATAAAAAGCAGCCTCCAAAGTTAAGATGGCTTCTACATATAGGTTTGTATCAACTATTGAAAATGGATAAAATCCCATTTCCTGCTGCTATTTCTACCACTGTAGAAGTAGCTAAAAAAACAGATTTAAGTGGTTTAGCGGGAACTGTAAATGCGATATTGAGAAATGCATCAAGAAAATTAGAACAAAAAATCTTTCCGGAATTATCTTCTGACAGAAAAGAAAGAATTTCATATCTTGAATCATTTCCATTATGGCTTGTGAAGGATCTTTATAAATGGGTCGGCAATAGCGAGGGTGAAAATATCATTAAGGCATTTAATAAAAAACCATCAATTGATTTGAGAATTAACCAATTAAAAACTAATTTAGATAACTTTTTGAAAGTACTTCATGAAAATAAAATTGATGCTGAAATTATTAAAGATTTACATAATGGAATTACTTTAAAATCTAATCCAAGATCTATAAAAAATTTACCAGGATATAGTGATGGACTTTGGACAATTCAAGATAGATCTTCTCAGTGGATAGCACCTCTCTTAAATCCAAAAGAAGGTGAAAAGATTTTAGATGCTTGTGCAGCTCCAGGAAGTAAGTCTACCCACCTTGCAGAATTAACAAATGATAGTGCTGAAATCATTGCCGTAGATAGATCAGCAAAAAGATTGAAAATACTGCAATCAAATTTAGAAAGGTTAAATTTGAAATCTGTTAATACCCTTAAGGCTGATGCTACGAGTTTGATTGAATTAAATCCTAAGTTTATATCTTATTTTGATAAGATTTTATTAGATGCTCCATGTTCAGGTATTGGAACTCTTTCCAGGAATCCAGATTCTAGATGGTCTTTAAGTAAAGAAAAAATAAAATCTTTAACTTTATTACAGGAAAAACTTTTGGAGAGTATTTTCCCTCTTTTGAAAAAAGATGGTACTTTAGTTTATTCAACTTGTACTATTTGTCCCGATGAAAATAATCTATTAATTGAACGATTTATTGAAAAAAACAAAACTTTAAAATTGGTTAGCCAAAAGCAAATTTTACCTAGCTTGGATTATCCTGGTGATGGATTTTATTCTGCAATAATTTCTTATAAATCTTAAAAATATAATTCATTTTTTAATTGGAATTTTATAAATTTCAGATATGAACTTCTTCCATAAATAAGCTGCATTCCCACTAGATAATTCAGATTCCTTGTTATCGTCGTAACCTATCCAGATCCCTGTTGTAATGTTATCAATGGAACCAATAAACCAGAGATCTTTATTCCCATCAGATGTTCCTGTTTTCCCATAAATTTTCTTTCCTTTTATAGAGGCTGCTTTTGAAGTGCCTTCTTTTACAGATTTTTCAAGAAGTTTATTTATTTTCTTGTTTATTTTTAAATCTAATATTTTCCTGGAAATAGATTTATTTTCCCAAATAGTTTGTTTTTTAAATGATTCTATTTTTTCTATGATTTCAGGGCTTTGAATCTTCCCATTATTATTTATTGCAGAATATGCATTTGTGATGTTTAAAAGAGTATCTCCGTAGGCGCCAATAGCTAATGATGGGAATTCCTCAAACTCTTGCTCGTAACCTAGTCCAAATGAATTCGCTAAATAAATAATATTTTTTAAGCCGATTTTTTTTGTTATTGATATTGGAACGATATTTGATGAACTTTTAAATGATTCAATCAAAGATATTGAACCTCTATAGTCTTCTGAAAAATTTTTTGGGCAATAACTTTCCCAGCATATTGGTAAGTCTTCAAATTTATCGCTTAATTTTATTCCTTCTATTAATGCAGCAGCATAAGGGATTATTTTAAAAGTAGAACCTAAAGGTCTTACAGATGAAATCACTCTATTGTATTCATTAATTGATGGATTTTTGCTGGTTATCATTGTCCTTATTAGTCCTGTGTTTGATTCGATAGATAAAAGACCAAATTCAAGTTCTTTGGGCCCTGCGTATATTGATATTTTTTGACCTTTTTCTTGCCAATCTTTGTTGATAGAGGATTTAATTCTTAAAAACTTATAATCATTTTTACCGCCAATTTTTTTATCTGTTTCCTGAAGAATAAAGTTTATTAGTAATTTATCATCTAAAAAATTATCAGCTGTTTGATAATTTAACTTTATTTTTTCTTTAATAGCCTTATTCTTATTTGCAAGAGAAATATATCCATCAATATACATTAATTCGAGAAGTTTATTTCTATTTTTAATAGCTAGTTCTAAATTTTGATAAGGTGAATAAATTGATGGAGCTGGAGCTAATCCTGCAATTAATGCGATCTCTGATAATGTCAATTCTTCTATAAATTTTCCAAAATAAACTTGGGCAGCCTCGTCTACCCCGTATGCTCCTGATCCTAGATAAATATTATTTAAATATAATTTTAAAATTTGATTTTTGTTATATCTAAATTCAAGTATGAGTGATATAAATATTTCTTTGATTTTTCTTTGAAAACTTAAATCATTATTTAGAAAAAGTAATCTAGCAACTTGTTGTGTAATCGTACTTCCTCCCTCCTTAACATAACCACTTCTAATATTTTGAATAAGGGCACGTGAAATACTTTTTAAATCTATTCCATTATGTTTATAAAATCTTTTATCCTCAGAAGATATAAAAGAATATTTTAGAAAAAAGGGAATTTTATGATAACTATTATTAATTTCAAATTTGCGGCTTAATTTGCTTAGTATCTTATTATCAGAAGATGATATTACGTAAGAATATTTGGTTTCCCGAGAATTTTTATTTTTAGAAACGTCGAATTTTAAGGTACTAAATATTAGACTAAAAAAATAAAAAGATATTCCAGAAAAAATTAATATTGGAATTATAAAAACAAAAGATTTGAATTTAATCTTTTGCACCTTAAGCAACTAAAAAACTATGTCCTATTGCTAAAGCTGTAACTAACATTCCAGTTATAAGGAACGGTTGGGCACTTGCTTGATATTTGACATCAAACTTTAGAGGATCTCTTAGTAACCACATATCTTGAAATGTAATTTGCGGAATTACCAATAAAACCAAAATTACAGAGGCTAAATGTTGACCAATAATGACTAATACTACAACCATTGCTAATTGAAAAATATCAATCAGTCCTGCACTTATCCTACTTGCATTTTTAATTCCAAATTCTACTGGTAGAGAATTCAAGCCTAGCTTTGAGTCTCCTTCAACACTTTTGAAATCATTAATAACAGCAATTCCAAGTCCTGAGAGGCTATAAGCAAGTGTTAGTATCGCTGTCAAGATTGTTAATTTCCCAAACAAGGCTTGTCCTGCCCACCAAGGTAAAGCTATATAAGATGCTCCTAATGCATAATTTCCAAGCCAACCATTCTGTTTTAATTTGAGTGGTGGAGCAGAATATATATAACTAACAAAGGAACCTCCTAATGCCAAAAGTAAGACGGAGGGGAAGCTGTGCTTAGCATATAAATCTAATAGAAAAGCAACTATTAAACCCGCTATAAGTAATACCCAGATTTGTATTTTTACATCTTTAATTGAAATTTTCCCAGAAGGAATTGGTCTATTTGGTTCATTAATTGCATCAATTTCTTTATCAAAAAAATCATTTATGGTTTGTGTATAACCAGCTAGAAGCGGTCCACTCATTAACATACATGCTAATGAAGCTAGAACATTACTAAATGTCCATTCAAAATTCCCACTTGCAGCTGCTCCACAAATCACTCCCCATATCAAAGGGATCCACGTTATAGGTTTCATTAACTGTATACGGAGTTTCCATATACTTGATGTTTCAGAGGCACCCTTAATTCCTAATAGTTGTTTTGGATCATTCACTTTATTCTTTAACCTTTTTCAATTTCTTCTGGGAAAAACCAATTTTGCTCACCATTCTGAAATTTTGCGGTGATTCCAATACTTCTGCCGTCTGTCATTTTATAGCCTGTTATTACGGCTTTAGGACTCGAGGATATTTGATCGATTAATTTAGCTGGTAGTCTATCTTTTACTTTGTTAATGTTAATTTTGATTTTACTACCGATTTTGGGTAATAATTTTGTTTCAGCCATAAGAGGTAAAATGGAAGCTATTATGCAAGACTAACAGCATTTGGACAATTTTTACTAAAATGGTAGCTCTTCGTTTAATTCCTTGTTTAGATGTCGCCAATGGCAGAGTGGTTAAAGGTGTAAATTTTGTTAACTTGAGAGATTCAGGTGATCCTGTTGAATTAGCTTGTAGGTATTCTGATGAGGGCGCAGATGAATTAGTATTTTTAGATATTAGAGCAAGTGTGGAAAATAGGAATACATTAGTTGACCTTGTTTCTAGGACAGCGAAATCAGTAAAAATCCCTTTTACAGTAGGCGGAGGCATAGATTCTGTTTCTTCTATTAATGATCTCTTAAGAGCAGGAGCGGATAAAGTGAGTTTGAATTCGTCAGCAGTAAGAAATCCTGATTTAATTTCTGGAAGTTCTAGAGAATTTGGTACTCAATGCATCGTTATAGCAATTGATGCTCGAAGAAAAGTTAATAAGTTTGGTGAGTGGGAGGTATATGTAAAAGGAGGGCGCGAAAATACTGGTATAGATGTTTTAAGTTGGGCAAAGAAAGTTGAGGAATTAGGCGCGGGTGAAATATTGCTTACTTCAATGGATGGTGATGGAACACAGAACGGATATGATTTGAATTTGACAGAATCTGTTGCAAATATTGTTGATATCCCAGTAATTGCATCCGGAGGGGCAGGCTCTCTAGAAGATATCTATGATGTTTTCAAAGAAGGCAGGGCATCAGCAGCACTTTTAGCATCATTACTTCATGATAAGAAACTGACTTTAAAAGAAATAAAAACTTTCCTGCTCGAAAAAAAACTTCCAATTAGACCATATGAATAAAAATTAATTTAATCCCAAAAGAAATAAGTTTAAAATTTAAAAATGAAATTCACAAAAACTATCGAAGTCAAAAATATATTTAATAAAATTTCTTATAAATATGATTTTTTAAATAATTTATTAAGTTTTGGGCTGCACAGATTATGGAAAAGGAAATTAGTTAATTTATTGGAACCTCTAAATGGTGAAGATTGGGCTGATTTGTGCTGTGGCACTGGAGATTTAGCATTCTTAATTTCTGAGAGAGTTAGTCCAATGGGCTCAATTACTGGAATTGATAGTGCAGAGGAAATCTTAAACATTGCTAAGAAAAAATCAGAGCTAAAAAAAAATAAATTTATTAAGTGGGAAATTCAAGATGTATTAGAAATTAATGATTATTCAAAAAATTTTGATGGGATTTGTATGGCATATGGACTAAGAAATTTGAATAATGTTGAAGAAGGAATAAAAAAAGTTTTCTATCTTTTGAAGGATAAAGGAAGGGCAGGATTTTTGGATTTTAATCACTCAACAAAAAGTTCTTTATCCAATAGTTTTCAGAAAATTTATTTGAGATTTATTGTAGTAACAATTTCGCGTCTTTTTAATTTAGGTCCAGAGTACGCATATATTGAAAAAAGTATCAGAAATTTTCCTAAGAAAAATGAGCTTATGAATATAGCTAAGGAAGTTGGATTTAAAAAAGCTGAATATAGGACAATTTTGGGGGGACAAATGGGAATACTAATTTTAACTAAATAAAGAATCTAGTTATTTATTTTTCTCCAACAAAAAGAACACTTGCCCCATCTTTTGATTTCGCCCTCAGGAGTAGGGGAATTACAGAGAGTACAAATGCACATATTATTTTGATAGATTCTGCTAGGATGATTTGCCCAAACTATCTTTGCATTAGTAGCTTTGATATTTTTATTTTTAATTTCATAATTTTGTATTATTTTTATTTCATTTAAAGTTATTCCAATTTTCTCTATTCTCTCTTTTAAATTATGCTTGTTGTAGATTAAAGCTTGACGCCACTGTGGATGATTTACTGCAATAGTAAGTATTTTCTTTTCAATATTTAATGGTCTGCATTCTTGAAATAGTTCCAAACCGATTAATTTCTTCCAGTTTTCGTTGATTATAGAAAGTTTATCTAAGTCTCCCCATGATTTTTTGAAATTTTCAAGACAATTTTTTAATGGATGTGGATTCCTTCTATTCACTATTGGCAAGTACTTATTGTCCAATTTGTAAAATTTACTTATTAAGATTAAAGTTAATCTAATCTTAAAAAAGATGCTCGTTGTTTTAATAAAGAATTTGTGAAAGTTATTGGATCTGCAGCTAAGACAGTTTTTTATTTAAAAAAAATTCAGGGTCAATATCCAAGCTGGAGACTTCTTTACAAAATAAAATGTAAAAATACCGAAAATGAGTTAACAAACCTTCTTGGATATTCTGAAATAAAGAAAAACAAGCCAGTAGCGATAATCGCAAGAGAACAGTTCTCAGGGTTTGGACAAAACTCAAAAACTTGGGTTTCTCCAAATGGCGGGATTTGGTTAAGTGCCGCTTACCCAATATTTTCAAAAGAATTTGCAAGTCAAATATTTAATTTGTCTTTAGGTATTAAGTTATGTGAAATGCTTAGAGAAGAGAATATAAATGTTTGTTTGAAATGGCCAAATGATATTTTTTTTGGTTCAAAAAAGTTGATTGGATTTTTACCAAGGGTGATAACAAGAGGCAAAGAAATTATCTATGTAAGAGTTGGACTTGGCATGAATGTTTTAAATTGCACTCCATCAGAGGGTATTTCATTATCAAAAGTACTTCAAACTAAGAATATTAATCAACATTATTGGACAGCCAAAGTTCTTAAAGCTTTTTATGATTCAATTGAATCTAATAAGAATAAAGAATATGTGATTAAATCTGCAAATAAGTTTCTTACTAAAAGTTTTTTACCTAGTGGTTATTGTCCTCATAGATGGAAAATTAAAGATATTGATTCCAATGGTAATTTAAGAATTGAAAATGAAACTGAACTTAAGGTAATTAGAAGGTTTTGAATTTAATTAACTTTTAATTCAACTATCCTTCCATCCTTAAATTTGGCAATTTTTTTTGCGCGATTTGCAACTTCATCTTCATGAGTAACTAAAACTATAGTTATTCCAGATTCATGAAGCTTGTCAAAAAGATCTAATACATCTTCAGTGGTTTTTGAATCTAGTGCTCCAGTAGGTTCGTCTGCCAACAAAATTGCAGGGTTATTGATAATAGCCCTCGCAATAGCAACTCGTTGTTGTTGTCCTCCGGATAATTGGTTTGGACGATTATTCATCCTTTGTGAAAGGCCAACTTTTTTTAAGGCATTCTTACCTCGCTCAAATCTTTGTTCAGGATCAATACCCGCATAAATCATAGGCAAAGTTACGTTTTCAAGTGCAGTTGCGTCTGATAGAAGATGAAATTGTTGAAAAACGAAGCCTAATTTTTGGTTACGTATTTCCGCGAGCTCATCATCAGATAAATTCTCAACAGGAATTCCATTTAATTTATAAATACCTTCAGATGGTCTATCTAGACATCCAATAATATTCATAGCTGTACTTTTGCCTGAGCCACTAGCTCCCATTACAGCTAAATAATCACCTTTATAAATTTCTAAGTTTATTCTGTCTAAGGCTTTAACAGTTAGATCTTCTTTCCCATATGTTTTAGATATATTTTCTAAACTCGCGACTTTCTTAGACATTTATTGAAGAATTCTTCTAGGAAATATTGTTTGCTATAGCAATAATATCTTGTAAGAAAGGAGTTTCTGAAACTGCTGTATTGGCTAATTTAAAAAGAGGATTGGACAGGATTCCTCCAAGAGCAGTTACTGCGACACAAGTATAAAGTGCAATCCTCAAGGGAGGTAATCCTACAATTCCCCAATTAATTTCAGGATATGATTTGACTATTTCAGAAGCTTCCTGTGGTTCTTTAACTACCATCATTTTTATCACTGAAATGTAGTAATAAATAGATATAACTGAAGTTACTAATCCAACTATTACTAATAGATATTGATGATTTGCCCAACCTGCAAAGAACAAGTATATCTTTCCAAAAAATCCTAACATTGGAGGTAAACCTCCAAGAGATAGAAGACAAAGGCTTAATCCTAATGTAATGAGAGGATCTTTTTGGTAAAGTCCTGAGTAATCAAGAATTCTGTCAGAACCAGTTCTTAGTGAGAAAAGTATTACACAAGAAAATGCACCTAAATTCATAAACAAATATGCAGCCAAATATAAAACAGCTGCTGATAAACCATCTTGTGTGCCAGATACTATTCCAATCATTACGAATCCGGCTTGTCCAATAGAACTGTAAGCCAGCATCCTTTTCATTGAGGTTTGAGCTAGAGCTACAACATTTCCTAGAGCCATGCTTAATATGGCCAAAATGGTAAATAAAAGTTTCCATTCCTCATCGAAAGAAGAGAAAGTTGTGCTTAATATTCTTATTGCAAATGCAAAGCCTGCTGTTTTTGAACCAACAGATAAAAAAGCTACTACAGGTGTAGGTGAACCCTCATATACATCAGGAGTCCATTGATGAAAGGGAACAGCAGCAATTTTAAATGCAACTGTTGATAAGACAAATACAAGAGCCAGCGAAGTGATGAAGGATGGCTTATTGATAATCTCTAAACCTATGGTCTCTAAGTTTGTTGAACCACTTAATCCATAAAGAAAAGAGGATCCATACAAATAGACAGCAGCAGCAGCTGATCCAACAAGGAGATATTTTAATGCCGCTTCTGAACTTCTTGGATCTCTCTTGAGGTAACCAGAAAGTAAATAGCTCGCTACCGATAAAGTTTCCAGAGATATAAATACACTAATAAGGTCAGTAGATCCACACAAAAGCATTGCTCCAAGGGTGGCCGAAAGAACTATCGCGGCAAACTCACCAATTGGGCTACCGCTTTGTTCCGTATACCGCCAACTTATAAGTAAAGATACTAAGGTTGATAGAGAAATTATTGCTCTAAATGCGATCGCCAAATTATCTGAATTAAAGGACCCAAGAAAGGCACTTTCTACCGGATTACTCCATTGCAATGCCAAACTAACAAGAGAGCTGCCAATTGATAAATAGCAAATTATAGGTGCCCACTTAGATGCAGTTTTTTCTCCAGCCAAATCTACAAGAAGTGTTCCAACAATGCCTAATAAAATAAAAGCCTCTGGAATAATGGCTTGAGCATTTAGATTAATTGTAAAGATTTCGTTGGGCACTTTATTAAATTGGATTAAATTAGATGTTTGATTGTAAGGGTCTAAGAGTTAATCTTAACTTGATTATAATTTGTGGGTATGATTTTTGAAATTTTAAGAAGAAGTTACTTGAAAAAGCTTCAAATAATCATAATATGCCCTAACTGAACAAAAACACCAATTTTTGAAATAAACCTTGGATCACACACTTGTTATTGTTGAAAGTCCCACCAAAGCAAAAACTATAAGAAAGTTTTTGCCTTCTAATTATGAAGTTCTCGCTTCAATGGGACACGTAAGAGATCTTCCAAAAGGAGCGGCTGAAATACCAGCTGCGGTTAAAAAGGAAAAATGGTCAAGGATAGGAGTTAATACAACTGAAGATTTTGAACCACTTTATATAGTTCCAAAAGATAAAAAAAAGGTTGTTAAAGAGTTGAAAGATGCATTGAAAGGTGCGACCCAGCTATTACTAGCAACTGATGAAGATAGAGAGGGAGAGAGTATTAGTTGGCATCTCCTGCAAATACTTAAGCCTAAAATACCAACTAAGAGAATGGTTTTTCATGAAATTACAAAAAAGGCAATTAATAAAGCTTTAGACCAAACTAGAGAAATTGATATGGAACTTGTTCAGGCTCAAGAAACAAGAAGAATCTTGGACAGGCTTTTTGGATATGAATTATCTCCTTTACTTTGGAAGAAGGTAGCCCCCCGATTATCTGCTGGTCGAGTTCAATCAGTTTCTGTAAGACTTCTTGTTAAGAGAGAGAGAGAAAGAAGATCCTTTAAAAAAGCCAGTTACTGGGGGATTAAAGCTTCGCTCGTAAAAGATAATGTTACTTTCGAAAGTAAATTATTCAGTTTAAAAGGTCAAAGAATTTCTAACGGTTCCGATTTCGACGAACAAACCGGCAAATTAAAAGAAGGAAACAAATCTTTAATAATTGGAGAAGAACTAGTAAATGATTTATTGAAGACTTTTTCCTCAGAGGATTGGTTAGTCTCAAAAATCGAAAAAAAGCCATCCACTCGTAAGCCAGTTCCTCCATTTACAACAAGTACACTACAACAAGAAGCAAATAGAAAGCTTCGTTTGTCTGCAAGAGAAACTATGAGATGTGCACAAGGGCTATATGAAAGAGGTTTTATAACATATATGAGAACTGATTCAGTTCATCTTTCCGAACAAGCCATAAGAGCTGCTAGAGAATGTGTCACTTCTATGTATGGAAAAGAATATTTATCTGACTCACCAAGACAATTTAATTCAACTGCAAGAAATGCTCAAGAAGCACACGAAGCTATTAGGCCTGCAGGTGAGGTATTTAAAACGCCAAAGGAAACTAATCTAACTGGTAGAGACTTATCACTTTACGATTTAATTTGGAAAAGAACTGTAGCTAGTCAAATGGCGGAAGCTAGGCTAACAATGATTAATGCTGAAATTAGCGTGGGAGATGGATTATTTAAATCGAGCGGGAAAAGTATTGATTTTGCAGGATTCTTCAGAGCTTATGTCGAAGGAAGTGATGACCCAAGTTCATCCCTTGAGCAACAAGAAATTATTCTCCCAAACTTAACAACTGGAACATGTCTTGAAGTTTCTAATAAGGAATCTACTTTTCATGAAACCAAACCTCCTGCAAGGTATACAGAGGCTGCATTAGTTAAAGTTCTTGAAAAAGAAGGGATTGGAAGACCTTCTACCTATGCCAGTATTATTGGGACCATAGTTGATAGAGGTTATGCGAATATATCTTCCAATACTTTGGCTCCAACGTTTACAGCTTTTGCTGTTACTGCCCTATTAGAAGAACATTTTCCTGATCTGGTTGATACTACTTTTACTGCAAAAATGGAATCTTCGTTAGATGAAATATCTTCAGGCAATCTTGAGTGGCTACCATACCTAGAAACTTTCTATAAAGGTAAAAATGGTTTGGAGGTAAAAGTTCAGAAAACAGAGGGTGATATTGATGGTAAAGCTTATAGACAAGTTGATTTCGAAGACCTTCCTTGCGTAGTAAGAATAGGCTCTAACGGACCTTGGCTAGAGGGTACAAAAATTGATGAATCTGGTAATGAAATTCAGGC
>CABZHQ010000025.1 GCA_902525585.1 uncultured Prochlorococcus sp. | reverse complement strand
AGAATTTACTAGTCTCAATTTATTAACCTTAGGAAACATTTTTTCAACATCTCTAAAAGGAACACTGGCCTTTGTATATATAAGATCTACACAATAATTATTACTTTTTGCCAAACAATTTATTAAAAGAGAGCACGAGTTCAGTCCTTCCCATATTATTAAAATTTTTTTCATAATTTAAGATTTTTTAAAAAAGTTGCAATTCTTTCTAATGAAAGTCCAAAATTTTTACCCCCATTCAGATGGCCTTGCCAAACCTCTGGAATAAAAGAGATATTTCTCTTTGGATCACTATAAATAAATTTAAAACAATCTAAAAAATCTATTTTCCCATCCCCTATATTTAATCCTTCACTAGAATGAGAATTACTGTCTGACAAATGCATATGTTTTGTTATGTAAATAACTTCTTTTATCTCATCAATAAAACTAGTTTTTTCAAACTGACAATTCATAAAAGTATGTGAAAAATCTAGACATATTTTTAACCCAGTATATTTAGAAAGTCGCTTAAGAGAATCTTTTGATCTCAAAAGGTTATGGTAAGATCTTCCGCCTTGATGCCATGGGAAAGGAGGCATGGTTTGAGGAAGAAATTCATAATCTTGATATTGTTTTTTTATTTTTAATAAATTATTTAATAAAATTTCTTCTTTAATAGCTATTTTTTCAGAATTTAAAAATGAATCTTTGGTAAAACCCCCACAATTCAAAATAACTTGAATTTGATTATTTGGACGAAAAAACTTATAAATCTGATCGCAATGATTTAAAATTACTTCAATTCTTTTGAAACTTTCTTTAATGATTTCTTCAGAGTCAGAAGCAATATCAAAAATAAAGCCATCATGAAATTGTTCAATAGAATGTACTAAAAATTTCTTTCCAGTAATATTACTATTCTTAATCCGTTTTAAATCATATTCCAAATCTTTTGAACTTAAATGAACTTCAAATAAAGGGGGATTAAATAATTTATTAAACTTTTCTATATCTCTATACCTTACTGGTATTCCCCATTCATAATTATTAAGTATATCTCTTGAGTTAGGTTTTATCATTTCTACTGGATTTGGATTAACTTTCTTAGTTTCATCGACAAAGTCGGAATTTTTTAATTTATTTAATTTGTATACGTCCTTTTTAAGAAACTTATTTTCAAAATTTTTATACTTATTAACTTCTATTCCATCCCCAGGAGAAGCTCCTACCAAATCAGATTCAGGATTTATTGAATACCCCTTTTTAAAATTCTCTTTGTAGCATAAGCTTTTTCCTAAGGAAATCTTATTGATGAGCTCACCTTGGGAGGGTATTCTAGGATTTTGATTCCCAAGAGCAAGAGAAACTTTCTTTATATTTTCTACAAAAATTTTCAATTCTTTTATACTCAAAGATGAAGAATGATCTGTTCCAATTGCTTCTTTATCACTAGTTACATGTAATTCAATTATTTTTGCTCCTAAAGCAGCAGCAGCAATTGGAATTATTGGATCGCCATTATGAGAAGAATATCCAATAATAGATTCAGTAATTAATTTCATTCTATTTATGTAATTTAAATTGTTATCTTCAATTGGAGTTGGGTATGTTGAATTACAGTGCAAAAAACATTTATTTACATTCTTATTATTAAGCCAATTATTGACAGATATCAATTCAGTTTCGCTACTCATTCCCGTACTTAGAATAAGAGGTAAATTATTTTTAGCACATTCTTTTATTAACAATTCATTTGTTAAATCACATGATGCGATTTTAATGGCATCAGGTTGGTACTTAAGCAATCTAACTAATGATTCATTGTCAAAGGGAGTACCTATAAAATCTAAACCTTTCTTTTTTATAAAATTAACAATAAGTTCTTCCTGTTCATAAGTAATATTTGTTCTATTTATTTCACTTATAATATATTCTGTAGATAAATCAAGATCATCAAAACTATCTGAAGATGAATAAGTAATTTTGGATCTAAATTGCATTTTTACTGCATTAAATCCAGCCTCAGCAATATAATCTATTAGCTTTAAAGCCTCTTTATAATCGCCATTGTGGTTTACACCTATTTCCGCTATTAAATATATTTCATTATCCTTATAACTTAAAGATCTTTTTGATATCTTGAAATTGACTTCACCAAAATAAGCTACAGATACAACTTTTCTAGCATCATCTAAGATTGGAATTAATCTAATATTTTCGTTAAATAAATAATGCGAATATACACTTTTATCGTCTTTATCTAAACAATATATAGAGTTTCTATTAATTGCTTTTTTAACAACGTCGTCTAATAAATTTTCTGATTCACTTAAAAACCTCCTAATATCACCATTACTTAAAATCCCAACAAATTCTTTTCGATCATTTAAAGCAATTAGCGGAAGTCCATTTGTTTTCTCAAATAATAATATTGCTTCTCTAATAGTTTTATTAATATCAATAACAAACTTTTCTGTTTTATTATCGTTTATAATTTTTTTCATTTTTCAATAAAGTTTGATAAAAAATTTGCAAATTTAAGATCTTCTTCTTCATCAATATCTATTGATCTTAATTCATTCATAAGAAAAGAGCCAACATTACCATGCAATCTACATCCTGTGACATCAAAATTATATTTACCAAATATATAAAATGCTCCGTTCTCAACTATAAGAGGAGTTTTATCTTGAGTTCTAGGTCTTTTTTCAGGTATATAATTAATGGGCGAAACTATTTTAGTTTTATTTTTGTCCTTCCATATAAATTTATTGAATTCATAACCCGAAAAAACACTATTGACCAAATTAGAATTTTTATAAAAATTCAAACTATTTCTTAAATCGTCTTTTTTTAAAAAAGGTGAAGTACATTGGACTAAATAAATCAGTGAATCATCTGCAATAGAGTTTGAATAAAAATTAAAAATTTCTTCAATAACATCCTCTGTACTAGATAGATTTCTAGAATTTTTTAATGATCTTTTATGAATATGTACATCAAATTGAACAATTGAACTTTCAATCTCAAAAGAATTAGTAGAGACAATAACCTTATCAAAAATCTTACTTTTTAAACAAGAATCAACAGCCTTAACTATTAGTGGAATATTGTTTATGGTTCTTAAGTTCTTAGATCTTATTCTTTGGGAGCCTCCCCTTGCAGGTATAATTGCTACTCTTTGGCCATTAAAAGACAATAAAGGCTTAAGCTTTTTATCGGAAGAAAATTTCTTAATTTTTTACCTCAAATTCTTTTTACGAATATTTTACTTTAACTAATGTGAAAAAATAAAATTATAGATTAAATTTTTAAACTAAAAAGTCCAAGCTTAAATTTATTTTTAATTTTTTTATTTATTAAATGGAGTTCAAATCTGAAAATAGTAATAATAAAAAATCTTAAAATTGAAAGCTAGATGGGAACCAAAATTTCAAAATAGGTTAAGAATCTCATAAAATCTAATCCTTGTAAATGAAAAATAAAAAAATTACTACAAAATTAATAAATTTTTTAAAAAGACTTAAAGATAGAATAATTGATGATTTTTTTTTATTCTTGTAGGCTATTATAAACACTATTGAATTAGTATCATTTGAAAGAAAAAATATCTAAAAAATTTATAGTCCCAGTTATTCTTGCTGGAGGTAAAGGTTCAAGACTTTGGCCTGTTTCAAGAAAAAGTTTTCCAAAACAATTCATAGAAGTTTTAGATGATGATAATTTTTCTTTACTACAAAAAACATATAAGAGAATCGAAGAATTAGAAAATATTACTAAGCCAATAATTATTTGTAATGAAGAGCATAGATTTATAGTTGGGGATCAAATGGAAAAAATAAATATAAAGCCACTCTCAATAATCTTGGAACCTGAAGGAAGAAATACAGCTCCTGCAATAACAATAGCTGCCCTTAAAGCCCTTGAACAGATTGATGATCCAATACTTCTAATTTTATCTGCTGATCATCAAATAGAAGATATTAACAATTTTCAAATTGCAATTAAAAATAGCGTTAATTCAATAACAAGTGAAAGTATATGTATTTTTGGTGTAGTTCCAACATTTCCTGCTACTGGCTATGGGTATATTGAATCTTTAAAAAAATTAGATAAAAATGATCCTAGCCCAATTAAAGTAAATAAATTTATAGAGAAACCTAATTTAGAAACTGCACGCAAACTTATAAAAGATAAAAAATATTCTTGGAATAGTGGTATGTTTGTCTTTAAAGCAAATACTATTCTTAATGAGATAAGTACTTTCACCCCAGATATACTTGAGAATTGCAAAGAATGCCTTAAGGAAAGTAATAAAGACCTTGATTTTCATAGATTAAATAAAGAAAAATTCTTAAAATGTCAAGATATTTCCATAGATGTCGCAGTACTTGAAAAAACTGAAAATGCATTTGTTTTTCCTCTTTTTTGCGGTTGGGACGATATTGGGAGTTGGGAATCTCTATGGAAAATAGCAAAAAAAGACATCAACGGAAACTCCGTAAAAGGAGAAGTAATAGTTAAGGATACAACAAACTCTTTATTTAGAAGTGAAGATAGATTAATTGTAGGATTAGGATTAAAAGATTTGATAATTATTGAAACTAAAGATGCAGTATTAGTTGCAGATAAGAATATTTCTCAAGACGTTAAGGAAATAGTATCATTTCTAAATGAAAATGGATATAAAGAAGGTGAACAGCACAAGAAGGTTTATAGACCATGGGGGAATTACTTATCGATCGAAGAAAAACAAAATTGGCAGATAAAGAAAATTGAAGTTAATCCTGGTGCATCTCTGTCTCTGCAAAAGCATTTTCATAGATCTGAACATTGGGTAGTTGTTGAGGGAAATGCAAAAGTACAAGTTGAAAATGAAATTAAAATGCTTGGCAAGAATGAAAGTATATATATACCTTTAGGATCAAAACACAGATTATCCAATAATAGTAATTCCATTCTAATTATAATAGAGATACAAAGTGGAGATTATTTAGGGGAAGATGACATAGTGAGATTTGAAGACAATTATGGAAGATATTAATATAAACGATTATTTTTGAAGAATTTTTGTAATTCTTCTAAAATTATTAACTACTCTGAATTTTTTGAAAGAAAAATTTTAATATTTATCTTAATTTATTTTCTCATTATTACTATTATTTTTATGAATAATATAATTAATATAGGTACTTTTTAGATTACTTAAATTAGAATAAGCTAAATAAATTTAACTCCAAATAATACACTAGTATGAGTAATTATATTTTGGTGACAGGAGCAGCAGGTTTCATTGGATTTCACATTTGCAAAAAGCTGATCAATGAGGGTTTTAATGTAATAGGCATAGATAATATGAACACTTATTATGATATAGAATTGAAGAAATCAAGACTAAAATTATTAAATTTTAGTCAAGAAGAAAAAGAAAATATTTGGAAGTTTGTCAAAGTTGACCTAGTTGATAAGGACTCTCTTATTAAAATATTCAAAAAATATAATCCTAAAATTGTTATTAATTTAGCTGCTCAAGCCGGGGTAAGGTATTCTATTGAAAATCCTTCAACATATATACAGTCTAATTTAGAAGGTTTTTATAATATCCTCGAATGCTGTAGAAATTTCAAAGTAGAAAATTTTTTGTATGCCAGTAGTAGTTCTGTTTATGGAGGTAACACAAAAGTACCTTACTCAGAAAAAGATCCCGCGAATCATCCAATCAGTCTTTATGCTGCCACAAAACGCTCTAATGAACTCTTAGCTCATTCATATAGTCATCTTTATAATATCCCCTCAATAGGATTAAGATTCTTTACTGTTTATGGTCCATGGGGAAGGCCAGATATGGCTCCAATGATATTTACAAAATTGATTCTTTCAAAAAAACCTATTAAAGTTTTCAATTCCGGCAATATGTCAAGAAGTTTTACTTATATCGATGATGCAATAGAGTTAGTTTTCAGACTTCTAAAAAAACCTTTTATGAAAGATGAAAAATTTGATAAAAACAAACCGTGTGCTGCAAGTAGTTGGGCTCCACACAGAATATTTAATATTGGAAGTTCTGAAAATGTAAAGTTATTACATTTTATTGAAATCCTAGAAAAAGAATTAGGTATAAAAGCTATAAAAGAACTTAAACCTATACAGCCTGGAGACGTAATAAATACATCTGCAGATTGTGAATTAATTAAAAAAACTACTGGTGAAATATATCTTACTTCAATAGAAATGGGAGTAAAAAAATTTGTTGAATGGTATAAAGATTACTATAATTATTAGATGAAAATTATGAATTCCAATTATGTCAAATTGGCAATTTTTTAATATAAATTATACAAAAAGTATCATTTCCAAATCCAAAGAATCTTAATTTTAAATTATGGCTGATTTAGTCAAAAAGAAAGCACTTATTACTGGAATAACAGGCCAAGATGGAAGTTATCTTGCAGAATTTTTAATAGAAAAAGGATATGAAGTACATGGAATTAAAAGAAGATCAAGTAGTCTTAATACCTCTAGAATAGATCATTTATATCAAGACCCACATGAAAAGAATCGAAATTTAATCCTTCATTATGGTGATCTTACAGACAGTACAAACATTATAAGAATTATCCAAAATGTAAATCCCGATGAAATATATAATCTTGGAGCTCAAAGTC
This sequence comes from uncultured Prochlorococcus sp., assembly GCA_902525585.1. Taxonomy (GTDB): domain Bacteria; phylum Cyanobacteriota; class Cyanobacteriia; order PCC-6307; family Cyanobiaceae; genus Prochlorococcus_A. The sequence continues at coordinate 10,542 of CABZHQ010000025.1, read as the reverse complement.
ATGTAGCTGTTAGCTTTGAAAGCCCAGAATATACAGCAAATTGTGATGCTTTAGGAACTTTAAGAATACTTGAAGCAGTTAGAGTATTAGGCCTCAAAAACAGAACAAAAATTTACCAAGCAAGCACAAGTGAATTATATGGAAAGATTCAAGAAAGCCCTCAAAATGAAAAAACTCCTTTTTATCCAAGAAGCCCCTATGGAGCAGCGAAACTTTATGCATATTGGATCACTATTAACTATAGGGAATCATATGGAATATATGCTTGTAACGGAATACTCTTCAATCACGAAAGTCCAAGGAGAGGAGAAACATTCGTTACTAGAAAAATAACAAAAGGACTAACACTAATTAATGAAGGGATTCAAGATTGCATCTATATGGGTAATTTGAATTCTCAGAGAGATTGGGGGCATGCGAGAGATTATGTTGAAATGCAATGGCTTATGCTCCAACAAAAAAAACCAGAAGATTATGTAATATCCACGGGAAGGATGGTTTCAGTTAAAAAATTTATAGAAATGTGCGCTGACGAATTAAATTGGAAAAAAGAAGAAGGGCCATCAATTATCTGGGAAGGGAATGGTTTAAATGAGATTGGGAGAAGAGGAGACACTAACGATATTGTAATTAGAATAGATCCCAATTATTTTAGGCCAACAGAAGTCGACCAACTTCTTGGTGATTCAACAAAAGCATCAAAAAAACTAGGCTGGATCCCAAAAATATCATTAGAAGAATTAATAAAGGAAATGATAACGCATGATAAAGATGAGGCTAAAAAGTATAATTTATTAAGAAAAGAAGGTTTTAACGTTATCCCTAAAAATTAATCTAAACCTCAAATAATTGAATAAATGAAAAAAAAGATTTTTTTAAACGATAAAATTCTTATTGCAGGAGCCTCAGGTATGGCAGGGAGTGCCATAAAAAGAAATCTTATAAAAAATGGATATGGAGACAAAAGTAGTGGGGGTATTATTTTTACTCCATCGAGAAAAGAATTGAATTTTTTAAATCTTAATGAAGTTCAAAATTGGTTTGAATTAAACAAACCCACAATTGTTATTATTGCAGCTGCAAAAGTAGGAGGGATTCTCGCTAATTCATCAGAGCCTACAGAATTTTTATTAGAAAATTTAAAGATTCAAACAAATATAATTGAAACTTCTTGGAAAACTGGAGTTAGAAGATTACTTTTCTTGGGGAGTAGCTGCATTTATCCAAAATTTGCAAGTCAACCAATTGATGAAGAATCATTACTTACAGGGGAGCTAGAATCAACTAATCAATGGTATGCAATTGCAAAAATTTCTGGAATAAAGCTATGCGAAGCATTAAGACAGCAATATAAATTTGATGCAATCTCATTAATGCCTACCAACCTTTATGGTCCTGGAGATAACTATCATCCCCAAAATAGCCATGTAATGGCTTCATTAATAAAAAAATTTCATGATGCATCAAAGAAATCATTACCTGAAGTTACATGCTGGGGGACAGGTAAACCATATAGAGAATTTTTACATGTCAATGATTTAGGAGATGCTGTTGTATTCTGTTTAGAGAACTGGGATCTAGAGTCTGAATCAGCACCTGAGGATCAATATGGTAAAAAGATTTCATTACTAAATGTTGGAAGTGGAGTTGAAATCTCAATAAAAGATTTAGCAAATAAAATATCTAAATTGATTGATTACAAGGGTAAAATAGTATGGGATGAGTCCAAGCCTGATGGTACCCCAAGAAAAAAATTAAATAGTGAAAGAATTAATAAACTCGGCTGGCATCCAAAAATTTGTTTAAATGAAGGAATATTGGATACTTTACAAGGCTTAGATTAAAATTATTTTTATTTAAAAATTTTATTCAATTTAATGAAGAATAAATCAGTATATGAATCCATTTTTTATTCAAAATTTTTTATATTTTCATATAAAAAATTCCCAAAGAAACTGAAATAACTGAGTAAAAATACAAAATAAAAATAATGTGTTTATGGTCCAAATTTAAATCTAGCAGTCTATGGTGAATATGACTCCTGTCAGGAAGAAATATATTCTTATTATTTAAAAATCTACTTACGATAACAAATAACATGTCGAAAATTGGTAAAGAAAAAATTATCAGCAAATAATAAATATTTATGGAATTCAATTTTGAGTCATTAAATAATGTTATGGAACTACTAGATAGCAAGAAACCAAGAAAATTAGAACCACAGTCGCCCATTATATAATATGCGGGCTTAAAATTCCTAAATAGAAAACCAATAATAGATCCAACAAAAACAGAATAAAAAATTAGTCCTAAAAAATTACCTTCAAATAACATCAAAAATAAAAATCCAAAGGATAAAATTGTGCAGTAGCCAGCTGCTAGAGAATCAATACCATCAAGCCAGTTTATTGAATTAGTAAGGCCTACTATCCAAATAGCATTAAAAATATGTTTTAGTACTGCTGGTAAATATATATTTATATCACCATAGAAAGGTAGATAAAAATCTAATGATGTTAGACCTATTCCCTGAAAAGATACTCCAAAAGCAATAATAAATTGCAAAAATAATCTTAATATTGGGGATGACTTATAAATATCATCATGTAGACCAATTAAAAAGAAAAGTATTGAGCCAACTACTATAAAGAAAATTTTGCTTTGATAAAGATTTAACTCTATGAGTGAATTATTAAAAAAATAGACGACTACAAAATAAAATGCAAATGTTAAAAATATCGATAAACCACCTATCCTAACGATTGGAGTAGTGTGGACTTTTCTTAAGTCTGGAATGTCAATAATTTTAAACTTATTACCTAAGTTCTTAATTAATGGAGCTATAAAATAGGAAAGAATACTGCATATAATAATATTTATAGTTGCTATATAAAAACCACCCAACATAAAATGATTATGAATATTAATTATATTAATTTATGAAAATAAAGAAAGTCAATAAATTTTTAAATTTTTTCTTATATAGGTATTTCGCAATCCTTTTACTTTGTTTATTTACATATTTGATAACAGGAAAAATTGCAGATATGGATTTTTATACTTATGACTTTAGTAAAGCATTAAATCTTTTTGCTGATCTTGGAGGGAGGAATAAACTTGCAATAAATATCTTTTCAGCGCTTAACTTAATTGTTTTAAGTAGAATCGGACTTGTGGTAATAATGGCTGCAATATCCTCTTTTATTACTTACTTTTTAAGTAATAATCATATTGATAAAAATAATTTTAGATATTGGGCATTGTTGTTAATATGTCCAGGAATAATAATTTATACAAATGCTCCATCAAAAGAAATTTTATTTTTTTTTCCTGCCATGGTTTATGTGATCTTGGAGAGTAATTTTTTATTATCAAAATGGAAAAATAATATACAAAATTTTATAAATTTAATATTAAAATTTTCAATTTTATATTTTCTTTTTTTTATGAGAAGCCTTTTAGCTTTGCCGTATCTTTTGGTAGCAAGTATTTCTTTATTAACAAAAGTATTTTTTATAGGAAAATATACAAAAAAAATAAGTTTGAGAACAATTCTACTTTTAACATTTATATCCTCAATTGTTCTTGTATATATAATAAATAGCTTTGATAGTTCTTTATTTTCTGAACAAGTAGTGTATGCACAAGGTTCCTTCTCTGCTGAAACTCCTTCTAGAACTTTTATAAATTACGAGTTTATAATTAATCCTTTAAATTTCCTTTCTATTCAGTACCTCGCATTATTTCCTTCGCTAGAGGAATTAATAGATAAGCCATATCAAATTGTCATTGTTATTGAATCAGTAATTTTAGTCTATTTGTTTTTTAATATATGGAGAAATTTATTTTATACCTCAAGGAAAGATAACAATGCAAAAAAAATAATATTAACATTTTTTACCTGCATATCCATTTCCTATTTCATTTTATATGGTATTCTAGGATCTTTTAATTTGGGATCCTCACAAAGATTTAGGGTGAATTTTCTTCCAATTGCAATAGTTTTTCCAATAATTTTAGAGATAAAAATTAGAACTAAACATATTAAAAAATCAGAAAATCTTGAAAAGAATTATCCAAAAATATATTAAATAATATTCTTAAATTTTTTAATATTCAAAAAAATTTTCTAGTGAAAATAATATAAATTATTGGTAATTTAATATGATGTTAATTTATAAAATTTTAATCTAAAATCTTGTAAAGGCCATAGAAAGAATAAATATTCCCGATAGGTTTAGCAAACTTACTTAAAGCTTCAGTTGATTTGCCAAATAAATTTTTATTAACCCTGATGATATCGCCATCCCTTAAAGATAATTTTTTGTTTTTGTTGTTGTATGTTTGTTTATTATACGAGATTTTATTAACTTCCACTGAGCCGTTCCTATTCACTCTTAAATGATGCACTCTATTTTTAGACGTCCAAGTATTAGGGCCACCAGCAATTAATATTGCCTGACTAATTTTCGTATTTGCAGCAACAGTGTACTTACCAGGAAGTGGGACATCTCCGATAACATAAAGAGTTATTTTTTCAGGTGTAAGGTTAGTAGGAATATCTTCAATACTTTTTTGTTGATCATCTATCTTGGATATTTCAATTATATCTCCATCAAAAAGAATGGGGTTATTAGCCTGATTACCAGTTTTAATAAGATCTAATAAGTCAAGTTTTGCTTTTTTTAATTCATTATTGTTACCTGGTAAATTTCTATAAATGAATATATTAGTTATGTCAGCATCAAAACTTAGTCCTCCTGCTTTTTGAATAGCATCAACAACAGTAGGAAATCCACTAATAGAAGTGCCACTGCCACCTGATGATTGAACCTTACTTATCTCATTAAAACCCATAGTATATGAACCTGGTCGTAATATCTCACCAACCATTGATATTTTGATTGGTCGAGGCTCCAATAATTGCAGATCAACTTGAGGTGTTATTAATTCTTTTTCATATAAACTTAATAATTTTATAACCGCATTATCTAAAGTTAAACCAGTGAAACTTTGAGCTCCTAACAAGGGTAATTGCACATTTCCATCGCTCATTATTGGAAAAATACCAGAGATCTCTGGAAGATCTAAGAACTTAATATTAAGCACATCTCCAGGCCCTAAAATGTAGAAATCTTTTTCAATTATTTCCTTATTTATTTCATCTATTTTTTCTGAAGAAGCTCTTAAATATAAATTTTTTTGAGAAAATCCTAAACAAATACTAAAAATTAAAAAACTAATTATAAATTTAATTCTATTCTTCATGTATCAATAAAAGATTAATCTAAAAGAATTTACATTCATACTATTGTATCATGAGTTTAATGCTCAAATATCTATTTTGGCTAAAGAAAAAGCTTATTCAAGTTCATCAAATGATGAGGATTTAATATTCGAAAGTCAATTTGATACTAAATATATTTTTGATACTTTAATAAGAAGAAAAAAGATATTTATAATTCTTTTCTTAGCTTTGTTTTCAGCATTGTTTGGAAATTTAATATATAAGAGATTAGCTAAGCCTATATATAGAGGTTCTTTTACCGTAATGATTAGTGATCCTTTTATTGGTGAAAGGAAATCATCTGATGGGGGTTTTAATTTAGAAACTCTTGCTTTGAACCAAGACAAGTCCGATGTTCCAACTTTAATTTCCTATCTTACTAGTCCAAAACTATTAGGAGTTATCGCCCAGAAAAATAATTTCTCCGCCTCAGATCTAGTAGGTAGGGTTAAAATCACAATCCCTACAATAAGAGGAGCAAGATTTACTAAAACAACTAATACCCTACTAGTAACTCTGGAAGGTGATGATAAAAAACAAATGAAAGAAATAATAAAAACATTAAGCAATGAATATGTAATTGCAGCAGCAACTGCAAGAAAAAAGCAGATCTCTGAAGGGATAATCTTTCTAAAAGAAGAAGAACTAATTTTATTAGAAAGAGTAAGGGATAATCAGAAAAAACTTGAAGAATTCAGATTACAAAATCAAACACTTGATCCAATTGTAGAAGGTGAGTCTTTAAAGCAAAGAATTTCTGATTTAGAACAAAAAGCTATATCCTTAAAATCAGAAAATATTAGATTAGAGTTTATTAAAGAAAATCTTGATAAAGGGATTTTATATACTAGAGGAATTGACAGTGGGTCTACAATAAGTGATTCAAAATTTTTAGGAGTTATTGGTTCAGATCAATTACTTCTTGATGAAATTCTTTCCGTTAAACTAGCCTTAGCCAAAGCTCAATCAAAATATCAAGATTCTTCAATAGTTGTTCAAAATCTGAAAGGAAAACTTTCAAAATTAGAACCTGTTTTATTAGAAAAACAAAAGTCCACAGTCAAGGCAGCAATAATAGTAAATGAAGGTCTTATTAAATCTTCAGATAACAAATTATTAGAATTAAAGAAGGCATTTGCACCCCTGCCAAACATGGTTACAAAATATAGTGTAATTTTACAAACATTAGAAACTTTAGAGAATAATCTAGTTGCTCTAACACAAACAAAGGATAAATTACAACTTGAACTTTCACAAGAAATATTACCTTGGAAAATAATTGCTGATCCTTCTGTTGGAGGAACACCAATTAAGCCTGATGTTAAAAGAAATTTAATCTATATCATTTTTTTAACTTCTTTCATTTCGACCATAATAACTTTTCTGCTTGATAAATTTGATAACGTTTTTCATAATATTTCTGAAGTTGAGAGTTTTATTGATCTTCCAATATTAGGATATGTACCTTTTTTCAATTTTAAACCAAAAGAACTTTTAGCTCTTGATAAGGAAGGAAAAGAATTTTCAGAAAATACTCTTTTAAAAGACGAAAACTATTTTATTTTTGAGGAAACATTTAGAAATATATATACTTCTATAAAATTTTCTAATATTGATAAAAAGGTAAAAACTATAGCTTTAACAAGTACTGTCCCGGCAGAAGGAAAATCGTTATGCACAATTTTCCTCGCAATGAATGTTTCTGAAATTTCTAAAAAAGTCTTAGTAATTGATGCAGATTTAAGAAGGCCCTCATTACACAAAAATTTAGATGTAGATAATATTTCAGGCCTATCAAACTTTCTAGTAAACAATCAATCAAAATGGGAAGATTTCGTTATACAACATGAAAAAAACAAGAACTTATCTTATATTACTGCTGGAAAAGTTCCACCAAATTCTGTAAGACTTTTAGAATCCCAAAAAATGAAATCTTTAATTGAAGACCTCAACAATTCTGATGAATACGACTTAATAATATTTGATTGTCCTCCTATTCTTGGTTTGGCAGATTCTCTTATTATTTCTAATTTAGTTGATGGAACAATAATAAACTTATCTCTAAATAAAGTTGACAAGAATTTATTCTCTGAAACCGTAAAAAAACTTATCTCTCTTAAAAAGCCAATTCTTGGTTTAATAGTAAATTCTATTAAACCCAGAAAGAAAGGAGCTTCTTTAAAAAATAAATATTTTACGAATTACATGCCCCAAGAGACCTCAGATCGTTATGCTTTCAAAAGTAATGAAGATGAAAATTTAATTGATAAAGAAAAAGATCAAAATAACTTTAAGAGAAAATTAAATGATATTCTTACACATATTAAAGATTGGTTGAATGAATAATACTTCAGAATACAAATTTATATTTGACTGGATCTTAAAAAATAAATTAGCTGTAGGAACTAGCCCAACAAAGCAAAAAGATCTAGATTTACTTAGGAATAATAATGTTAAGAATATATTAGGATTATGTGACCAAAATGAGGTTAAATGGCATAAAAATATCGATAAAGAGTTTTCTTGCTTCAGATTAGTATTACCTGATTCTCATAAAAAAATGTTGCCTACTCCAGAGCAACTAAATAATTCTTTAAATTTATTAAAAGACTTAGTAAGTAAAGATGTTACCTTTGTTCATTGTGTTGCATCAATGGAAAGATCTCCTTTACTTTGCATCATGTATGTGATGGATAAATTTAGCCTAAGTCTAGAAGAAAGTCTTGATTTTGTAAAAAGGGTTCACAACAATACGAATCCCACTAATGAACAACTTTCTTGTATTAAAGATTTTATTTTAAAAAAGTCTAAATGAACTTTACTATGATCATATTTAAATAAAATGAGAGTAGCTATAATCTCTTATTATGACTACGATCAATATCTTAGGCAGGATAAAAAACTTAAAATATATGAAAACTGGCATAATGTTTGGGAAGAAGTTTTTAATTTAAGCAAAAAAAACAATATAAAACTAACTAAATACAATGCTAGAGACCATAAAAACTACGATAAATTAATCTTCTTAGAAATTCCTAGAATAAATGATCTAATAAAGGTTTTATATCTTAATTTATTAAAAAAAAGGGTACCTTCAATTCTCATTATTAATGAAACATTTTTGGGTAGAGCCAGATATATGCTAAGAGTGCCTTTTCTTTTTAATAAAGTACTAATTAATAGTGAAGAGAATATTAAAAAATTTATGGCTTATAAAGTTTCTTCTTTTTCTTATCCTTCTGTACCCAACATAGACAAAATCTTAAACAAAAAATCTCAAATCTTAAATGTCAGGAGAAAAAAAAAGTTAGTTTTTATAAGTTCATTTAAAATGGCCTTGAACAATAACGGATCATATATTTATAGATATAAACTCGTAAAGGAACTTTTAAAGAATCCAAATTATTTTGACCTTTATGGGTATGGATGGGACAAAACACCATTACCATTCGATGTTATAGGAATCGCAATTATATTGAGAATAAGTTTTTTAAAAAATTTAGTGCAATACTTAATGCGTTTAAGGTTTAAACCATTAGGAAAATTTCCAATTTCAGAATTTAAATCTAAAACATTAGAAAAATATGACTTTGCATTAGCTATTGAACCAACAGTTAGCAAATTCAATTCTATTTGTGAAAAGATATTTGATCCTATGCTTTCAGGATCTATTCCAATCTATTTTGGACAAGAAAAAATTAATGTCCCAAAAAATACCTACATAAGGATAAATAAAAATACTTCAGTAATAGAAATCATTAACATTATCAAAAATCTTTCAGAAGAAAGAAAATCAGAATATAGGGAAAATATTTTTAATTTTTTAAATTCTAAGAAAGCAGATAGATACAGGTACCATAATTACGCTAAATTTTTTGTGAATACTTTGTTATATTGATTTATAAAAGAAAATTTATAGTTGATTTAAATCCTCATTGGATTAATCTTTTAATTACTAAATTACTAAAAATTATATGAAAAACAAACTAATTATTTATGAATTAAATGAACTGCCAAGGAAGTTACTAAATTATTATGTAAAACTCAAGCCATATTCAAATTTATCTAAACTAAAAAAAAATGGCTATGATTTAGATACTTTTACAACTGATAATGGCGAATTGCATCCATGGTCTACATGGGCTACATTTTATAGAGGAGTAGATAATTCAAAACATAAAATATATTCACTTAATCAAGATAGAGAGTTTGAAAAAGAGTTTCCACCAATTTGGAAATTATTAATAGACCAAAATATAACTATAGGAATATTCGGAACTCTTCAGTCTTATCCTCCTCTAATTAATAAAAATGTAAAATTTTACTTACCAGATACATTTGCACCAAATAATGATGCATATCCAAAAGAACTGGAGAACTTTCAAAGATTTAATTTAAAAATTGTTGCTAATAATTCAGGAGAAATAAGATCAATTAGATTTCTTGAAATTAAATATTTCTTAAAATGTATTATTAAAAATACTATAAAAATTAAATCAATAGTAAAAATATTTATCCAACTCTTAAAAGAAAATTTTAATAAAAATTATAAAAAGCGAAGGTCTCTTATTCAGCCAGAACTTACATTTGATTTATATTTTAATAATCTTAAAAAACATAAACCAGAATTTACAACTTTTTTTACTAACCATCTAGCAGGCATGATGCATTATTACTGGCTAGACATTTTCCCAAAAGACTTTCAAAAAGCTTATAGATCTCCAGTTTACTTTAATAAAAAATCTGTAATAAAAGCGTTGGATCTTGCTGACAAACAAATTGGGTTATTAATGAAATTTGCTGAGGATAATTCATATCAATTTTGGGTTGCAAGTAGTATGGGTCAAAAAGCTATAGAAAGGGAAAAGAATCAAAAACTATTTCTTAGAGACTTTAAAAAATTGCTTAGAACCTTAAATATAGATTCATGTAATTACAAACTTCTTCCATCAATGTATCCAGATGTCAATATTGAAGGGGATACATTTGAAAATCTTGAAATTTTAGTAAACGAATTGCTTGAAGTTAAATATTCAAATAAGAAAAGTATCTTTCAAATAAGATATAAAAAAAATCCCAAAAAAATTAACTTTATTTTTAGAAGTATTATTAAAAAAGAAAAATATTTATTTTATAGAGATCAAAAAATAAAAATTAAAGATTTAGGCTTAGAATTCGGCTTTGATGATCAAGGCACAGGTTATCATTATCCTAAAGGAGTATTATTGGCTAAAGATGTAAAAAATAAATCTATT
>CABZHQ010000024.1 GCA_902525585.1 uncultured Prochlorococcus sp. | reverse complement strand
CAGTATTGCAGAAGGTTTTTAATAATTGTTTTGCTACAGCACCAGCAGCTACTCTCCCAATTGTTTCTCTAGCAGAAGCTCTTCCACCGCCAGAACTTGCTTGAATTCCATATTTCAGATGATATGTACCATCTGCATGAGAAGGTCTAAATACCTGCTCCAAATTATTATAATCTCCCGGTCTTTGATCCTTATTTCTTACCAACATTGCTATTGGAGTTCCAAGTGTTAACCCCTCCTTTATTCCACTTAAAATTTCAATTTTATCTTCTTCATTTCTGGGTGTTGTAATGTCACTTTGGCCAGGTCTGCGCCTATCTAATTCATTTTGTATCAGATCTATATCTATTTTTAACTTAGGTGGACATCCATCAAGGATAACTCCTACTGCACCACCATGTGATTCTCCAAAAGTACTAACACGAAAAATTTTTCCAAAACTACTACTCATAGAAATATCAAATGTTTTATCTATATATAAACATTATATGAAACCAATTGAAAATTAAACAAAAAAAAGCCCCCAAAAGGGGGCTTGTAAATTTAAGAACTTTAAGCTTAACCGATAGCTGGAGCTGAAAGAGCTACTGTTGTAGACTCAGCTGCTGCTAGATCAAGTGGGAAGTTGTGAGCGTTACGCTCGTGCATTACTTCCATACCTAGGTTTGCTCTGTTAAGAACATCACCCCATGTAGGAACAATCTTACCGTTTGCATCAACAACTGACTGGTTGAAGTTGAAACCGTTAAGGTTAAATGCCATTGTGCAGATACCCATTGAAGTTAACCATACACAAACAACTGGGAATACAGCTAGGAAGAAGTGAAGACTTCTGCTGTTGTTGAAACTTGCATATTGGAAGATCAAACGACCGAAGTAGCCATGAGCTGCAACGATGTTATATGTTTCTTCTTCTTGTCCGAACTTGTAACCATAGTTCTGAGATTCTGTCTCAGTTGTTTCTCTGATTAGAGAAGAAGTAACAAGTGAACCGTGCATAGCTGAGAATAAAGATCCTCCGAACATACCAGCAACACCAGCCATGTGGAATGGGTGCATAAGAATGTTGTGCTCTGCTTGGAAAACAAACATGAAGTTGAATGTTCCAGAGATACCTAGAGGCATTCCGTCAGAGAATGAACCTTGACCGAATGGGTATACAAGGAATACTGCGAAAGCTGCTGAAACTGGTGCAGAGTATGCAACACAGATCCATGGACGCATACCTAAACGGTATGAAAGCTCCCACTGTCTTCCCATGTATGCTGAGATACCAATTAGGAAGTGGAAAATTACAAGCTGGTAAGGACCACCGTTGTATAACCACTCATCTACAGTAGCTGCTTCCCAAATTGGGTAGAAGTGTAGACCAATAGCGTTAGATGAAGGAACAACTGCACCTGAGATGATGTTGTTTCCGTATAGGAATGAACCAGCAACTGGCTCTCTAATTCCGTCAATGTCTACTGGTGGTGCTGCGATGAATGCAACGATGAAGCAAGCCGCTGCTGTAAGTAGGCATGGGATCATTAAGACGCCGAACCAACCAACATAAATTCTGTTGTTAGTTGATGTTACCCACTCACAAAACTGTGGCCAACCTTTTAACAGCGAAGAACGCTGCTGCTGAATAGTTGTCATGAGTTCGTAAAGTATGTCTCTAAAGTGAGACGTGTAAATAAAAACGGAAATTTAGTTCCGCTTCGAAGATTTTAGACCAAAATCGCTAAAAATGTGTAATTTTTTTTTCTCTTAGTAAACTTATTTTTTGCAATATCAAAAAAAGAACCTCCATGTCTTAATATTTTCTTTGTTATTGAGGATTTAACTTGGTAATAATCGAATGGCTTTTCAACGGAAAAAGATCGAAAGAGGTGGTTTCCTTAAGAGAGGCTAAGCATAGAAGACTGCAATTAGAGGCTTTTGGAGCTGTTATTTATTGGAGCGAAAGAATTTAAGTTTTTAAGGATTAAGATTTAGCAAAAAAAATAAAAGCATTCAATATTAAATAAACTTATCTTTTAAATAAAAAATCCTTATTAGTTTTCATCAATTTATTGTCCTTATTTCTTAATTTAAAGGCTTTCAAACTCATAAATCCATTGATCCTTAGAACTAATAACTTCTTTCTTCGTGTAGCTCATCGCAATTTTTTTTTCCTTATAGGCGACTTCGCCAATAAAAACAGGCCAAATCAATTGCTCTCCATCATATTTATGAATTATTCCTTGGCTATCAAGAAATAATGGATCTCCTTTTTTAATCATTTTCCAATCTTGGTTTATTCTTTCAGGATGTATTAGGCCATCAATATATCCCTTTTCATCTCTTGGATAATCTATACTCCCTTGATGAACATGAACAACCAATTCCTTTGGAAGTTCTATAAGGTTGTTTTTTAATTTATCTATCTCTTCCCTTAAAGATCTAATTATTATTAAGAATCTATCTATGATTTTTGGATCATAAAAATTTTGTGCGACAGCTCCTATTTCAATAACTAAACCACATGGCCAAGCTTCTACAAGAAAGCCTGTTTGGGCTTTGTCTTTTTCGTGCAAATAAATAGGTAATCCAAATTTGTTCTGCAGTAATGCAGCTAAACAAAAATCTTTGAATCTCCTCCCATACAAAACAATGCTAGTTCCCATATTTGCAGTAGTAGTATGCAAATCGATTGCAATTTGACAGGGTTTAGATCCGTCAATTCCAAATTGATCTACTAAAAAATTGGCTCTATTAGTTTCATAAAAGCTATCCTGATGTTGATCAAAATTCTCAGTTATCTTAAAAGATCTATTTAAATCTACATCTATATATCTGCACCCTTTTTCATAGGCAGCAGGATTACCTATGATGTACTCATACTCAATACCATGATTTAAACTATTTCCTTCTCTAATAAATTTTTTAATCGCCCAAACAGGATTAATTTCATTCCCATGAGTGCCTGAAACGATAAGTATTCTTTGAACAGTCATTTTTTCTTCACAAATAAAATTTTATGCAAAATAAATACCTTATTAAGGCCTCCAAAAAATTCTGGTTTTGGTTTTGGACTCAACTAATGAATGGCTTCGCACCATCAGATATACATGGTAATTATAAAAGGCCCAAAGGTATAACAATTGATAGTGAATATGATATTAATAATGAGAATGGAAAAATTTATTTATTGGTAGGGAATTCTTGTCCATGGTGTCAAAGAACTTTACTCGTCCATGAAATAAAACATTTATCTAAAAAAGTTAAAGTTATTTTTTTAAATGCAGATGTTGAGCATGGCGAATGGATTTTCAAGACAAATTTTAAGGGATGTATGAGACTTTCAGATCTTTACAAAAAAGCTAATAAAAAGATCATTTTTAGAGCGACATTACCTCTTTTAATTAGGTTTTTAAAAGATGAAGTAAATATTTTGTCTAATGAAAGTTCACAAATTATAAGACTTCTCAATTCAATAAAAAGTGAATCGAAATATCAGAAATTAAGCATTAAAGATTGTAATCAAAAATTTTTAGATTTAATAAATAACAGTATTAATGATGGCGTATATAAATGTGGTTTCGCCAGAACCCAGTCAGCTTACGAAAAAGCAAGTCAAAATCTTTTCGCAGCTATAAATGAAGTTGAAAATTTACTACAGCAAAACAAAGGGGGCTGGATATTTGGAGAAGAGTTAACCTACGCAGATATTTACCTTTTTCCAACGCTTATAAGATGGGAATTGATATATAGCAAACTTTTCAAATGTACTGAACAAGAACTATCAAGGTTCGAAAAGATTATTGAATGGAGATTAAAATTCTTTAACTTATCCAACGTAAATAGGACATGCTTCGACAATGAATGGAAGAAAGATTACTACAAAGCTTTATTCCCTTTAAACCCAAATCAACTAATCCCAGTTTTACCATCGTTAGAGGAAATAATGAGATTAGAGTCCTTAAAAAATACATAAATCATTTTCAAAAAAAAAATGATGTTGTAATGAACACTTATTTAGTTCATAGATAATGCAATTTCATTAGAAATTAACTATGTTATGTATGTCTACTCAAGTACGAAAAGCTTAAAATGAAATCCATTGACGAACACATCCAAAAAGATCAATCGGAAATCGAATCTGCAAAAGCAGAGGGCAATTTTCCAAAGGTCAGACATTTAACTGAAGAGCTAAAAGAACTCGAAGAATATAAGAATCATCATCCAGAGGACAAACATGACCCTAATGCTTTGGAACTTTTCTGCGATGCCAATCCGGATGAACCGGAATGTCTTGTTTATGATGATTAAGTTTTCTTTTTATAGATAATGCACAATAAAAAAAGGGCTCTGAAAGCCCTTTTTTTATTTATTAAATTCTTTAATAATCTCTATTAAAGTCGGATGGACTTCCTGTAAGCGAACAAACAACCGACTCCTCATTTTTCATTTCCTTGACTTCTACAATTGGTCTTCCCATTTTCTTCAAAACCTCGATATCTTGAATCGTTTGACATCTAGCTATTATTTTTCCTTGTTGATCAAAGCAAGTATAGAAATTCATACTGTTTCTAAAGAAGTATCTTATTTATGACTAATTTTCATTATTAAATCAAGTGTATTTTTTGACAAAAAAATATTTAATTTAAGTTAAATCCTCTTCCATACTTCAGAAAGCAGTGAAGATAAACCTTTTTTTAAAGATGAAGAAATTACTAAAACTTTCTTTTTAGATAAATCTTCTAACTTTTTTGTAATTATTTTCAAATAATCATCATCTACAAGCTCCATTTTATTTAATACTATTATCCTCTCTTTATCTAAAAGACCTTTCCCATATTTTTTTAATTCCTGCTCAATAATCTCAAAATCATGTAAAGGATTTTCTGCAATTGCATCAATTAAATGAATAAGTATCTTCGTTCTTTGGATGTGCCTTAAAAAATCATGCCCTAAACCTACTCCATCAGCTGCACCTGATATTAATCCAGGAATATCTGCAAAAAGGCAACCATTCCCATCAATTTTTCTTACTACACCTAAGTTAGGTATTAGAGTCGTGAAAGGATAATTTGCGATTTTTGGACGGGCAGATGATACAACGGAAATTAAAGTACTTTTCCCAGCATTTGGAAGGCCTATAATCCCAACCTCTGCAAGAAGTTTTAGTTCTAATTGAACCTCCCATATCTCACCATCTTTTCCTTCAGTGAATGATTCTGGGGCTCTATTTTGATTACTTAAATAGTAAGCATTACCATGTCCACCTCTTCCTCCAATGGCAATAGTTAAACTCTGTTTATCTCTAGTTAAGTCTCCTAAAATAATGCCGGTTTTAATATCCCTTATTTCTGTACCGCAGGGAACTTTAAGGATTCTATCCTCACCTGAAGCACCTGATCTCTTATTAGGACCTCCTTTGCATCCATCTTCAGCAATTATTTCTCGTTTGAATTTGAAATCTAATAATGTTTGAAGATTATTATCAGCCATCAAAATAACTGAACCCCCTTTGCCACCATTCCCCCCGGAAGGTCCTCCAGCAGGAACGAATTTTTCTCTTCTAAATGAAACTATTCCATTGCCACCTTTTCCAGCTTTAAGAATAATGTTTGCTTGATCAATAAATTGCACTTAATACGCTTATTAAATTGTTTTCTAAGTTTTTAAATTTTATTTTATCCACGCAATACTGCAACCAGGTCCACCCTCGTTGTTGGCTGCATCTTCAATCTTATCAACATAATTTAAACCTGATAACCAATTTCTTAGTCCTTTTTTTAATTTCCCTGTTCCAATTCCATGGACAATCCATAGCGGTCCATGAAATTTTCTAATTTTCTCTTCAATAATTATTTCGGCTTCATGAACTCTTAGCCCTCTTACGTCAATTGTATTTTTACTCGTCCTAATCTTAGAAAAAGAAAAATCTTCCCTTATAGACTTGATTTCAATTTTTGATCTTTTGAAATTAGGCTTTTCTCCATTAATACCTTCAAAGTCATTTACAGATAATGTGCTTCTGAATGAACCACATTTAACTTCGAAAAAACCACCTTTTTTATCTAAATCTACAATTTGTCCCGTACTATTTAGACTTTTAATTTTTACATAATCGCCTACTTGAGGATCCCATGATATTGACTTTTCCAATTTTTTTTGGGTTAAATGTTCCGCCTCAATTTCCTTTAATCTTTTTCCAATAATTCTCGTATCCTCTCCATTAACATTTTTATCTCTTAATTTTTTAATCAAATCTATTACCTCTTTTTTAGCTGATACAATATGTTTTGATAATTTAGACCTTTCAATTTCCTGGATTTTTTCAGCATTTATTTTTTGATATTCATAATTTCTCTTCAGTTCATCATGTAATATTTCAGTCCTTGCAATCAGTTCTGCAGCAGCTTCTGCAGAATTTTGTTGTTTAATCCTCTCTTCCTCAAGTCCTTTGATAATACTGTTAATATTATCAACTTCTTTCGGCTTTAGATAATTTGCGGCTTCATTGAGTATGTTTTCGTCGAGACCAATTCTCTTAGAAATTGATAAAGCATTACTTCTCCCAGGAATACCCCAGTTGAGAATATATTTTGGCTTCAAAGAATCCTCATCAAAGGCAACTGATACGTTTTCAAATCTGGAGTCATTATATTTTAAGGCCTTAATATCTCCATAATGTGTAGTTGCTAAAGTGATATCAGATTTATTTGCAAATTCTTTTAATAAAGCCATCGCAAGAGCACTCCCTTCAACAGGATCTGTACCAGATCCAATTTCATCTAACAAAACAACTGATAATCCTTCTTTATTATCAAGTGAATCTAATATCTCTTTTATGCGTAATATATGCCCACTGAAGGTAGATAAATTTTCTTCTAATGATTGATTATCTCCTATATCCACATATATATTTGGACAAAAAGGGATAATAGGATTATTAGTTGAGGGTATCAATAATCCTGCTTTAGCCATAAGTAAAGACAATCCCAAGCCTTTTAAAGCTGCCGTTTTACCTCCAGTATTTGGACCTGTAATAGCTACAACCTTAATATTTCTACTTATATGAAAATCGACAGCCACTGGGGGAGGAGCTCCTTTTTTCTTATGTTCCCAAATCAATAATGGATGAGAAAAACCAATTAAAGAAATAATAGGATTTTTCTCAAACGTAGGAGTTTTGCCTCCAATCCATTTCGAATATCTTGAACGAGTTAGAGCATTTTCTAATCTCAATAAAATGGATGCCATTTCAATAAGATTTTCTGAATTATCACTAACAATTTGGGACCATTTCTTTAGTAATTTAAATTCTTCTGCTGTGATCCTAGCCTCTAAAGAAGCTACCTTATTACCTTTAGTTACTACACTATCAGGTTCAAAATATACTGTATTTCCTGAAGATGAAGAGTCATGAATTATGCCTTTAAATTTATCTACATAATTAACTTTCACTGCTAAAACAGGCCTACCATATCGATCTCCAATAGTAGTATCTTGCAAGTAAGCTAAATTCTTTTGAATAAATTTATCAACTAATATTTTTCTTTCAAGTTTCTTAGATAATAATTCTTTTCTAAGATTAGATAGTTCATTACTAGCATTGTCTGAAATCCTTCCATTAGATTCAATGCCTTTTTTAAAAATCGTTTCAATATTCTGATGGTCAATTAAATTTTTTGTAAATGATGAAATATAAGGCCTTTGTTCAAAATCTAATAAGATTTTTTTTAAATTTCTTGCTGCAGCGATTGTTTTCGCTATTTCTAGCAATTCAGAAGATGAAATCACACCTCCCTTGGAACAAATTACGATATTTCTACTTATATCAAAAACACCAGAAAAACTAATTGATTTATCTAAATTATTTTCTAGCTCATTTATTTCAATAGTTTCATTCAAAAGTATTTTAGATTCTTCGTATTCTGAAGGGATACCAAAACTTAAAATTGATCGTTTGCCCATTTCCGTTGAGGCGAAAGAAGATAAATGCGTTTTTAACGAATCCCACTCTAAAAGGCTTATAGATTCTTCTTCTAAGGTGTTATCTGAATTTGATTTTTTTGAATAACTTTTCTCTTGCATACAAAAAAAAAGAATCAAACATTCGATTGAATCCCTTCAGGAGGAATATAAAGCATCTCGAGCCAGTTTCCTTCAGTATCCTTCATATAAAAAGATGCTGTTCCATCTCTATGTTCATGTATAGGCCCAACTTTTATACCGGAATTTTTTAAATCATTTTGAATATTTTCCACTTCTTTTTTATTTTCAAAATGAAAAGCAAAGTGAGGTCCCGCAGCTTTGTAGCTAGGGCCTAACAACGCAAGTCCATCTTTCCCTTTACCAGCTTCTAAATAAGACCAATCTTTATCGTCCCAAACTAAATTCATCCCCAGTTTAATATAAAAAGATTTCGCCCTTTCGAGATTCTCTACTCTGAGTGCAATGTGACCAATCCTATTTACTCCTTGTGAAAACTTCAAAACAAAGCAGTTAATTTATTACTTACCTAAGAATAAACCAAATTTTTGTTAATAATGAGTTTTTAAGTATCCTGCAACCATTGAGATGCATCACAAGCATGATAGGTGAGTATTAATTTTGCTCCTGCTCTTTTAAAACTAAGCAATGTTTCTAATACAATATCTTTTTCGTTAATCCAGTTCTTCATAGCAGCAGACTTTACCATGGAATACTCGCCACTAACATTGTATGCAGCTATAGGTTTATTTGAAAAAGTGCTTAATCTATAAACAATATCCAAGTATGAAATTCCTGGTTTTACCATCAAAATATCAGCTCCTTCATACTGGTCCAATGCAGATTCAATTAAAGCCTCTTTTGAATTGGCAGGGTCCATTTGATATGTAGACTTATTTTCTGGAATTATTTTTTTACTATTTTCTCTTGGAGCCGAATCTAAAGCAGTTCTAAATGGACCATAATAAGCTGATGAATATTTTGCTGTGTAACTAATAATGCCTACATCACTAAATCCTTGGATATCAAGAGCAGCTCTGATGGCTCCAACTCTCCCATCCATCATGTCACTCGGGCCAATAAAATCTGCTCCAGCTCTTGCTTGTGTTAAAGCTTGTTTTTTTAAAATTTCGATTGTTTCGTCGTTCAATATTTTTCCAGTTTCATCAACTAATCCATCATGACCATCACAAGAGTATGGGTCCAAGGCAACATCTGTCATTATTGCCATTTCTGGAATCTCTTTTTTTAATATTCGAATAGCTTTAGGAATTAAACCGTCTTCATTAAAACATTCTGCTCCATCATCCGTCTTTAAACTATCGTTAATTTTTGGGAAAAGAACCACACACCTTATTCCCAATTCCCATGCCCTAGTAACCTCCTTTATTAAGCCGTTAATATCCCATCTATAAGTTCCTGGCATTGCTGAAATTTCCTCTTTAAAATCTTTTTCATGAATAAATAATGGATATATAAAGTCAGATGCCGTTAGATGATTTTCTCTAACCATTTCTCTAATTGCTTCAGTTTTTCTTAATCTTCTAGGCCGAATAATCGAATTCATTTTAATATTATATAAATTTAAAAATATTTATCTAATACATTAATCGCTCGCCTCGCACATAAATCAATCAGAGACTACTTTTGTTCAGGAAAATTAACTAAAGTTTATTTAGTAACAGCAAAAAAAGTTACAAAAATATTGTGCACAATCTTCATTTTTCACAAATTTACGTCATTAAGAGATAATATCTTCTAATTAAGTATTTATTTTAAGGAGTGCATCTTTGAAAATAATTAATGGATTTCATCTGAAAAATGTAAGAGGCGATATTCTTGGAGGAATCACAGCCGCAGTAGTGGCTTTACCTCTCGCTCTTGCTTTTGGCAATGCTGCGTTAGGGCCTGGCGGAGCGATTTATGGACTATACGGAGCAGTAGTAGTTGGTTTTTTAGCAGCATTATTCGGCGGAACACCTGCGCAAGTTAGTGGACCTACTGGTCCCATGAGTGTAACTGTTGCAGGTGTAGTAGCAGGCTTAGCAGCAGTTGGGGTTCCAAGAGATCTTTCTGCAGGACAAATTTTACCTTTAGTTATGGCAGCGGTAGTCATTGGTGGCTTACTGCAAATATTATTCGGGATTCTAAAACTAGGTAAATATATTACTTTAGTTCCATATTCTGTTGTTTCAGGATTTATGTCTGGTATTGGAGTAATAATCATTGCGCTTCAGATTGGACCATTACTTGGAATTAGCACTCGAGGTGGAGTAGTCGAATCTTTAACTACTGTATTTTCAAATTTCGAGCCCAATGGTGCTGCTATTGGAGTGGCAATAATGACGCTAGGTATAGTATTTCTTACTCCTAGAAAAATAAGTCAGTGGGTTCCTTCTCCTCTCTTGGCCCTATTGATAGTTACCCCAATATCAATATTAATTTTTGGAGATGGAGCTATTGATAGAATTGGAGAAATCCCAAGAGGAGTTCCATCTTTAAATTTCCCAAGTTTTAATCAATATTTCCCAATTATTTTCAAAGCAGGATTAGTGCTAGCAGTACTTGGCGCAATTGACTCCTTACTGACATCTCTTGTAGCAGACAATATTTCTCAAACAAAACATAATTCTGATAGAGAACTTATTGGTCAAGGAATAGGGAATGCTGTTGCAGGTCTGTTTTCAGGTTTACCTGGAGCTGGAGCAACTATGAGAACAGTTATAAATGTTAAATCTGGAGGATCAACTCCAATTTCTGGTATGGTTCACTCGGTTGTGTTGTTGATAGTTTTAGTTGGTGCAGGACCTTTAGCTGAGCAAATACCAACTGCATTGTTAGCAGGAATTCTTATAAAAGTAGGCCTAGATATTATTGATTGGGGGTTCTTGAGGAGAGCTCACAAATTATCTTTAAAAACATCAGTAGTAATGTACGGCGTACTTTTAATGACTGTTTTTTGGGATTTAATTTGGGCAGTTTTAGTCGGTGTATTCATAGCAAATATGCTCACTATTGATTCAATAACCGAAACTCAACTAGAAGGCATGGATGAGGATAATCCTTTATCAAAAGATGATCAAGGAAAAAATGCTTTGCCTGCTGATGAAAAAGCACTTTTAGATAGATGTTCAGGCGAGGTAATGCTATTTAGACTCAAAGGACCACTAAGTTTTGGAGCAGCTAAAGGCATATCTGAGAGAATGATGCTTGTAAGAAACTACAAAGTTTTGATATTAGATATCACTGATGTTCCACGACTTGGAGTTACAGCGACTCTTGCAATAGAGGATATGATGCAAGAAGCAAAAAATAATTCCAGAAAAGCATTTGTTGCTGGTGCTAATGAAAAAGTAAAGGATAGATTAGCTAAGTTTGGAGTTGAAGGCATTATTGAAACAAGAAAAGAAGCTTTAGAAACTGCTCTAAATGAAATTGCCAAGTAATTTATGGAAATAAATCCAATTCTGCAAAATGTATTAGCCCCGCCAGTTCTTTTCTTTTTGATTGGAGCAATATCAGTACTCTTTAAATCTGATTTAGAAATACCAGCTCCATTACCTAAACTCTTCTCCTTATATCTGCTACTAGCTATTGGGTTCAAGGGAGGTATAGAGATACAGAAAAGTGGTTTTACAGACCAAGTATTGCCTACTTTAAGTGCTGCAATACTGATGTCACTTATAATCCCGTTGATTGGATTTTTAATTTTAAGATTTAAGTTTGATGTCTTTAATTCAGCCGCAATAGCAGCAGCATACGGTTCAATTAGTGCTGTTACATTTATTTCCGCAGAAAGTTTTTTGGAGAGTCAAAAAATAGCCTTTGATGGGTTTATGGTTGGCGCCTTAGCTTTAATGGAATCTCCTGCAATAATTGTTGGATTATTACTTGTGAAATTTGCAGCTCCCAAAAATAGACCAAAATCAAGAAAAATGCATCTAAGCGCAATATTTCACGAATCACTTTTGAATGGATCAGTTTATTTATTGCTCTCAAGCTTAATTGTAGGATTTCTCACTGCTTCCAGTAATCCCTCAGGGATTGCAAAAATGGAGCCTTTTACTGGACAATTATTCTATGGAGCAGAATGCTTCTTCTTGTTAGATATGGGAATAGTCGCTGCTCAAAGATTGCCGAGACTGAAGAATGCGGGTTCTTTCTTGATTGGCTTTGCCATTTTTATGCCTTTATTTAACTCATTTATTGGTGTTTTTGTTGCAAAATTTTTATCTTTAGGACCTGGCAATGCACTTTTATTTGTGGTTTTATGTGCAAGCGCCTCTTATTTAGCAGTTCCTGCAGCGATGAGGATGACAGTTCCAGAAGCCAAATCTAGTTATTATATTTCAACTACACTAGGTCTAACTTTCCCATTCAATATAGTTCTTGGCATTCCAATATATATGAGTTTAGTAAATACCATTATCCCATTGTCCCCTCTATAAAAATGAAAAGATTAGACTTGATATTTAGTGAAAGAGAACTAGATGCAATCATAAAAACATTAGAAAAAGCTAATGTTCCTGGATATACAGTTATGAAACACGCCACAGGCAGAGGGCCTGAAAGGGTTGTTACTGAAGATATGGAATTTACTGGATTAGGCGCAAATGCTCATGTAATTGTTTTTTGTGAGCAAGAATTAATAGATAAAATGAGAGATAACATTAGGGATGATTTAAGCTATTACGGAGGAGTCGCTTATATTTCTGAAGCAACACCCCTTTAGATCAAAGAAGGAATATTTTATTTAAGAATGAATCCAATCCACTCTAATATTTTTTCTACTATTTAAATATCTATCAATTGACATTGCAGCAATACATCCGTCAGAAGCTGCAACTACGGCTTGCTTAAATGGTGTGTTTCTTATATCTCCAATAGCCCATACTCCATCAGAATTTGTAGACATAAAGTCATCCACAATAACTCCTCCGTCTTCTTTTAAAGCAATTTGATCCCCTAAAAAATCAGTAATCGGCTTCGAACCACTCATGTAGACAAAAACTCCATCTAAATTTAAATTGATAGGATTTTCCTCTTGCTTATTTTTTACAACGACCCCATTAACACCCATATCATCTCCCAATATTTCTAATAATCTTGTTCTACTCCAATGTTTGATATTTGAATTATCCATCAATTCCATAGCTTCTTCGTTATCTGATTTAGGATCACTTGATGTAATCCAATGCACGGTTGATGCGAATTTAGTTAGAACAGTTGCCTCTTCAATTGCCTCCTTGTTTACTCCAACAACGGCAACCTCTCTATTTTTATAAAAAGCCCCATCACATGTAGCACAATAACTTACTCCTTTACCAAGAAAATCCGCTTCTCCCTTAAATGATGCAGGCCTACCCATGGCTCCACTTGCAAGTACAAGTGCTTTAGCTTTAAAAGTACCTTCGGGCGTGTAAACCATTTTCCATTCTCCACTAGCGTCTATTCCAAACACTTGCGCTCTTCTATAATCTGTGCCGTATTGCACAGCCTGTTCTCTCATTAGGGTAAGTAATTTTTCTCCACTTATATCAACAGGAACCCCTGGATAATTAGCTATTTGATGAGTTATTGCTAAGGCGCCAACAGATGGATTTTTATCTAAAATTACTGTCTTTAAATTTGAACGAGATGTATAAAGTGCGCAAGTACATCCGGCCGGGCCTCCTCCGATAATAACTACATCTGACTCAATGATTTCCAATTTTTAAAAACTCCTTTTGTAGTTAATTAGATGAGTGCTTGGTTAGAAGATATTTTTAAAGTAAATACCTGAACCTTTATATAAATATAAGTTAAAAGAAAAAAGATAAAAAAGCTTAATATAGAAACAAACTTACATAGGAAAAACATAAAAAATTAATTATCAAAATGATCAGTTACGTGAAACGTTCTGTATTGATCTATTATTAGATCATATCGAAAAATCAATTGCCGTTGAAACATTATATTTTTCATGACCAACTCTGATTACCTTTTAAAAGCTGCCATTAAGAAAGTAACCGAAAAATTAAACGAAATATTGGTTGAAAAAATTGAAGAAGCAACTCATATTGCTCAGGATGCTCCTGAAATTCTCAAAAAAGAATTTGATAGTTTAAAAGAATCCATAATCGAAGAAGCATCAAGACTAGAAAAAGCAGAGAATATTGAAGAAAATGAGTCTACAAATACTTATCAAGATCCCAAAATAAAAAAAGCTTTAAATGAAATTGAAGGTATCAATAAGCAAATTGATCTCTTTAATAAAACTATAAATAATCAAATTAAATGAGTTATCACGTTCTTCATTATCGTTTAAAAAAATTGAAGAGGTCCTTTTTTATTTGGATAACTCTGATTTCGCTTTTATTAAATTTATGGATAGATAATATTAGATTTACAATTTTCCAAACCAAGAACAATGAAAAAAGTAGGGTCCAAATTAAAAGAGCTAGGTGGTTTACTAATCAATTAATAGAGCTTGGTTCAGCATTTATTAAAATTGGACAATTATTATCAGCGAGACCTGATTTAATTCCTAATACCTGGATACAGGAATTGTCTAAATTGCAGGATCAAGTACCTAATTTTTCATTTGCAAAAGTTGAAGAGACTATAAGAAATGAACTAGGGTCTAAGTTTAATGAAATAGATCAAATAATATGCGATCCGGTTGGATCAGCATCACTAGCTCAGGTTCATAGAGCGACTTTAAAAGATGGTAAGAAAGTAGTTTTTAAAGTTCAAAGACCCAATTTAAAAAAATTGTTTATTATCGATTTGGGCATAATGCAGCAAATAGCAGGATTATTGCAGAAAAATAAGAATTGGAGTCGAGGTAGAAACTGGGTTGAGATTGCTAAAGAGTGTAGGAAAGTTCTTATGAAAGAACTTGATTTTAATTGCGAAGCGCAATATGCAGCAAGATTTAGGCAGCAATTTCTTGATGATGAAAATATTGAAGTTCCTGAAGTAATTTGGGATATGAGCAGTGAAAAAGTGCTTTGTTTAAGTTATGTAGAAGGGACAAAAATAAGCGATTTAGAAAAATTAAAATCACAAGAAATTGATTTATCTAAAATTGCAGAGATAGGTGCAATTAGCTACTTAAAACAATTAGTAAATTACGGTTTTTTTCATGCAGATCCTCATCCAGGGAATCTAGCAGTTTCAAGTGAAGGTAAATTGATTTTTTATGATTTTGGAATGATGGGGAACATCTCAAATAACCTTCAAACAAGATTAGGGGGGATGGTTAAGGCTGCTGCTCTTAGAGACGCCTCATCACTTGTTAGTCAATTACAACAAGCTGGGCTAATTTCAAAAGATATTGATGTAGGACCAGTCAGAAGATTAGTCAGATTGATGCTTAAAGAAGCCTTAACTCCTCCATTTAGTCCTAATATTATTGAAAAATTATCTGGAGATTTATACGAACTAGTTTATGAAACGCCATTTCAACTGCCAGTAGATTTAATCTTTGTGATGAGAGCTTTATCAACTTTTGAAGGAGTTGGTAGAATGCTTGATCCAGGGTTTAACCTTGTATCAGTTACCAAGCCTTATTTAATAGAACTTATGACTTCAAATAATCAAAGTCCCAACGATTTAATTAACCAATTTGGAAGGCAAGTAGGTGAACTAGGATCGAAAGCTGTTGGAATTCCCAAAAGAATAGATGAAAGTTTAGAAAGATTAGAACAGGGCGATTTACAATTGCAAATAAGAATGGGAGAGTCTGATAGGCAATTCAAAAAAATGTTTACGGCTCAAAAAACTTTAGGTCATTCAATTCTCATAGGAAGCTTATCAATTGCATCTGCTTTACTTGTAACCAATAAACAAAATAATTTTGCTTTGTTGCCACTTTTTTTTGCACTACCAATAAGTATTGATTGGATAAAGTGCCAATTAAGTATGAGAAAAGGCTCACGTTTAGAAAAACTTAAGCGCTAAAAAAAACTATATATTTTTTGGACCTAAACCTAGAGCTCCAGCGAATCTTGCTTGATTTCCTAGTTCCTCCTCAATTTTTAAAAGCCTATTATATTTTGCAATCCTTTCACTTCTGCTCAAAGAGCCAGTCTTGATCTGACCCGATCTTGTGGCGACAGATAAATCTGCGATTGTTGTATCTTCAGTCTCACCACTTCTATGACTTATAACACTTGTGAAACCAGACATTTTAGCTAACTCAATAGCTTCCAAAGTTTCAGTTAATGTTCCAATTTGATTTACCTTTATTAGGATTGAATTGGCAGATTTTTCTATAATCCCTTTCCGTAATCTTTCTGTATTAGTAACGAATAAATCATCACCTACAAGCTGAACTTTATTCCCTAATTCTTTGTTTAATTCTGACCAACCCTCCCAATCATCCTCAGCTAAACCGTCCTCTATTGAAACTATGGGATAATTAGAAACTAATCTTGAAAGATATGAAATCATTTCAGAACTATTTAAACTTTTACCTTCATATTTATAAATACCATCACTATAAAATTCAGTACTAGCAGCATCTAAAGCTAAAGATACCTGCTCACCAGGCTTAAATCCTGCTTTTTGAATTGCTTCTAATAATAAGTCCCCTGCTTCTTCGCTTGATGACAAATTCGGGGCAAATCCACCCTCATCCCCTACAGCGGTAGATAGACCTTTTTGATCAAGTAATGATTTTAATGAGTGAAAAATTTCAGTACCCATTCTTAATGATTCACTGAAATTATTAACTCCATGTGGAACAAGCATAAATTCCTGAAAATCAAGACTATTTGGTGCATGTGCACCACCATTTATTACATTCATCAATGGGACTGGAAGAAGATTGGATAATGGATCTCCAAGATATCTATATAGGGGAATGTCTAAAGCATTTGCTGATGCTCTAGCAGTGGCAAGACTTACTGCAAGGATTGAATTTGCTCCAAGGTTAGACTTATTAGGAGTTCCATCAATTTCAATCATTAATTTATCTACTACAGTTTGATCTAAAGATGACAAACCACATAAAGCCGGCGATATGGTTTCATGAATTTTATTAACAGCATTCAAAACGCCTTTTCCCATATATTTCGAACCACCATCTCTTAATTCATGTGCCTCATGAGCACCAGTGCTAGCTCCGCTGGGAACAATTGCTCTACCACTTGCACCACATTCCAAAAATACTTCTGCCTCTACAGTTGGATTACCTCTTGAATCAAGGACTTGCCTTGCTTCAACAGTATCAATAAGAAAATCAATAGTTTCTTTCACAATTTAATTATTACTATT
>CABZHQ010000023.1 GCA_902525585.1 uncultured Prochlorococcus sp. | reverse complement strand
TTAATTTATTAAATTGTAAATAACACATAATTTATCCTATAAATTGGGAAGTTATCCAAAATCTATAAATGCTTCTAGTCTAAATGATTGGTTTAATTCTGAGAAAGAAGATCCAGTCTTGATTGACGTAAGAGAGCAGTCAGAGCTTGAACTGGCTCGTTTCTCAAAAGAATTTTTACATATACCAATTAGTAAAGTTACATCTGAATATGTTGAAGAAATGTTTGCTGGTTTTTTAGACAGAGAAATTGTAGTTACCTGTCATGCAGGAATAAGAAGTTATAACTTTTCTCAATGGTGCTTGGATAATAATATTGTGAGCGAAATATGGAATTTGGAGGAGGGTATTGATGGATGGAGTAGATATATTGACCCATCAATACCAAGGTATTGATTAAATATTTAATGAAGATGCAACAGTATTAACATCTTTGTCGCCTCTTCCAGAGCAATTGATAACTATATGAGTATCTTTTTCAAGAGTAGGGCATAATTTATCTAACCAAGCAAAGGCATGGGAAGTTTCAAGTGCAGGAATAATTCCTTCTAATTCACTAACAAGTTTTAAAGCGTCTAAAGCTTCTTGATCTGTGACTGATCCATATTCTGCTCTACCTATTTCTTTTAAATGGCTATGTTCAGGTCCTACTCCAGGGTAATCTAAACCTGCACTTATTGAGTGAGCTTCTTGTACTTGACCATTATCATCTTGCAAGAGAAGACTCATTGATCCATGCAAAATTCCAACTGACCCTTTAGTGATAGTGGCAGCATGTTTGTCAGTATCAACTCCGCTTCCTGCGGCTTCAACTCCAATAAGACGCACAGAAGTTTCTTTAACAAAAGGATGGAAAAGCCCCATTGCATTTGATCCCCCACCAACACAAGCAAGCAAAATATCGGGAAAAGATCCAAATGTTTCTAAACATTGTTTTTTAGTTTCTTCACCAATAACTGCATGAAAATCTCTCACAATCTTTGGGAAAGGGTGTGGGCCTGCAACAGATCCTAAAATGTAGTGTGTGGTTTCGACATTAGAAACCCAATCTCTAATGGCTTCACTAGTGGCATCCTTAAGTGTTGCAGTTCCAGAATTTACAACTTTAACTTCAGCTCCTAGAAGTTTCATTCTGAAAACGTTAAGGGATTGCCTTTTTATATCTTCAGCACCCATGTAGATAATACATTTCAAGCCAAATCTCGCACAAACAGTAGCAGTAGCAACTCCGTGCTGACCTGCTCCAGTTTCTGCAATTATTCTTTTTTTGCCCATTCTTATTGCAAGTAAAGCTTGTCCAAGGGCATTATTAATTTTGTGAGCCCCAGTATGATTTAAATCTTCTCTTTTAAGCCATATTCTAGGAGTTGCTTGTTTAGTTTTGTAATGTTCAGTAAGTCTTTTAGCTTCATAAAGTGGTGTTTCTCTTCCTACATAAGTCTTAAGGAGATGATTTAATTCTTCTACAAAAAGTTTATCTTTCCATGCATTAGATGCAGCTGTTTCAAGCTCAAAAAGAGCAGGCATAAGCGTTTCAGGAACATATTGACCACCATATTTTCCAAATCTTCCCTCTTTGGAGGGTTGATTTAAATCGTCATTTTTATAGTTCTGATCTTTGCGAGAAAATGTACTTACCACTTTTTTTATAGAATAAGTATTAACTAACTATAGATTATATTGAAAATAATGGGAAAAAAGAATTGGATCGAATTTGATAATCAAGAAAAAAAATCAGAAGAAAAAGCTAAAGTGGATACTGTTAATAAAAAATCAAAAATAAATATTTCAAAACAAAAAAAAGGTAAAAAGGGAAAGACTGTAACTTTAATTAGAGGTTTAGGCGCTGAGGATGAAATCTTATTAAAAGAATTACTAAAAAAAATTAAAGTTTTTTGTGGGACTGGAGGAACATTGATTAATAGAAATATCCAGTTACAGGGTGATATGGTATCGAAATCAATTGAGTTTCTTCGTAAAGAGGGATTTCATAATTTATGAAGCAAGGGTTAGGATAGTCTTTAATTTTGATGATGCAAAAAATGAAAGAACAAGATCAAACAAAGTCAACCAATATAAAGTGGCACAACTTAACTATTGATAGAGAAAAGTTAGAGAAAATGAGAGGTCATAAAGGTATGGTTATCTGGTTTACCGGTTTATCTGGTTCTGGTAAAAGTACTTTGGCCAACGCTTTAAATGAAGTTTTACACTTAGATGGTTTTTCGACTTATGTGTTGGATGGAGATAATATAAGACACGGTTTATGTAAAGATCTTGGTTTTTCGGATGAAGATAGAGAAGAAAATATAAGAAGAATTGGTGAAGTTGCGAATTTATTTATGAATGCGGGGATAATAACTATTACAGCATTTGTTTCGCCATTTATTAGCGATAGAGATAAGGTAAGAAAAATTATTGGATCTAGGGATTTTATTGAAGTTTATTGTTCTGCTGATATCACAGTTTGTGAAAATAGGGATACTAAAGGTCTTTATAAGAAAGCTCGTTTGGGTGAAATAAAAGAATTTACAGGGATTTCTAGTCCATATGAAGCTCCTCATAATCCTGAAATTGTTGTTGATACAGGTTCGTTAGATTTAAATGATTCCGTTGAAAAAGTTATTAACTACCTCAAAAAAGAAAACTTTCTTAACATGGCCTAATAGAAAAATATTAGTTCATTTATTTTGAAGATAATTGTCAGGTCCAATAGTTGATAACTTATTATTTTTATTTCTTACCTGTGTATGTAGATTTTCTCGGAATTCTTTTAAATTTTTCTTTATGGATTCATCAAATAAACTGACTATCCCTATTGCCAATAATCCAGCATTTTGTCCTCCATTAATTGCAACTGTTGCAACTGGAATTCCAGAGGGCATTTGAACGATTGATAAAAGAGAATCAATTCCCTTCAGTGTCTTACTCTCTACTGGTACTCCAATTATAGGAATGCAAGTTATGGATGCCAGCATCCCTGGAAGATGAGCAGCACCCCCAGCACCGGCAATTATTACTTTTATGTTTTCTGATTCTGCATTTTTTGCATATTCCATCATTTCAATAGGTGTTCGATGAGCAGAAAGTATACAAACTTCAGTTTTTATTCTAAATTCTCTTAAAATATCAATGGCTGGTTTCAATGTATTTAGATCTGAATCACTACCCATTACGACAGCAATTTTATAAATTTCTTTAGAATTCAATTCTGACAAAATAACAAATCAATTCTTTCCTATAATGGCGCGCAATTAATTTGTTGCCAGTTAGTTAGTATGAAAAGAATAAATTTTCATAGAATATTATGACGTCAAATAAGATTATCGAAAAAAGTGAAGTCAGGGAGTATTTTAATGGTACTGGCTTTGAGAGATGGAATAAAATTTATAGCAAATCTGATGAAATTAATACAGTTCAGAAAAATATTAGGAAAGGACATCAAAAAACTGTAGATGATGTAGTCTCATACATCAAAAATTATCCTGAACTAACAAAAAAAAGTTATTGTGATGCAGGCTGTGGTGTAGGAAGTCTTTCCATACCTTTACTAAGAATCGGTATAAAAGAACTACAGATGAGCGATATTTCTTCTGAAATGATTAAAGAAACAAAAAAACGCATTCATGAATTAGGTTTGAATCAAGATAAAATAAAATATGAAGTCTGTGATCTGGAAAAATTAAAAGGTTTATTTGATGTTGTAGTTTGTTTGGATGTATTTATTCATTATCCTCAACCTGTCGCAGAAGAAATGGTCCAACATCTATGCGATTTAAGCAATGAAAAACTAATCGTTAGCTTTGCTCCTTATACCCCAGTTCTTGCTGTTCTAAAAAATATTGGAAAATTATTTCCTGGGCCAAGTAAAACTACAAGAGCATATACATTGAGAGAAAAGGGTATTATTAATGCTGCCAAAGAAAGAGGATTTAAAGTTGTTAAAAAGAAATTAAATCAAGCTCCTTTTTATTTTTCAAAACTAATTGAATTCGAAAAAATTAAATAATTTATTTTACTAAATGATTTTCAAGTGCATAACGAACTAATTCTGTTCGGCTTGATGTACCTGTTTTGATAAAAAGTCTACTTACATATTTCTCAACATTTCTAATGGATGTTTCAAGCTGTCTTGCAATTTCTTTGTTCATCAGTCCCTCTGCTACTAGTTGAAGCACACTTGCTTCTCTAGGAGTGAAACTAGGAAGATTTATTTTATTTTCTGGATTAGTCTGGTTTTGGTCTGTGAGCATAGATTTTATTTCAGTAATTTGTTTTGCCATTTTGCTTACGTCAATATCTGCGAATCGTGCCGCTTCTTTTAATAATCGTTCTTGTCTGTTTATTACATTTTTTACTCTTGCAGCTAATTCATCGGGATCGAAAGGTTTGGAAATATAATCATCTACTCCTGCAAGATAACCTTCTGTTCTGTCTAGGGTCATTCCCTTCGCAGTAAGAAAAATTACTGGAGTTCCTCCTAATTTTTCATCCTCTCTAATTTTTTCTAATAAAGCATAACCGTTGGCTCGAGGCATCATAACATCGCTAATTATCAAATCGGGGAAGACTGTTTGAGCTTTTTCCCAACCATCCTCTCCATCAACTGCAATAAATATTTCAAAGCCTTCATCTTCTAGAAATGTTTTAACAGCTGTTCTTAAACCAGGCTCATCATCAACTAATAAAATTCTTGATTTTCTTACCGGTTCATTATTTATTTGATTAATTTCATTCATTTTTTTAATTCTTTAATTTGATTTTCTAGTAATAAACAGAATTTTATATACTAAACATAATGCTATCAACTCCCATACTACTAGACTATCAATCTTCGACTCCTTGCTCTAAAGATGTCGTTGATTCTATGAAACCTTTTTGGAGTGAGATATTTTCTAACCCTGCAAATAAA
Source organism: uncultured Prochlorococcus sp. (assembly GCA_902525585.1). GTDB lineage: Bacteria > Cyanobacteriota > Cyanobacteriia > PCC-6307 > Cyanobiaceae > Prochlorococcus_A. Next base: position 13,718 of record CABZHQ010000023.1, on the reverse strand, counting down.
TCTAATTTGGCGGGGATTAACGCAAGCGCTATATTGGAAGCCTCAAGAGAAAAAATAGAACAAAGTTTATTTCTTAAGAATAAAAAAGTTATTTTTACAAGTGGGGCAACTGAATCTAATAACTTAGCCTTATTAGGTTTTGCTAGAAATTTCTATAAAAAAACAGGAAATTATGGACATATTATTACCTTAAAAACGGAGCATAAAGCTGTTTTGGAGCCCTTAAACCAACTAAAAAAAGAGGGATTTATGGTTACAGAAATTAATCCTGAGAAAGATGGCTTAATTTCAGAAGAAAAATTCAAAAAAAATTTAAGAGAAGATACATTTCTGGTTAGTGTCATGTTGGCAAATAACGAAATAGGAGTTATTCAGCCCATAGAAAATATTTCAAAGATATGTAAATCGAGAGGAATAACTTTTCACTCTGATTTTGCACAATGTTTAGGTTATATGGCTTTAGACAATCTTTTATCAGATGTAAATATGATAACGATGAGTTCTCACAAAATATATGGTCCTAAAGGGATAGGACTTCTTTTGATTGATGAAGAAGTGAATCTTGAGCCTTTAATAGTTGGAGGAGGCCAGGAATATGGTCTCAGATCTGGTACATTACCTCTCCCTTTAGTAGTTGGCTTTGCTAAAGCAATAGAGATAGCAGTTTTTAATCAAAAAAATAATGCTGAGAAATTACTTTTGCATAGAAATACCCTTTTAGAGGGTTTGTTAGAAAATAATTCTGGTTTATTAATTAATGGCTCCATAGAAAAAAGATTACCTCACAATTTAAATTTGACTGTATTGGATTTAAACGGAACAAAGTTTCATAAACTTTTAAAATCTAAAATAATTTGTTCTACTGGATCTGCATGTAGTAATGGTGAACCATCTCATGTTTTACTAGCCTTAGGTAGATCTTTTAATGAAGCAGAATCTTCAATAAGGTTAAGTATTGGATTGAGTACTAATTCAAAAGATATAAAACAAGCAATTCATATTCTTACAAATACAATCAGATCATTACGATAGAAATTATTGGCTTTTAATTTAATTGAGCAATTCTTAATTTTCCACTTCTAGCTCTTTTATTAAGTTCGACTTCTTGTTCGGAGGGAGTTATTGGCTTTTTTGTTAGGTTTTTTAGTCTTTGATCATTCTTAAAACAACTTTTAACTAACCTATCCTCAAGAGAATGAAAACTAATAACAGAAATAATACCCCCTGGCAAAAGCCATTCAGGTACAACTTGCAAAAATTTTTCTAATACTTCAATTTCTTTATTAACAGCAATTCTTAGTGCTTGAAATGTTCTTGTTGCAGGATGTATTTTTTTATATCTTTGTTTTGGTGGGAAGCAGCCTGCAATAGAGTAAGCTAACTCTTTTGTCCCAGAATATTTTCCATTTTCCTTCAAATCCAATTTTATTTTCCTAGCAATCTTTCTTGATAATCTCTCATCTCCATATTTATAGATTAGGTTAGCTAGATCTTTTTCATTTAAAACCTCAATTAATTTCTCTGCATCAACATCAAGCAAAGGATTCATGCGCATATCAAGCGGACCATCTTTTTGGAAACTAAATCCTCTTTTAGGGTCATCAAGTTGGTTACTATTTACTCCAAGATCTGCAATCACAAAAGAAACTTTTTCTTTTGGTACAAAATCCGCAAAATTTGAAGCCCTTATATCAATCCTACTTTTAAACTCATCAAGTTTTTTTAATGCTGATTTTCTTGCGAATGGATCTTGATCAAGTCCAATTATATTTAAATCCGAATATTTTCTCAATAAATGATAAGAGTGCCCGCCTCCGCCTAAAGTTGCGTCTATTCCCTTAAGTTGATTGTTATGTATAAGTGGGTAATGCTCTAATGAAGCCACAATCTCATCTGTCATAACTGATTGATGATTGAAAAAAGATGAATCAGATAGGTCAGTTTGCATAACTTTCGACTAAGATTTGTTTAGAAGTTAAATTTCGAATGGCTCAGCTAGAGACTAGAACAGAACCAATGGTGGTCAATTTTGGCCCTCACCATCCCTCAATGCATGGGGTTTTAAGGTTAGTTGTAACTCTTGATGGTGAGAATGTCATTGATTGTGAGCCAGTAATTGGATATTTACATAGAGGGATGGAAAAGATAGCTGAAAATAGAACAAATGTAATGTATGTCCCTTATGTAAGCAGAATGGATTATGCAGCAGGAATGTTTTATGAAGCTATTGTAGTAAATGCTCCTGAAAGATTAGCTAATATTCCAGTTCCCAAAAGAGCTAGTTACATCAGAGTTCTTATGCTCGAACTTAATCGTATTGCTAATCATCTTTTATGGCTTGGTCCCTTTTTAGCAGACGTAGGAGCTCAAACTCCATTTTTCTATATTTTTAGAGAAAGAGAGATGATCTATGATCTCTGGGAAGCTGCTACTGGACAAAGGCTAATAAATAATAACTTCTTCAGGATAGGCGGTGTCGCATGTGATCTCCCATACGGATGGTTAGAAAAATGTATAGACTTTTGCGATTGGTTTGGTCCTAAGATAGATGAATACGAAAAATTAATTACAAATAATCCAATTTTTAGAAAAAGAATTGAAGGTCTAGGAACAATACAAAGAGACCAGGCAATTAATTGGTCTTTGTCTGGGCCAATGCTTAGAGCTTCTGGAGTTTCCTGGGATTTAAGGAAAGTCGATAGTTATGAATGTTATGACGATTTTGATTGGCAGATTGCTTCGGAAAAAGAAGGAGATTGTTATGCGAGATATCGAGTAAGAGTTGAAGAGATGAGACAATCACTAAGGATCATTCGCCAAGCATGCAAAATGATTCCAGGGGGTCCAACAGAAAATTTAGAAGCTCAAAGAATGGCGACTGAAGATAAGAAAAGTGAAATATTTGGTTTCGACTATCAATATGTAGCTAAGAAGGTTGCTCCAACTTTTAAAATTCCTAACGGAGAATTATATACAAGATTAGAGTCCGGTAAAGGAGAAATAGGTGTATTTATTCAAGGAAATAATGAAGTTACCCCATGGAGATTTAAAATCAGAGCAGCTGATTTAAATAATTTGCAAATATTGCCTCATATTCTTAAAGGTGCCAAAATCGCTGATATTATGGCAATCCTTGGTTCAATAGATGTCATTATGGGATCTGTTGATAGATAATTTCTTTAAATGAAACCCTCTGACTGGTTAATATTGCAGAAGAAGGTAAGGTTTGGTGATTGTGATTCTGCAGGTGTAATTCATTTTCATAACTTATTAAAATGGTCGCATGAAGCTTGGGAAGAAAGTATTGAAATCTATGGGATTCCTTGTCATGATATTTTTCCAGATTTTTCTATACGTAAAAGTCAAATTATTTTTCCAATAGTAAATTGTGAAGCAAACTTTCATGCGCCTATAAAAATTGGAGATTCATTAAAAGTAAAAATTGCCCCTCATAAAATTAATACTCATTTGTTCCAAGTAAATAGCTTTTTTATAAAAAATGGAAATAAAGTCGCCGAGGGAAAAATTATACACTGTTCTTTAGATGTTGATTCAAGAAATAAAATAGAACTTCCCGATCAGCTAGAAAGATGGATAGAGGCTTCTAATGTGAGTACAAATTTAAAAGAATGCTGATTATTATTTTTTAAATTTATAGTTTATTTTTTCTGCATTGGTATTTTTTTTTACAATCCACTTTTCAGGTTTTTCATGTTTAGGCCAACTTTGAGAAAATTTTTTTAATAAATTTAATGAATTTTCAATATTTTTATGATTTGTATGTTCTTTATATTCCACAATTATTTTAATTTTATTTCCCCATAATTTGTCTGTCACTTTTGAAATATTGAATTTATTAATTGGAATATTTTCTTTCATAATGAAATCATTTAATCTAGATTCAATTACTTCGGGGAAAACAACTTCTCCTCCTGAATTAAAGGCATTATCACTTCTTCCAACAAATTTTAAATAGTAAGAATTATTGATTTGCTTAATTTCACCTAAATCACTTGTTTGCCACCACCCATTTTTATTTTTGAAATTTTCAGTTTTTAAAGAATCTATAATTTCGATTCCAATTCTGGCTGATTTTATTTCGATTAATCCTTGTGCGTTAATTCTTATTTTTGTATCAGGTAGTATTTCTCCAACATTTTTAAAACCCATTAAGAATTCTTTTGGTTTTAAACTAGTAACCATTGCTGCTGTTTCAGTTGAGCCGTAACAAGGTGCTAATTTTATTTTTTCTTTTATACATTGTTCTGCAGTTTCGTCTGAAATTGAAGCTCCACCTACCCAAATTAGATCAAAAATTTTTAGCCAACTAATTCCATCTTTTTGAGCTAAAAGTCTTTGTAATTGGGTAGGTACTAATGATGTAATCAAGTGTTTTTTGTTTTTTTTAAATTTAATTGTGAAAAGTAAAAGTTCTCGAGTTTTTTTTATCAAATTCGGAGAAATATTAATACAATCACATCCCCAAGTTTGACTTCTAAAAATTGGCATTAATCCACTTATATGGTTCAGGGGTAAAGTATTTAAAATTAAGCAGTTTTGTAATTCAAATCCTTGCTCTATTAGCCATTGACCTGATGTAGTTGCAGATAATTTAAGATTATTTAAATGGTGAAAACATTGTCTCGGTTTTCCAGAACTCCCACTACTGTTTAAGATAATTGCTGGCCCATTTTCAGTAATTGAATCTAATACATCTTTGTCTTCATAAAATTTGTTTTTTACATAAATAATTTTATTATCTCTAATTTTTTCAATAATTTTTTCTACGGATTGAGTTTCGTTATTTTCAACTTCAATAGTATGAATTTTATTTTTCATAGTTGATCCCATATCGTTTTTGCTTCATTTAAAAATAGAAACGAATTAGGGAATTTATTCATTGCTAAACCAGGAACTTTTGGCGTTGGTCCTTGTAATTGTAGAGAAGATAAATGATGGAGCCATCTCTTTCCTATTCCAGTTTCAAATGAGGTACTTATAGATATTAAAGCTTTTTTATTTTCTAATTCTCTTAAAAGCTTAACTGGATTATTTTCTTGAGAAGGCCTTCTAATTTGCCAACCCTTCCACTCATCAATCAAAGTTGGAAATTTTAAAAGTGATTCGTCTAAAGCTATTGGAATTTTTTTGTTTAGTTCTGTCAGTCCATCAATATCATCAACACAGAGAGGTTGTTCTAACCAATCTATATTTTTATTATCTTTCAAAATATCAGCCCATCTATTAGCTATTTCTCTTCCCCAAGAACCATTAGCATCTATTCTTAACTTAATATTATTACCTATTTTGCTTAAAATTTCTTCTAATTTTGCTTCTTCCTCATGGTTATTTTTTAGTGCTACTTTCCATTTCAAGGTTAATGATTTTCCAATATCACAATGTCTTTTCTTAATATCATTTAGATCTGAAACTACATTTTCATGATTTAACAATATGGCTGTTTTACCAATTTCATCAAAGTAGTAGTTTTCTTTAAAAATTATTTTTCCATTTATCTCAGCTAATGCAGAATTTATTGCAGATTGAATGCATGGGTGAAAAATATTTATTTGCTCAGATAAATTAAATTCCTCTATATACTCAGGGATCATATCTAGTTGTTTCGCACACTTTTTTAAGTCTTTTTTATGTAGCGGTGAAACTTCTCCAAACCCTATTTTTTTATCATTACTTATTAATTTAATTATCCAACCCGATTTTGTATGGTAATTGGTTTTAGAATTTTCTACTTTGGCCGATAACTTAAAGCTATAAGATTTTTTTTGAAATATTAAGTTCATTTATTTAGCAAGTAATTAAATATTAATCCTGTGATCAAACCAATTCCATTAAGAGTTTGAAATTTTATTGCGATGAATTTGCAATTTTTTATTGCAAAAGGTTTTGCATACGAAGATTTTAATAAATTTATAAGTCTTGTTGCTTGAGGGAAACTAAGCAAATAAAGGATGCAAAAAACTGGAATAAATCCATAAACTATTGTGAAAAGTTGAAAAATATATATTGTAAAAATTATCCAAGGCACAAATTGAGAACCTTTTTTTGCCCCTAAGCGAACTAAAGGTGAATTTTTCCCATTCTTTTTATCTTCAGAAATTTGATGAAAATGAGAACAAAATAATACAAGAGTTGTTGCTAAGGAAGGTCCTGAACCAAGTAATAAAGAAACTTTCCATGGAATATCTTCGAAGTAAATATTAGACGGATTTAACGCAATTAAGACTGCAGAGTATGCAAAAGGTCCAAATGCAAGCCAGCATAATGGTTCTCCTAAACCTTGATAGCCCAATCTAAAAGGAGGACCTTGATATAAATATCCTAAGAAGCAGCAAGCTGCCACCAAAATAAAAATGTTTATACTTGTTGATAGTGAAATAATTAAAATTATTAATAAACCAATAGCTAAAGATGTATATGCAATAAATGAAATTATTTTTTTATTTTTTACAAGATTTACAATTGAATGGAATTTAAATTCATCGATTCCTGTTTCTGAATCGTATAAATCATTAGTTAGATTTTCCCAAAGTAATATCAAAATTGCAGCTAAAGTAAATGAAATCAAATTATAAATTTTTACCTCTTCATATTGATTGAGCAAGTAAGCCCCTGTTATTAAAACTGGAAGTATGGCAACAGAATAAAGAGGCCATTTTACTGCTTTTTTCCATAATTTTTTTTTATCTTCATCCATTTTTAATTAACACGCAAAATAAGATAATTATTGAATGTAGTTTATAAATTGAGTTACATTTTTTACTTTATTGCATCATTTTTAGTTATTTTCAATAAGTAATGAAAAATGATTTAAACTTAACAGATTTTTTAAAAGATGTATTTTCCTCTTTCGATAAGAAAGTTGAAAATTCTGGATTAGTAAGTATTTGTGTTGAGATTCCTTGTATTGATTTATTCCAAGTTTATGAATTGTTAATAAATCAATATCCGTTTTCTTCATTTTGGGAGGAATCTGATGGTATTTCATATATAGCTTTCGAGAAGTGTAAATATGTTACTCTGGATGGCCCAAAAAGATTTGAGGTAGCAAAAGAGTTTAATTCTGAGAATTTTAAAAATTTAATTAACTTAACTAATGAATCGAATAATTCTGCACTTTCAAAAATAATTTATTTATTTTCTTTCTCTGAAAATTTGAATAATAAGAATTTACCTTCAGATATCCCTAGTTTGGAAGCCATTTTGCCAAAAATATTAATTACTAAAAGTGGCAAGAATTGCTGGTTAAGAATTAATGGTCATGTTGAAGGTAAATCATCATTAAGAACATTAATTGAAGAAATATGGACAATTAGAAATCAAGTTATTAATTCTGGCCCAGAATTAATAAAATCATCTGGCTTAAAAACTAGTTTTGATTCCCCTTTTATTGATGATTTCTCACGCTCCTTAGAAACTTCTAAAACAAACATGAAAAAAGTAGTGAATAGAGGAATTCAATTAGTAGATAAAGATATCCTCGAAAAGATAGTTTTAGCGAATAGGATTAAAATAAAACTTAAAAATAAATTAGATTTAGTAGAAATTTTAAAAAGATTTAAAAAGAATCAACCAAATACATGTAGATACGTTTGGAAAAGGAATAGTAAGGATATTTTGTTTGGAGCATCTCCAGAAAAATTATTTTCTTTCTCTAAACCTAATTTAACTTTAGAGGCTCTTGCTGGAACTATCTCTACTAATTCAAATTTTAAGAAACTCCTAAAAAGTACTAAAGACTTAAAGGAACATAATTATGTAATACAACATTTGATTAAATCTTTAGAAGTTTCAAAAATAAAAAACTTTAAAAAAAGTGATATCAAGGTAAATTCATTTGGAGATATTTCTCATTTGCAAACACTCATTTTCTCTAAAGTTGAAAATATTTGTCCTTTTGAATTGCTTAAAAATTTACATCCATCTCCAGCTGTTTGTGGATGCCCAAAAAATGCAGCATTGGATTGGATAAACACTCTTGAGTCTTTTCCTAGAGGAAATTATGCTTCTCCAATGGGTTGGGTTGATTCATCAGGCAATTCTTCATTTCTTTTGGCAATAAGAGGCGCAAGATGTATTGAAGAAAATATTGAATTTACTGCAGGTTCAGGTATAGTTTCTGGCTCCGTTTTAGAGAAAGAAATAGATGAGATTAAATTAAAATTTGAATCTATAGTAAAACAGATATTTTGCGCTAAAAACCCTAGATAATTTCTACTAATTTTTCAATAACTTCCTCTGAAACATTTTTATTGGATAAATTTTCTATTTCTCTTAAACCTGTTGGACTGGTTACATTAATCTCGCTAAGCATTCCATTTATTACATCAATACCTACAAAAAATAAACCCTCATCTTTGAAGTGTTGAGATAATTCTGAGCAGATACTTTTTTCTTTTTCTGTTAATAATGTTGGTTCAGCCTTGCCTCCCATCGCTAAATTACTCCTAAAATCGCCTCCTTGAGGAATCCTATTTATTGATCCAATTGCTTCTCCGTTTACGATAATTATTCTTTTATCACCCTCTACGACTTCAGGAATAAATTTTTGCATCATAACGGGTAATTCTTCTTGAGAAGTGATTAATTCAATGATTGATTTAATTCCTGGAGAATTTTTATTTATCCTTATAACACCTTGACCACCTTTTCCTCCTAGAGGTTTTATGACTACTTCATTATTTATATTTGCAAAATTAATAAGATCTTTTACCTTACTCGCAACTATTGTAGGTGCCATTAAGTGGCTGTATCTTAAAGCACCTAGCTTTTCATTCCACGCTCTTAACGATGAGGGTTTGTTAATTACTTTTACTCCTTTTCTTTCGGCAACTTCTAAAAGATGGGTTGCATATAAATAAGCCTCATTTACAGGAGGATCTTTTCTCATCCAAATGCAATTAAATTCGGCGAGAGGTATGCAATCATTCTCTTTGAAAGAAATCCATGGAATTACTTCAATTTTTACGGAAGATGCCCATACTTCATCACCTCTAGCTTCCAGGTCTTGAGGAGTACAACTCCAGATTTCAATATTTTTTTTTGATGATGCTTGCATTAAAGCAGCAGTTGAATCTTTTAAGGGATTTATATTTTTAATTGGATCTATTACGAATAGAAATTTCATAAGATCTAGTTTAATAATGCGTCTAATTTATTTTCATTTTCTAATGTGTAGAGATCATCGCAGCCTCCGATACCCTCATTATCTATAAATATTTGTGGTAATGTTCTTCTACCATCAGCTCTTTCAATCATCAATGCTCTGGCATCTTCGTCGCCATCTATTTTATATTCTGTAAAATTTACATTTTTTTTCTTGAGTAGTGATTTTGCTCGAATACAGAATGGGCAATATTGCCAAGTATAAATTTCAACTTTGGACATTTTTTTAAAATAATACTTAGTTTATACTATTAAACAAAAGTGCTTGTTAGATTATAAATAATGATTAAATTCTATTTTGATAGATATTACAGATTTCAAAAAAGATCTTTCGGAACTAACAGAGCGCCTGGGTAATGCTCAGGATTGTCTTTGACGTTCCAAGATTAAAAGCGAAAAGGAAAGAGTTAGAGCAAATTTCTGCTCAGCCTGAATTTTGGGATAATCAAGAAGAAGCTAAAAAGCAAATGTTAATCCTTGATGATGTCAAAGCACAACTCGAATTGTTAGATAAATGGAAAACTTTTATTTCTGATGCTAATGCCTCTCTTGAGCTTTATTCTATAGAACCCGAAGAGGAAATGATTTTAGAATCGCAGCTGGGCTTAAAGAAATTAAGAGAGAATTTGGATAAATGGGAATTTGAAAGATTGTTATGTGGTGAATACGATAAGGAAGGAGCAGTAGTTTCTATTAACGCAGGTGCGGGTGGAACAGATGCGCAGGATTGGGTAGAGATATTATTAAGAATGTACTCTAGATGGGCCGATAATAATCAAATGAGCCTTGTCATTAATGAATTATCTCAAGGAGAAGAAGCAGGTATTAAAAGTGTAACGTTCGAAATTGATGGAAAATACGCATATGGCTATCTGCAACATGAAAAAGGAACTCATAGATTAGTAAGAATTTCTCCTTTTAATGCCAATGGCAAAAGACAAACCAGCTTTGCTGGGGTAGAGGTTATGCCAAAATTAGATGATAATATTTCACTTGATATACCTGAAAAAGATTTAGAAATTACAACGAGTAGATCCGGTGGAGCTGGAGGACAAAATGTTAATAAAGTAGAAACAGCAGTGAGAATTGTTCATTTGCCTTCAGGGATTTCAGTAAGATGTACTCAAGAAAGATCTCAATTACAAAATAAAGAAAAAGCTATGTTACTTTTAAAGTCTAAACTATTAGTGATTGCTAAAGAACAACGAGCTGCTGAAGTCGCTGATATTAAAGGTGATATTGTGGAAGCTGCATGGGGCAATCAAATAAGAAATTATGTTTTCCATCCCTATCAAATGGTAAAAGATCTTAGGACTATGCAGGAGACTAACGAGTTAGATAGTGTTTTAGATGGTGGACTTGACCTATTTATTCATGAATTATTACGTATGAATATTTCTTCTAATGAATCTATTGAATAACTAATGGAAAATAAAAACGAAATTTTAGAAAAAAAAGTTTCTCCTCCAAGCTTTATTAAGCTTGCTATGAGAAATATGGTAAGGAAAGGCTCAAAAAGTATTTCTCATTTTTCAATAACCTTTCTAGTTTTAATTGGGATATTAATACTTGTGGCCACAATAGGTAAGCCCAATATTCCAGTTTAAGAATGTATGAAAGAAAAAATTATTTCTGAAATAAATTTAGATTTGGTTTTTCAATGTAATGATTGCTCTCAATTTTCAAATAAGTTAAAAGATACTAAAACTCATCTTATTTTTGAATCTATTTTTTGGGAGAAAGTTTTTTTATCTTGGATAAATACTATATTAAAAAAAGAGGATTATGAATTACCAAATTATATTTTTGAAAAAAAATCTTTTTCATTAGGCTTACAGATAATATCTAATCAAGAAATTGCTTCTTTGAATAAGAAATGGATGCAAAAAAATGGTCCAACTGATGTTCTATCTTTTCCAATTATTTCTGATGAATCTCTAAATAATTTAGATTATATAGAGTTGGGAGATATTTTTATATCATTAGAGATGGCACTTGAGCAATCTTATGAATATAAACATTCAATCTATAGAGAGATGATCTGGTTGGCTAGTCATGGATTTTTACATCTTTTGGGATGGGAACATAATAATGAGCATGATTTAGAAAATATGTTAAATTTCCAAGAATATTTAATTACTCGATTAGATTCAAAATAAATGAAAAAAAAAATAAACTATTTAGAAACTAGAAAAGAATCATACAAAACTTCTAGTAATGTATTTATAAGTTTTAAGTATGCTTTCAGTGGTATTAGTTATGTATTAAAAACTTCAAGTAATTTTAAAATTCAATTAATTTTTGCAGTTGCAAGTTTAATAATTGGTTTTTTACTAAAAATTAGTCTAAGTAATTATGTTCTTTTAGGATTTAAGAAAACAAATACTTATTTAAGAAATTGTAAAACTATATATACTGGTACTCCATTGAGACCTCAATTTTATAAATCTAATCCCTTGCCAGTATGGGTTCCAAAAGGAAAAGGACCTCTTTTGATTGTTATGGGAGGTAGTCAAGGAGCAAAAGCTATAAATCAAATTCTTTATGAATCTCTAGAGTTTTTAATAAAAAAACAATTTCGGATAGTTCATATTGTTGGCGAATCTAATCTAAAACCTTTTCATGTAAAAAACTCCAAAAATTATATTCAAAAGAAATTTACTAATGAAATAGCAGCTTTAATTCAAAACTGTGATCTTGTAATATCGAGGTCTGGTGCAGGAACAATCAATGAATTAATGGAGGCTGAAAAACCTTCAATTTTAATTCCATATCCATATTCTAAAAATAATCATCAGGAGAAAAATGCCATGATTCTTGCTGCAAGTGGAGGCTCAGTTTTAATCAATCAGAATAATATGTCTAAAGAAGTTTTTGAAGAAACTCTAGAGAGAATTTTTAAAATAAAATCAAAAAAGGGAAAAAAACATTATGAAATATTAGATCTCATGAAGAAGAATATGGAAAATAATAATAAAATTAAATCTAAAAATGAGATTAAAAAGTATATTGATTATTTTTTAAAGGAATTCTGAATTTCTTCACATAAAAGAGTGTTATTTTTTCTATTCTGTAGGCTTATTCTTGCCCACTTTTCGTCAAGAAATCTAAATGAAGTGCATTCTCTAAGCAATATTCCCTTATTTTCTAAGTATTTTATATTTGGCGACAAGGATGTTTCACTTTCTATTAAAAAAAAGTTGGTTGAAGAGTTATGAATTTTAAGGTTATCTATTTTTAATAATTTTTCAAATACTCTCTTTTTTTCAATATTTATCCAGCTGTGAATCTGTTTTGTCCACTGTTCATAGAATTTTTTATTACTTAGTAGATCAATCCCGGCTTTAATAGCAAATGAATTTAAAGGCCAAGGATCTCTATTTATTTCCCATTGTTTAAGTTTTTTCGATGAGCCAATAACGTAACCTAATCTAAGCCCTGGAATATTGAAGATTTTGGTCAAGCTTCTCAAGACTAATAAATTATCAAATCTTTTGGTTAATGGTATTAAAGATTCTTTGTCTCCATTAGGTGTTATGGATAAAAAAGCTTCATCGCAGATTACTAATTTATATTTTTTCACAACTTCCTCCAATGAATTCTTTTCCCATAATTGGCCGGTAGGGTTATGTGGATTTGTTATCCAAATAACATCACCTTTTGGATGAAGCGGAAATGATTGAGGAAAAATATCACTCCAGTTTTTTGGTAATTCGCAATGTATAAAATTGCTATTCCAACAATTTAAAGATCTTTCATAATCAACAAATGATGGAGAAGGAATACAACTTATTCCGAATTTGGATGCTTCATAACCTGCCCAGGTTATTAATTCAGAAGCTCCATTCCCAGGCAATATATTCTCTGGATTTATCCCATGAAATTTGCCGATTATTTCTTTCAGATCACTCAAGTTTCTTTCTGGGTAATATCTTAAGCCAAGATTCTTAATTTCCGCATTTATTGAATCTATTAGTATTTGAGGGGGATCAAAGGGTACTAATGATGCACTTGCATCAATGATTTCGGATGGTAATAAATTTAATTTTTTCGCAATTGCATATACATTTCCACCGTGCTTCAAGTTTGATCCTTGCATGGCTAACGTTGAGTAATCATGAGGTTCATTATTCATGCTCTAATTTTATTCAACCCATTTTAAATCTGATCCAATTGCATCTTTTATACTAGATAATTGATGGTTATTGAGTTGCTTTATAATTCCCTCAAGTATATCTGGTACTAATTGTGGACCCTTATATATCCATCCTGTATAAAGTTGAATTAATGATGCTCCAGAACAAATTCTTTCCCAAGCTGACTCAGGACTATCTATTCCACCAACCCCAATTAAAATAATCTTTTTATCAATATTATGTATATGTTTTATTATTTGATTTGCTTTTTTTGGAGAGGCCTCCCACTTAATCCTCCATTCTCTTGAGAGAGTAATAATCCAGTTTGCCTGATCTTTCTATTTTCAAGACCTAATCTATCAATGCTGGTGTTTGTAGCAATTATTCCATCGATGTTTT
>CABZHQ010000022.1 GCA_902525585.1 uncultured Prochlorococcus sp. | reverse complement strand
AAATCTAAAACTGGTAAATTTAAGGATAATGAAACAGGAAAAATATTGAATTCGCCAATTATTTGGTCCAACTTAAATTTATTAGGCAAGATTGTTGATAAATTATCCATTAAAAAATTCTTGTCGGAATTCAACCTTTCAATTGCCTTTAATGAACTGGAAGTCCAAATTACTTGATATAAGTTTTTTTCTAAAGGTAATAATGCAAGTGGGCCTTCTTTTCTAAAAATTTCATAAGCTCGTTTTTCACAATGACCTCTAAGAGAAACTTTAAAAGTTAAACAAGACTGACTATAAGATTTTTTTATATCAACAAAATCTATAAATTTTTTATCAAGTGAGTTTGCTCCTGTTGAAAAGAATTGATAATCAAATAGTATTTTTTTACGTAACAATCTCTGTGGTGTCATAAAAAAAATATTTTCATAATTGTCAATCTCTTGAAAAAATACGTTCATGAGATCCGAATGTCTAACTACCCAGCCAATATTTTCGGCAGAACTTATATCTTCATCTAAATCAGACGTTGATAAATTGGTGAAAGCATAAGTTACGCTATCTGAAATTGAAAGGGTATCAAATCCAAATAAAAAAGGTTCTAATTTTTCCCAAAGTCTGAATTTAGATAAGATTTTTCTTGTTGAATGAGTAATTGCATAAGTTTTATCTTTATCAATTAATCTGTCTTTTGTTAATAAATCAGTTAAAAAAATATTGCAATCAAATTTTGAGAGTGCAATTGAAAGTAATAAACCTGTAGGACCTGATCCAACAATTTTAAAATTGAATTTATTTTTCATCATTTTATATAAGCATCAACTATCTATTCAGATAAATATAGCAAATTTCCTCAAATGCCGGTCTTAATAAATAGGGGTACTCACCAACCCATAAGTTAATTTCAGGAAGCCAAGCATCGGTCAAATAAAAATCTCTGTCAAAATTACGGTTATCAGATGTTATTAAACATCTAATACTTGAACCAACCCTAATTTGACTGTGCTTATTTTCCATAGGAAAACTTAATTGTTCCAAATAACCATCTTCATCTTCTAATTCAAGTACTAACCAAGTCCTTTTGTTTTCGATAACTTCTAATCGACCTTGCCTATTAGATTGTTCTCTTGAACTTTCAATCTTTTCTGTTTTATAGATATCTGCTACATAGCCATCAAATATAGAAAAAAATTTATATTTTCTTAATTGCAAGTTTTTTCTACTTGATTCAAGAATAGGGCCCCAGATGATATACAAAAAGAAGCCTACACATAGGAATAACCAGAAATTATTAGTTTGATCTCCAGTCGAACTAATAATTAATGAGATAAATCCACCAATTGAAGAAACTATTACTCTTTGAAGAATTTTTCTAGGATTCCCCAACGCGTACTTAAATTGACTTCCTGTACCAACTGCAGGAATAAGTTTTGAAATTTGACTTGAATTAATTGGAATTATCATTTTAAAAAATCAATTTTTCAAGTCCGTAAACTAAAGTTTCATAATTACCAATTTTTTTAATAGCCTGTAAAACTCCAGGCATATATGCCTTTCTATCAATAGTGTCATGTTTAATTGTGTAAGTTTCTCCTGGAGATCCCATAATTACTAACTGATGAGCGAGTAATCCTGGTAATCGTACAGAATGTATATTAATTCCTGAATCTCTGAGCCCACCGCGTACACCTTGCAATGACTCAGACTCTTTTACTAAATTCTGATTAAATTTCTTTGGATATTCTTCAATCATTTCTGCAGTTTTTATACACGTCCCACTAGGAGAATCAGCTTTTTGATTATGATGCATCTCGATTAATTCAATATTGTCGTAAAACCTTGCAGCTACTGATGCCGCTTGCTGAAGAAGAACCATACCTACTGAAAAATTAGGAATTATTGCACAACCAACCGATGCTTTCTCAGCAAAAACGGACAAATCTTTTATTTGCGAAGGGCTTAGACCTGTAGTTCCTACTACTGGTGATACCCCATATGCAATAGCTGATCTAGTATTTTCATATACAGAATCAGGATGAGTAAAATCAACCAAGACGGGCTTGATTTTTTCATTTCTATAATTTTGACTTACGGAACATAAAGTCCCTTCAAAATCATTTGAAACAAAAACATCACAATTTTTTACCTTCAATAATTCAGAAATATTTGAGCCATTATTCTTTTCGTTTATGTCTATTGCTGCGACAAGTTCACAATCTGTAGAATTTAATACAGTATTAACAACTTCGCTACCCATTCGGCCTAAAGCTCCGGAAACTAGTACTGGTATGGGTTTTTTAGAATTTTCAATCATTTTTTTTAAAAATTTTTTTTTAAAGGTTGTTACACGCTATTTATATTGCACACAATAACGTCTTTTCATTCGTAGGCTGGTAGAAATACTTAAAGAAAATCAATGTTTACGCAGGTCCGCTCAGCAAACCGCAGAGTATCTCCTGTTGAGGATAACAAACACAAAGTTGTAATAAAAGCAGTTTATGTTGTCCTTGAGCCACAATACCAAAATTCCTTAACGGAAGCTGCAAAGTCAATAAATAAAATGAATGGGCCTATAGGTATAGACCTAAGCGGCTATCTTATCGAAGAGCTTAGGAATGATAGTAATTTTGAAGATTTTAAAGAAGATATAGCTAATGCAGATATATTCGTAGCTTCTTTAATTTTCATTGAAGACCTTGCTCAAAAAGTTGTTGATGCAGTATCTCCATATAAAGACAAACTAAAAGCCTCAATAGTTTTTCCCTCCATGCCAGAGGTAATGAGATTAAATAAGTTAGGTTCATTTAGCATGGCCCAACTTGGTCAATCTAAAAGTATTATTGGAGATTTAATAAAAAAGAAAAAAGAATCTGATGGAGCAAGTTTCCAAGATTCAATGTTGAAGTTATTAAATACACTACCTTCAATACTTAAATATCTACCAGTAGAAAAAGCTCAAGATGCTAGAACATTTATTCTTAGTTTTCAGTACTGGTTAGGCGGTACCACTGAGAACCTAAAAAACTTCTTGTTAATGATTTCTGAAAAATATGCTGTTTCAGAGATCATTAAAGATCAAATAGAAGAGTTCAAAATTCAAGACCCAGAAACATTTCCAGATTTAGGAATTTGGCATCCTCTTGCTCCTTGCATGTTTGAAAGTCTTAAGGAATATCAAAATTGGGAAAATAATAGGAAAGATATAAATCCTAAAGATGACAAAACTCCAACAATAGGTTTAGTGCTTCAAAGAAGTCATATCGTTACTGGAGATGATGCTCATTACGTTGCTGTTATTCAAGAATTGGAATACAGAGGTGCGAGAGTACTACCTATTTTTTGTGGAGGTCTAGATTTTTCTAAACCAGTTAATGAATTTTATTATGATTCCATAAGAAATGATCAACCTATAGTAGATGGAGTTGTATCTCTAACAGGATTTGCACTAGTTGGTGGGCCAGCAAGACAAGATCATCCTAAAGCTATTGAAGCCCTTAAAAGGTTAAACAGACCCTATATGGTTGCACTTCCATTAGTCTTCCAAACCACACAAGAATGGGAAGATAGTGATTTAGGGTTACACCCTGTTCAGGTAGCACTTCAAATTGCAATACCAGAGCTTGATGGTGCTATTGAACCTATTATTCTCTCAGGTCGTGATGATGCTACAGGAAAGGCGCATACGCTCCAAGATCGAGTTGATGTAATAGCTGAAAGAGCCATAAAGTGGTCAACTTTAAGAGTCAAACAAAGAAAAGACAAAAAATTAGCCATCACAGTATTTAGTTTTCCACCAGACAAAGGAAATGTTGGTACGGCAGCATACTTAAATGTTTTCGGTTCAATTTATAGAGTACTCCTTGAAATGAAATCAAAAGGATATCAAATAGATGAACTTCCAAGTAATTCAAAAGAATTAATGGAAAAAGTAATTAATAACCCTGAAGCAATGGACGGCTCTCCCGAGTTAAATATTGCTCATAAAATGTCAATAAAAGAATACGAAGAGTTCACACCATATTCACAAAGACTTGAAGAGAATTGGGGTAAACCTCCTGGAAACCTTAATAGTGACGGACAAAATTTACTTATTTATGGAAAACATTTTGGAAATGTTTTTATAGGTGTTCAACCTACATTCGGTTACGAAGGTGATCCGATGAGGTTACTTTATTCAAGAAGT
The DNA here is from genome assembly GCA_902525585.1 of uncultured Prochlorococcus sp. Lineage (GTDB taxonomy): Bacteria > Cyanobacteriota > Cyanobacteriia > PCC-6307 > Cyanobiaceae > Prochlorococcus_A. Next base: position 16,489 of record CABZHQ010000022.1, on the reverse strand, counting down.
GCAAGTCCTCATCATGGTTTTGCCGCTTATTACACCTATGTAGAAAAAATATGGGGTGCTGATGCTGTTCTTCATTTTGGAACTCACGGATCACTTGAATTTATGCCTGGTAAACAGATGGGCATGAGTGAAACATGTTATCCGGATTCTCTCATTGGATCATTACCTAATTTGTATTACTATGCTGCTAACAATCCTTCTGAAGCAACAATAGCGAAAAGAAGAGGTTATGCCTCAACCATCAGCTATCTAACTCCTCCAGCAGAAAATGCAGGACTCTACAAAGGACTTAAAGAACTAAGCGAACTTGTTGGTTCTTATCAACAATTAAGAGAAAATAGTAGGGGTATTCAAATAGTTAATGCAATAGTCGAGACTTCTAAACAATGTAATCTTGACAAAGATGTTGAGCTCCCTTCAAAAGATGTAGAAGATCTCTCAATTGATGAAAGAGATTTATTTGTTGGTAATATCTACAAACAGTTGATGGAAATTGAAAGTAGATTATTACCTTGCGGTCTTCATACTATCGGAGAAGCTCCAACAGCAGAAGAAGCAGTCGCAACTCTTGTAAATATTGCATCATTAGAGAGAGAGCAAGAGGGATTAAGATCTCTTCCTGGATTGCTAGCTGAATCCATGGGGCTGAATATTGAACAAATTTATGATGGTAATAATAAAGGTGAACTCAAATTTGTAGATCTGAATGAAAAAATCATAAAGACAGCAAGAGAGTCTATTTTTGCAATGGTCAACTCTTTAAAAATTGTTGATGGCAGAGTTTATTTAGAAAAATCACTTCTTTCCAAATTGTTTGACTTCCTTAAAGTATTTGGTTTGAATTTACCAACCCCTTGGCTAAGGGTATGTAACTTAAATGGATTTAATGAAGTTAACCAAAAGGAATTAAACAAATTATTTGACTACTTACTTTTCTGTTTGGAACAGGTCTGTGCTGATAAAGAAATGGATAGCCTAATTAAAGCATTAGATGGAAATTATGTTTTACCTGGACCAGGTGGAGATCCTATACGAAATCCAGGTGTCTTACCCAGTGGTAAAAATATTCATGCACTTGATCCACAATCAATCCCTACTACAGCAGCAGTAGCTGCTGCAAAGTCGGTTGTTGACAAATTAATTGAGAGACAAAAGGAGGAGCAAGGGACTTGGCCTGAAACAATTGCTTGTGTTTTGTGGGGTACTGATAACATCAAAACTTATGGAGAATCACTTGCTCAAATCTTATGGTTTGTTGGTGTAAAACCAAAACCAGATTCTGTTGGAAGAATCAACAAATTAGAATTAATCCCTTTAGAAGAATTAGGTAGGCCAAGAATAGATGTAGTCGTTAACTGCTCAGGAGTTTTTAGAGATTTATTCATAAATCAGATGGCATTAATAGATCAGGCGGTCAAATTAGCGGCTGAGGCTGATGAACCATTGGAATCTAATTTTGTAAGGAAACATTCACTAGAACAAGCAGAAAAAGAAGGCACTTCTATTAGAGAAGCTTCAGCAAGAGTATTCTCTAATGCAAGTGGAAGTTACAGTTCAAATGTTAATTTAGCCGTAGAAAATTCAACGTGGGAGGAAGAAAATGAATTACAAGAAATGTATTTATCACGCAAAACATATGCTTTTAATGCTGACAATCCAGGTGAGATGAATCAAAAAAGAGAGGTATTTGAGTCAGTAATGAAAACAGCAGATGTTACATTTCAAAACCTTGATTCATCAGAGATTTCTTTAACAGATGTAAGTCATTATTTTGATTCGGATCCAACAAAGTTGATCAAGACATTAAGAGATGACGGGAAAGAACCAAGTAGCTATATAGCGGATACAACCACTTCTAATGCTCAAGTTAGAACACTTGGAGAAACTATCAGATTAGACTCAAGAACAAAACTTTTAAATCCTAAGTGGTATGAAGGTATGCTCAAATCTGGCTACGAAGGAGTTAGAGAACTTTCTAACAGACTTAATTACACTCTTGGTTGGAGTGCAACAAGTGGTCAAGTAGATAATTTTGTTTATGAAGAAACTAATGAAACATTTATAAATGACGAAGAGATGAGAAAAAGATTAATGGATCTTAATCCTAATAGTTTCAGAAGAATTGTTGGAACATTGCTAGAAGTCAATGGTAGGGGATATTGGGAAACTTCAGATGAGAATATAGAACAGTTGAAAGAACTATACCAAGAGGTAGAAGATAAAATCGAAGGAGTTAAAGAATAATAAATTTATTATTTTCTGTAAATCCTATCAGCTACTTTAAGGATTTGATAATTTAGTTTGACGTTATGAACTCTCACCATGTCAATATTAAATTGAGAACAAAGACAACTTATTGCGAGTGTTCCTACATCCCTTTCTTTTGGATTTTTCTCATTCAAAATTTCTCCTATAAATCTCTTCCTAGATGCTCCTATCAAAATTGGCAAATTCCATTTTTTAAATACATCTAAGTTTCTCAAGATTTCCAAATTATGAAGAATATCCTTTGAAAAACCAATTCCAGGATCCACTATTATATTTCTTTCAGATATATTTTTTTCTAAAGCATTCTTTATCAAATCATCAAGCGAGCACTTAACATCACTCAATACATTCTGGTAATTAGAGAGTTGATTCATATTTTGACTATTACCACGACTATGAGTTATGACGAATGGACAGTTAAATTTTGATACAACATCCAAAATTTTTATATCTCTTCTTCCTCCCGTGACATCATTTATCCAATTAGCACCACTTAAAAGAGCTTCGTAAGCCACTTCAGAATTAAAAGTATCAATTGAAATTAAAACATCTGGAAATTCAGATTTTATTAATTTTAGATATGGGATCAATCTTTTTATTTCTATATTAGATCCAACTTCTTCAGCTCCAGGTCTCGTACTTTGAGCACCAAGATCAATAACATCAACTCCATTGCTCAAGAAATGATTTACTTGATCTAAAACTTTTTTTGAAGAGTTTAATTCCCCACCATCACTAAATGAATCAGGAGTTAAATTAATAACCCCCATAATTGAAGTTTTTTGGCCCCAGCCTTTTGGCCATGGATTTTTCTTATTTATAATTTGCAATTCTCGCGAAATTATTCGGATCTAATGAAGCCCCTCCAACTAACACCCCATCTATATCACTCATTGACATGATTTCGTCAATGTTATTAGGTTTAACAGATCCTCCATATTGAATAATTACATCATCAAAACCTATTAATTTCCGAATCAAAGAACATATCTTATTAGCGTCTTCTGCCTCACATGTTTTACCAGTGCCAATTGCCCATATTGGTTCATAGGCAACAATTAAATTAGATGGATCTGTATTTTCTAATCCTTGTTCAACCTGTCTAGTAATAACTCTAACAGCTTCTCCTCTCTCTCTTTGTTCTAGTGTTTCTCCTACACAAACTATTGGAGTAAGTCCACTAGATTGAGCAAAAACTGCTCTTTTATTAATTTGTTCATCACTTTCACTAAAATATTTCCTTGGTTCACTATGTCCAACAATTGCATATGAGACACCATGTTCAAGAAGCATTTTTGGAGATATTTCTGCAGTAAATGCCCCTTTATCTTCCCAATGAATATTTTGACTAGAAATATCTAAATAATTAAAATCAGAATGATCCGAAAAGGTTGAAATAGCTGTAAAAGGTGGAGCAATAACAATTTTACGATCGTCTTTTATGTTTTTTATTAAGGGGATAAACTTTTCTAAATAGGATTTAGCCTCAGCACAAGTCATGTGCATTTTCCAATTACCAGCAATTACAGATTTTCTCAAAATACTATCTCCAAGAAAAATATACTAATACAAAGTGAGTTGAATAAGCTAACTATTCAAAAATTAATACATTTTTTAGAAATATTACTTTATCTCCCTTGTTTAACTTCCTTCCTCTCCTAGTCTCAATTACACCATTAACCTTGACAGAGCCCGATTTAATAAAAATTTTTGCTTCGCCACCAGAAGATACCAAATTTTTCCATTTTAAGAATTGATCTAATTTCATTGTTTTTATAACCAAAGATATTGATAAAGTAGGATAAACAATTAAATATATAATATCTTGAGACTAATACCTCCAGTCAGACCATATTCAAATAGGTTTATCAAGGGTTTTATATGCATGCTTATTTACGTAGCTTGTTGGCCTTTATTAGCTTATTTAGCTGGAAACTTAATACCAGCGATTGGATCTGGTGATCTCTCAAAAGTTTCTAGCATAATAATTAAGTCTTTATTTGTATTTTTAGTTCAGAAAACTGCTCAATTTGGCCAGGATGTATTCATAGCAAAACCATCATTAGAAATTAGTGAAGTGATGAGAGGAAATTTATTTAGCAGAATTCAAAAAATTAAGATGAATTCTGTAGAAAATATTTCAGCAGGAGACATCACATATAGACTTACAGAAGATGCAGACAGGGTAAGCGAAGTTATTTATAAAACAGCTCAAGATACTATTCCATGCACTTTACAACTGTTAACAGTAATAATCTATATGTTTTATTTAGATTGGTCATTAACAATATCAACTTTCGTTTTAGCACCATTGATTATTCTTTCAGTTAACAGTTTTGGAAGAAGAGTTTTAATAGCATCCGAAAAAAGTCAAGAATCAACAAGTCATTTAGCAGGTTTAATAGGTGAATCTATAAATGGAATGTCTACTATAAGAGCTTTTGCTGCAGAAAATTGGATTATAAAAAGATTTTATAAAAGATTAAGTACAAATAAAAAAGCAAAATATAAAACATTAAAACTTCTTGCATTTCAACATCCAGTTGTAGGATTTGTTGAAGCATTTGGAATATTAGCAATATTAGGTTTAGGAGCCGCAAGAATCAATCTAGGCCTTCTAACAAGCGAAGAATTTAGTAGTTTTTTTGCAGCAATATTAATGCTTATTGATCCAATAAGCCATGTAAGTACAAATTTTAATGACTATAAACAGGCAGAAGCATCGATAAAAAGGTTAAAAAATATAAATCTAGAACCTATCGAAGATGATAAGGAGGATTTAACGAGGATATCCAATATTGAGGGCAATATACGTTTCGAGAAAGTTAATTTTGCTTACAAAAATAATAATCAAGTTCTTAAAAATATCAATTTAGAAATTAAAAAAGGCGAAGTCACAGCATTCGTTGGAGCTTCAGGGGCTGGTAAAAGTACAATGATGTCTTTGATATTAAAATTTTTAACTCCAAATAATGGAGAAATTTTTATTGATGATAAAAATCTAAAATTATTAAAGACAAAAGATATAAGAAAAAATATAGCTCTAGTACAACAACAGCCTTTTTTATTTTCAGGAAAAATTATTGATGTAATAAGAATGGGTAGAAATTTCACCAAAGAAGAAGTTGTAGAATCAGCAAGAAAATCTAATGCGCACAACTTTATTCAAAAACTTCCTGATAGTTATGAAACCAAAATAACTGAAAGGGGATCAAATTTTTCAGGTGGTCAGATCCAGAGGATAGCAATTGCCAGAGCAATACTAGGAAACCCATCCATTCTTCTTTTAGATGAGGCTACAAGTGCACTAGACGCAGAATCAGAGGCAGAAGTTCAAGAAGGACTTAATAGAGCAATGAAAAATAGAACTGTTATTGTAATTGCTCATAGATTAGCCACAACGCAAGAGGCAGATAAAATAGTAGTTTTCAATAAAGGAGAAATTGTTGATGTTGGTAAACATATTGATTTACTAGATAAAAAGGGAATTTATAAAGAATTATGTGAAAAACAATTGATTAAAAAATTATAATCTTATTTTATTTATAAAAAATTAATTCTATGAGTGATAACACAAATGAATCTAACAACCCAGTTTTAACCTTTGAGGGGAAAAAGTATTTGATTAATGAACTATCCGATGACATAAAAGAATCTATAAAAGGATTACATATAGCAGAAACACAACTTAAAATGCATGAAGATACTTTGAAATTACTTTCTATTAGTAGAAAATCATTGGCAAATCAATTAAGAGAAAAACTAAAAAAATTAGAGTAAAGAATTAATAATTATGGATTTCTTGTAGAGAATAAATATCAATTTTATTACTTTGCAAAGCTCTGATTGCATTGATGGCGGCCTTCGCTCCAGGAATGGTTGTGAAAGTTGGTATATTATATTCTAAAGCAGCGCGTCTTAAATATGCATCGTCGTGAAGAGCCTGAGATCCTATTGGAGTATTAATTATTAATTGAACTAGTCCAGATCTAATTAGATCTTCAATATTTGGTCTTCCTTCATGTACTTTTTGTACTTCTTCAACTTGAATGCCTAAATCTACCAAGTATGAAGCTGTACCTTTTGTTGCGATTAATTTAAATCCTAAAACCAATAATTCCTTGGCAATTTCATCAAGATTTTTTTTATCCAAATCATTAGTAGATAAAAAGACTACACCTTCAGAAGGGACACCATTTCCTGCAGCCAATTCCGACTTGGCATAAGCAATTCCAAAGTCTTTAGCTAAACCCATTACTTCTCCAGTAGATCTCATTTCAGGACCTAGAAGAGTATCAGACCCAGGAAATCTTTTAAAGGGTAAAACTGCTTCTTTTACTGCCTGATATTTTGGAGAGAATTCGTCTGTGAAATTAATATCTTCTAATGTTGAGCCTTGCATTAACTGGGTAGCTAATTTTGCAACAGGTTTACCTATTGCCTTTGAAACAAATGGGACGGTTCTGGAAGCTCTTGGATTTGCTTCAAGAATAAATAATTCATTTTCAATATTATTTAAATTTGTTACTGCAAATTGCAAATTAATCAAACCAATAACATTTAGCCTTTTTGCAATTAATTTAGTCCAGTTCTTAACATTATCTATAGTTGATGCTGAAAGAGAAATTGATGGTAAACAACAAGCAGAATCTCCTGAATGAATTCCTGCAGGTTCAACATGTTCCATTAGACCAGCAATTACCACTGAACCTTTTGAATCACATAAAGCATCTACGTCTATCTCAATAGCATTGTTCAAATATTGATCAAGAAGGATTGGATGGTCAGGGGATACCTTAACTGCTTCAGAGATGTATCTCGATAATTCAATTTCATCTTTAACAATTTCCATTGCCCTTCCTCCTAATACATAAGAAGGTCTTACAACCAAGGGGAAACCTATATTTTTTGCTACTATTTCTGCCTCATTTTGATTACGTGCAATACCGTTTAGAGGTTGTCTAATACTTAATTCTTCAAGTATTTTTGTAAATTCCTCTCTATCTTCTGCTAAATCAATAGATATTGGAGAAGTCCCAAGAATTTTTGATCCTGTTCTGACCCCATCATTTGATTTAAGCCATTCAAATAAGGGTAATGATAATTTCAGTGGGGTTTGACCTCCAAATTGAACAATCAAACCATAAGGATTTTCAGCTTCTATTATGTTGAGCACATCTTCTAAAGTTACAGGCTCAAAATATAAAATATCACTAGTATCATAATCTGTAGAAACTGTTTCAGGGTTACTATTAACCATTATTGTTTTATAACCATTTGAAGAGGCTTGATAAGATGCATGACAACAACAGTAATCAAATTCTATCCCCTGGCCAATTCTGTTTGGACCTCCCCCTAAAATCATAATTTTTTTTGATTTGCTATTTTCTGAAATCTCGCTGTCAATAATTTGAGAATTTAAATTAAGGAATGAATCTTCATAAGTTGAATAATGATAGGGAGTTGAGGATGAGAATTCTGCTGAACAAGTATCAACAGTTTTATAAATTGGAATTATATTAAGTTTTTTTCTATATCTTCTCACTTCAAAAAACTCAGAATTAGTTAACTTTGCTATTTGGTGATCTGAAAAGCCTAATTGTTTAGCATGTAATATTAAATCCCTATCTAAAGAATAAAGTTCCTTATCTTTCAAAAAATCATTTTCAAAATTAAAGATATTACGCAATTTTTCAATGAACCAAAAATCTATATTTGTAACATCTTGAATATAAGAATTAGTTTTCCCAAACTGCATAGCTTTTTTAACTAGGAGAATTCTTTCAGAAGTAGGGTTTCTTAAACTATTTTTAATGTGACTCTCGTTTTTAAATTCACCTAGTGAATCACATTCCCATCCCAAAACACCCACTTCTAATGACCTTAATGCTTTCTGAAATGATTCTTCAAAAGAACGGCCTATTGCCATTGACTCTCCAACGGATTTCATGGCAGTACTCAAAGTATTAGAGGAGCCTTTAAACTTTTCAAAGGCAAATCTAGGTATCTTAGTAACTACGTAATCAATTGATGGCTCAAAACATGCAGGTGTTTTTTTTGTAATGTCATTAATAATCTCATCAAGTGTATAACCAACAGATAATAAAGCTGCAATCTTAGCTATGGGGAATCCAGTCGCTTTACTTGCTAAAGCAGAGGATCTACTCACACGGGGATTCATTTCTATGACTATTACTTCTCCATTAGATGGATTTATTGCAAATTGAATATTACTACCTCCTGTTTCAACGCCTACCTCTCTAATAATTTTTAATGACAAATCTCTTAATCTCTGATACTCCTTATCTGTTAAAGTCTGTGCAGGAGCTACAGTAATAGAATCTCCAGTGTGGACGCCCATTGGGTCTAAATTTTCAATACTGCAAACTATCACTACATTGTCAGCAGTATCTCTCATTACCTCTAGTTCGAACTCCTTCCACCCAATAAGTGATTTTTCAATCAATATTTGATTACTTGGGCTTTCCTCTAATCCTGATTTGCACAACTCTACAAATTCTTCAAGGTTGAAAGCAATCCCACCTCCTACACCACCTAATGTAAATGCAGGCCTTATTATAAGAGGATAAGAACTAATCTTTTTTGATACCTCCATAGCTTCATCTAAGTTAGATGCAATCCCAGATGGACAAACATTTACATTTATTTTCTCCATAGATTCTTTAAACAATTTTCTATCTTCGGCTTTATAAATAGCTCTTAAATCAGCACCAATTAATTCAACATTATTTTGTTTTAAAAAATCTGACTCTGCTAATTTGACTGCAAGATTCAAAGCAGTTTGACCTCCCATAGTGGGAAGAATAGCATCAGGTTTTTCTCTTAAAATGATCTGAGAAACAATTTCAGGAGTTAATGGTTCAATATATGTTTTGGTTGCAATCTCAGGATCAGTCATTATTGATGCTGGATTTGAATTTATCAAGACAATTTCATAACCAGCATTTCTTAAAGCTTTGCAAGCTTGAGTACCTGAGTAATCAAATTCACATGCTTGTCCAATAACAATTGGTCCCGAACCTATAATAAGAATTTTTTTAAGATCACCTCTTTGAGGCATAATTTAAAACTTCATTTATCTCATGGTACTTATAAATCATCAGATGTTAATCAAGTTACTTGAAAAGCAACATTTGTTTCTATAGTATTGAAAGAAATTAATTTTTTATGAGCGAACTTCAGCGACTTAAAAGTTTGTTGCCTCCAGAAAATGAAAGTTGGGTATTTATTGAAGCTGCTGCTGCTATAGACCCACCTTTAATAACACTGGAGGAAATAGGTCGTGACGAAGTAGAAATTCAAATAGATTTAGATGAATGGGAAAACTTTGCTATTGACCACAGAAATCTATTATTTTGGCATGAAGTTGGGAAAATTCAAAATGATGCCATCCCCAGAGATGGATGGGAAATGGCAGCTCTTGCAATAGGACTTGGAGGGGCAATAGGAGAATTGTGGGTACAAGATGGATTACTTTTATTACTTGCTCTTGGTTTATCAAGTTTTGCAGGTTATCGATTATATCTAAAAAATAATTCTGAAAAAAAACTTCAAGATGCTATTTACGCAGATGAAAGAGCTATAGATCTTGCTTGTAGATTTGGATACAGCATTCCAAATGCTTATAAAAGTCTAGGAGGAGCATTAAAGGAGTTAATAGATAAGACACGAAAAAAGAAAAAAAGAAGTTTTTTTGAAGATAGATTAGATGCCTTAAGAAAAAGTGCAGAAAAAGCGAGATCAGAATTATCTCAGCAGGAAGGTTCAGAAAAATCAGTTTCTAGCGAAAATGTTTATGGACAATAAAAGTTTGGTTTTAATGGCAGCTAAAGCATGTGATGAAAAAAAGGCAAAAGATATAAAACTTATAAAAATTGACAAAGTATCGTTTATAAGTGAGTGGATTTTGATTGCAGAAGGATTATCTGATGTTCAAGTTAGATCTATAACTAACTCTGTAGAGGGAGAACTTAGAGAGAAGGCTAAAATTGAACCTATAAGAAAAGAAGGGGTTAATGAGGCTAAATGGGCTTTACTCGATTATGGTGATTTGATTGTAAATATTTTTCAACCAGAAATAAGAAAATATTATGACCTTGAATCATTCTGGAGTAATGGAGATAATCTTATATTTCCATAACGTTATTTTATGAACGAATCTAAATGTCCTGTCCCCATAGAGCAACAACCCACAAATGAATTTATAGAATTATCAAACTCTAAAATTTTTTCTTGGCCAAAATCAAAAAAATCACTATTTCTTATATTGGTGAAATTCTGGGTAGCAGCTTTTGTTCTATTTCTTGTAATTTCTTCAGGAAGTGTATTTTTTAAAACATCTCTATTCAAATATATTCTATTAAGTTTGTTTAGCAGCTTATCAATACCTCTTTTAATTTCAATAAGGTTATATTTAGGCTGGAATCATATATTTAAAAGATTAATATCTGAAAAAGTTGAATATGAGGAATCGGGTTGGTATGACGGTCAAGTGTGGGAAAAGCCATTAGTTTTGAAAGAAAAAGAATCACTTATTGCCTCAATTGAGGTAAAGCCGATTTTAAAAAATTTAATTCAAATTTTATCTGTTATTTCAGTATTGGCTTTGTCAGGCATTTTAATTTTTCAATCCATTAATTTCTAAATGAGTTCTAATTTTAAAAACCTCTACACCTCTAACAATCCGCCTTTACAAGCAACCTTAATGAGAGGATCAAATATTGAGTCAATCCATAAAATTCATGCTGTTATTACTGACAAAAAAGGGAGAGTTTTAATGTGTGCAGGAAATCCAGAATATAAAAGCTTCATAAGATCAGCATTAAAACCTTTTCAAGCAATACCTTTTGTTAGTAGTGGAGCTGCATCAAAAATCAATAATGAATCAAAATCAATTGCTTTAGCATGCGGCTCACATAGTGGTTCAAAACTTCATACCAGGGAAGCCTTCAAAATTTTATGGGAATATGACATTGACATTAATAATCTGAAATGTCCAAAATCGAAAACAAGTCCATTAGAACATAATTGTTCGGGTAAACATGCTGCTTTTTTAGCTACCTGCAAAAAAATGAATTGGCCATTAGATAGTTACCTAAAGGGAGATCATCCTCTTCAAATCGAAATATTCAGAATTGTTTCTGAATTACTTGGAATCTCACTATCTGAAATAAACGCAGAACGTGATGATTGTGGTGCCCCTACTCTTTATTTAAAACTAGTAGAAATGTCGAGGTTATATTCACTTCTAAGTAGTTCCGATAATGCTGAATTAGAACAAATCAGTAGGTCTATGACAATGAACCCAACGATGATAAGTGACAACAATAAATTCGATACCGAAATAATCAAAGCTTCTCATGGGAAAGTTATAGGTAAAGGTGGTGCCGAGGGTATACAATGTCTGTGTAAGGTAAATGAAGGTATAGGGTTAGCTTTAAAAGTAGAAGACGGTTCAAAAAGAGCAAAACATGCTGTTAGTCTTCACATACTAAAACAATTAGAGTGGATATCTGACTTAAGAATTCAAGACATAGAAGAAAAGGTGTTTAATTTTTCTGAAGGAGTGCGACTTGAAGTTAATGGTAAATTAAAATTCCAAGAATCCTAAAAAAACATAAAAAATAACCCTTTCAGATGTATGCTATGTATATGACGCGGGGTAGAGCAGTCTGGTAGCTCGTCGGGCTCATAACCCGAAGGTCGGAAGTTCAAATCTCCCCCCCGCCACCATTTTTTTTAGTATTTGCAATAGTTACATCAATAATAAAAAAAAGATTATAACGTCTTAACTAAAAAATTTTATAAAAATTATTTGAGATCTTTTTGAATAGAGAATTTAAAGTCAACCCTAACTATTAGGCCAGTAATGATAAAAAGTATTCCAATGTATGAATTCAAAGATAAGTCCAAAATATTAAATTAATTGTCTATCTAAATATTAACTCACAAATCATTTCAATAAATAAACAAATAAAAAAGAATTTTAAAAATCCTGAATTTTGAATATTTAAATCTTTAATAAGTAATTTAATAAACTAGAGTAAAATTTATATATTTTTAAAATAATATGCAGAATTTTTTACAGCGTGATTTAGGTTCAAGCATGTTATCAATAGCTGTCATATTAGGTTGGTTAGGACTGTTTTTTGTATTTTTGAGAGTATTAACAATTTTAATAAAAAGAATCCTTGAGGCTGTTTTCAAAAAATTGTAATTATTGAAATAAATCAAAAATTCTGAATTAATCGCAAATATCCTTTATCGCTAGGTATAATGACCTAAAAAATGTCAATTTTAGATAAGGTTAAGATAGGAAATTGTGTTCAAATCAACCTAAAACTATCTAAGGATAGACTTGCCAAAGAAACTATTGATGCGATAAATGTTTCTTCTTTGGGTAAGGTAAGTGATTTCAGAATAACTGATGGCAAAGGTATTGGAGTTGTCTTGCAATTATCTAATGGAAAAGAGCAATGGTTTTTTGAGGATGAAATTGATCTTCTCGATGAAAATGGTAATGTAATTAAAAAAAATAATAAAAAACAGAATAGTAATTTTATATTTGATTTTTTAAGAGGATTAAATTATGAAAATAAAAATAAAGTAAGCGAGTTACTTAATCCAATTAACTTTTTTATCTGGCTGGTTGTTTCATTTAAAGATATTTATTAATTGGTTAAAAAATTTTCTAAAATAAAAATAATTTAACAATTAATTTAAATAATAAATTTCAATAATTAAAAATTTAAATGGTACAAAATATTATAGATGTAAGAAATTTATCTAAGTCATTTGATATCGCTTCAAAAGAACCTGGCTTAAAAGGAACAATTAAACATTTTTTTAGAAGACAAACAAAAAGTTTAAAAGTTATAAAAGATATAAGTTTTGAAATTAAAGAAGGAGAAATAGTAGGTTTTTTAGGTGCTAATGGAGCTGGGAAAACAACAATATTAAAAATGCTTTGTGGCTTAATTTATCCAAGTGAAGGTTCGATTTTGGTTTCAGGCTACTTACCTTTCAAGAGAAAAGAAAATTTCCTAAAGAATATCACCTTAATAATGGGACAAAAGCAACAGCTTATTTGGGATCTTCCGCCAATTGAATCATTCTATTTGAATGCATCAATATATGACTTAGATAAGTTCGAAGCTAAAAAGAGAATAAAAAAACTATCGGAAATGCTTGAAATTGATGAAGAGCTATTCATACCTGTTAGAAAACTATCACTAGGTCAGCGAATGAAATCAGAATTGCTAGCAGCTTTGATACATGAACCAAGTATTCTATTTTTAGACGAGCCGACACTTGGATTAGATATTAATGCACAGAGAAATTTAAGAAAATTCCTACAAAAATATAATGAGAAAACTAATGCAACGATATGCCTAACTAGTCATTACATGAAAGATATTACATCTCTATGCAAGAGAGTTATATGTGTGCACGAAGGGGCAATATCTTATGATGGAAAACTTGACCTATTATTAAAAAAACTTTCTCCTGTTAAAGAAATATTAATAGTTTGTCGCTCAGAAGAGGATGCCATAAAATTGGAAAATTCCGGTTTTACTGTTAAAAATAAAGTAAAGAATGAAATTACTATAAAAATTGAAAACAACTCTATTACCTCTTCACTAAAATCTATCCTAAATAATTTTGATATTGAAGATCTTTTTATAAATGAACCACCTATAGATGAAGTAATTGGGAAGGTATTAATCAAAAAAGAATATGATATCTAATCTGCTTAACCGTAAAATATTCACCTTATTAAAAGTCCAATATTCAAACATGTTGGAATATAGGGTGGAAATTGCATTATGGGCAATTTCAGGGATTATTCCTTTTTTCATGTTAAACATTTGGACAAATAATAATCTAAATGAATCCATAAATATTAGTGATATTATGCTTTCTAGATATTTCTTATGTGCTTTTTTTGTAAGGCAGTTTTCTGTAGTTTGGGTTGTATTTAGTTTTGAAGAGGATTCCCTTATGGGAAAAGTATCTCCGTATTTAATCCAACCTTTAAATCCATTTTTGAGATATTTTGCACAACATCTTGCTGAACAAATAACAAGATTTCCTTTCGCTCTGATAATAGCATTTTTCTTTTTTATTTTTAATCCAGAAAGTATATGGATACCAAATTTAGGTATTTTACTCTTATCGATAGTATCTACTTTCTTATCTTTCTTGATTCAATTTTTAATTCAGTCAATTGTTGCATGTCTATGTTTCTGGACAGAGAAAGCATCATCGATAGAGAGATTATTATTTATTCCAACTTTATTTCTCTCAGGACTTCTAGCACCAGTAGTTTCATTTCCCACATATGTTAAATCTTGGATTTATTTGACTCCTTTTCCATATCTAATTGATTTTCCTGCGAACTTATTGTCAGGTAATGAAACAAATATTAGTGGAGGCATAGGTATGCAAATTCTATGGATTTTTTTACTTTTCCCATTATTCAAAAAAATATGGTCTGAAGGAACAAAAAAATATACGGCAATGGGGTCATGAATTTAAGAAAATATCTAAAAGTTTATAAAAAATTCTTACATACTTCTTTAGCATCTGAATTGGAATATAAGGCAAATATATTAGTTGATTTAATTACTGCGATTTTAAGTTTAGTAGGGAGTGTTTTTCTATTATCTATTTTCTTTCAAAATAGTGGATATATTGGAGGGTGGAAATTTGAACAGGCACTAATAATCCAAGCTATATATACGATTTTGAATGGAATAACAAACACATGGTTCAATCCTAATCTAACTGAAATAGTGAAACATATAAGAGAAGGAACATTAGACTTCGTACTTTTAAAACCTATTGATAGTCAATTTTTTATTTCATTAAAAAAATTAAATCCATCTGGATTTTTAGAAATAATGCTTGGATTTTTCTTGTTTTTCTTCTGCATAAGAATAAATCAAATCAATTTAAATTTAAGTTTTTTGACCTTATCCACGATTACGATAAGCTGCTCGATATGTATTTTATATAGCTTATGGTTTTTTATCTCTACTACTACTATTTGGTTTGTTAAGACTTGGAATGCAATAGAAGTATTAAGATCATTCCTTTATATTGGAAGATTTCCTCTAAATTCATTTTCATTTTCTTTAAGAATTTTTTTTAGTGTTTTCATTCCTATTGCCTTTATAACTACAATTCCTTCTGAAGTTTTTCTAGGACTTTCTGAATTATGGAAAATATTGCTTGAATTTATTGTGGCTTCAGTATTTCTTATAACTTCAAGAAAGTTCTGGTTATTTGCATTAAAGTTCTATTCATCAGCATCTAGCTAACTATTATTTAATAACCTCCCTGCAAAATTCCCAAATTTGTTGTTTACTTTTCAGATTAGAAAGCCTAGATAATTTCTTAAAATAAGGTTTAGATTTTGCAACAGATAAAAGCCTACAATTGTATTCGATTTCGTGATTTCTAGATATGCTTCCTAACTTGAGTGCAACATCGCAAAAGATTATTATTAAAGTGATAAAAAAAACTATACCGAAAAACTGTGAAATTGATTTTGAATAATTTTCATTTTCAGTTTTTAATTCAAACTTCATTACTTGACTATATGCTGGGGGCACTTAATTGCAGCAATAGCAACAGCCGTAACTTTAAAATTTTCTGACTTCTCAATAACCTTTTTAACCTCTAATGGTCCAAACTTGTTACTTGCATCACTGTAGGAAAGAAGTAAAGATTTATAGTTATCATGACCTAGATTTCTATACTCACAGAAATTATCCCCAACATAATTTAAAAGAGTTAGTAAAGTTAATTCAATCATTAAATCTTTTGACTAGCAAAGTTCTTACGAATAATACTGTGCAGGACATTTTTAACAAGTAAAATTATCCAAAAACATTTAAAATCATAAAATAGGATTTTAATCATAAACATAAAATTTACAAAATTTTCTTAGAATTTTAAATTTACATATAAAAAATCATTTAAGCACTATCTGTAGTGTATGTCGAGGACTCGGTTTGCGCTACAGATAGGGGGTTGCTTTTTTTAAGAAATTGGTTTAAAAATAAGGTTCCCCATCACCTGGCCACACATATGTGAGGCCTTTTTTATTGTTTTTAAGAAAGCTCTAAAATTATTATTAAATAAAAATGAGTAATTCATTTAACCCTTTTATAACGAATAAAGATAATAAATAATT
>CABZHQ010000021.1 GCA_902525585.1 uncultured Prochlorococcus sp. | reverse complement strand
CACAGGAACTCTTGACCCAGAAGTTATAGGAATATTACCAATCGCGATAGGCAGTGCAACAAGATTTATTCAATATCTCCCCCAGGGTAAAACTTACATAGGAAAAATTAAATTAGGGATAAGAACTAACACTGATGATATTCATGGAGAAATAATTAATCAAAAAAGTTGGCCTAAAATCAGTGATGAAAAATTAGATCAATACTTAAATAGATTTAGAGGAATTATTAAACAAATTCCGCCGAAAGTATCTAGTGTGCACGTAAATGGTGAGAGAGCTTATAAGAAATCTTTCAGGAATGAAGTTTTTGAATTAGCACCAAGAAAAGTAAAAATAGACGAACTTACTTTAATGAAATGGGACCAACTAAACGGAATCATAGAAATAAAAATCAAATGTTCAGCAGGTACATACATAAGAGCAATTGCAAGAGATTTAGGAGAAATTCTTAATTCCGAGGGTTGCCTTCTACAACTAAAAAGAATTTCAGCTTGTGGCTTTGATGAACAAAACTCGATAAAGATATCTGATATCGAAAAAGGTAAAAAAAACTCGAAAAATTTCATTATTCCAACAATTTCTGCTCTTAATCACATTTCATCATTTGTCTTAAGTACCGAAGAACAAATCAACTTTTGGCAAACAGGAAGAGCAATTAGAATTGATATTAATTACTTCCAGGAAAACAAATCTTTTGACTACAAAAAACCCATAAAAGTAATAGATAAAAAACAAGTACTACTTGGGATAGGTTTCTTAAATGAAGAGCAATCTAATATAAATCCAAAATTAGTCCTTAATGCTAAGTAAGTTCTATAGGTGGTCTTTTCTAAAAGGTTTAATCTGCACACCCTTATAAAAATGCTTTAATATTCTTTCAGCTTTTTGACCTCTTGACGCCAGATATTTAGCGCCCCATTGACTCATGCCAACTCCATGACCTGATCCCTGTCCAAAAACTATCAAACCTTTATTTATAGGAAAATCATTGTTTAATTCTTCCTCAAAAAATTTAAATCTTACAAAATTACTGTTAAGTCCTAATCTTTTTCTTAATACAACCCCTGACATTTGATCAATACCGTAAGACCCAATAAGTTTTACATTTTTTACCCTCCCGGTACTCGTAATATCTATAATCTCTATATTTTGTAAACCTCCAATCTTGGGAAATAAATCTGTTAATTCATTACTTGAAAATTTTTTTTGCCATCTAAATTTTGGATTATTTTTATCAAAATCCTTCACACTTGATAAATATGGATATTTATTTTTCCATACATCTTGACTATTTTCTGTCATTCCACCTGAACTGCTATGAAACAGAGCATTAATTAGTTTATTTTTATACGTTAAAACCAAAGATCTTGTACTTTTAACGGCTCTATTAGTTTTATAAGTTCTTGACTCTAAGCCATTATAGACTTGATTTTTCTGGGTTGAATCTATATCAAATAAATTATTTCCCTTTTGCTTTAAAGCATAAGTTCTTGAAGCAATTGCTTGTGCTTTTAATGCTTCAATAGGCCATTTTGTTGGCATCTCTGAGCCCACAACACTACTTAGGTATTTTTCTATTCCTAAAACATTCACTACCAATATTTCAGAATCAAGTACAAAGAGATTAAGCTTTCCTGAAAATCTCTTCTTACCTACCCAAATACCTCTTCCATCCGAAGATCTTACTTGAAATTTTTGATTACTTTTTAAGTCATATTTCTTTTGTTTATTTTTATCAAAATATAAAATTTTTCTATTTTTCACATTTTTCAATGTTAAGCCTTTTATTTTTTTACTTGAAAAAAATTCCCCCTCTACAATTAAAGGAATTGATCTATCAGATCTGATTCTTAAATTGTTATTTTTTGATATCAAAACTCTGATTATTGGCTCTTTTGATGCAAAAACACTCTCACTCTGAAAAACACAAATAAATAAAATACTTATCAGGCAAAATTTACTATAAATTTTTTTAAATTTAAGTATCACTTTGTTTAAAAACAAATGCTTAATTTGCCTAAGTTTGACTAAAAGTCTAAATTTAATCCAGATATAAAAATAAAAATATCATAAATAAGTGAATATCACCTTCTTAGGAACAAGCTCAGGTGTCCCATCCTTAACGAGAAATGTTTCTTCCCTAGCACTTAAATTATCTCAGTCATCAGAAGTTTGGCTTTTTGATTGTGGAGAGGGAACGCAACATCAAATAATGAAAAGCAATATTAAATCTTCACAAATCAAGAAAATATTTATTACACATATGCATGGTGATCATATTTATGGTTTACCTGGACTGTTGGCTACATTAGGTTTATCAGGCAATAGTGAGGGTATTGAAATTTATGGTCCTACAGAGTTGCGAAGTTTTATAAATTCAGCACTTAAAAGTAGTTTTTGCAAATTGTCATTCCCCTTACATTTTGTGGAAGTTGAAAATTTTGCATCAAAAAATAAAATTCTATTTGAAAACAACAAAATAAAAGTAAATTGCGCCTGCCTTAAACATAAAATACCTGCTTATGGTTATAGGGTTAGTGAAAAAGATAAGCCAGGTAAATTTGATATCAAAAAAGCAAAGTCTTTAAAAATAGCACCTGGACCAATTTATGCAGAATTGCAACAAGGTAAAAAAGTCGTATTAGCGGATGGAAGGTCATTTGATGGAAAAGAATTCTGTGGACCTCCTAGAGAGGGAGAAAGTTTTGTTTATTGCACAGATACAGTATTTAGCGAATCAGCTGTTTCGCTATCGAAAAATGCAGATTTACTCGTACATGAATCGACTTTTTCAGAGGAGGATGAAATCATGGCCTACGAAAAATTACATTCCACAACAATAATGGCTGCCAAAACAGCATTATTATCTAATACAAAAAAATTAATTATTACTCATTTGAGTCCAAGATACACTAATAAAAATTCAATTACACCAAGCGATTTACTTAAAGAGGCTCAAAAAGTTTTCCCAAATACTCACCTTGCTAAAGATTTTCTAACTGCAGAAATAAAATAAACTGCAACAGTTCGTTAGCAGGAGCGTTGTAAATGACCAACCCATGAAATAATAGTCTTAGGTTTTTCTATTTGATGTCGATCGAAATGGTCTCTATTTTTTCATCACTACATAAGTCTTGCAAAAGACTATTTATTTTTCTTCCATTAATTATTGGTTTACTTATTAATCCAATCTCTGCAAACGCACTCTATCCTAGTGATCCTTCATCAGTTGACGTTTTAAAAGATGATCTTCACGGTGCCGACCTTCATAATACTGAATATGTTAAGTATGATTTATCTAATCAAGATTTAGGAGAAGCTAATCTTCAAGGCGCATATATGAGTGTTACTACAGCAAAAAACTCTAGTTTTAAAGGAGCCAATATGACAGACCTCATTGCATATGCAACACGCTTTGATAATGCTGACTTTACTGATGCAAATCTTACCAATGGTGAGCTAATGAAAAGTGTTTTTGATGGAGCAATTATTGATGGAGCAGACTTTACTGATGCAAATCTAGATCTTTCTCAAAGAAAATCATTATGTGAAAGAGCTAGTGGAACTAACTCACAAACTGGAGTCAATACAATTGATAGTCTTGAATGCACCGGCTTAAAAGGTTACATGCCTCCAAAGCCAAAAGCATAATATTCAAAGCTAACTAACTTCAGAAGGGAAGATATTACCTGGCTCTTTGGAGCCTGGTTTTTTGCTATACCACCATTCTTGTATATCAGAAGAAAATTTCTTTGAAAAAAGAGTTATAACTGTCACAACAGGTTTGGATCCAGGCTCCAAAATCTGCACTGAGTAAGATGGGCATTTTCTTGAAGCCATATCAGCAACGAACCTAGACCCTATTCTTCTCCAACTAGGCTCCTTACTTCTCCAAGAAAGCCTTGAGCAGGGCCAAGGTAACTCTTCCCTATCATAAAGTCTACAACATGGTCCAATTACCTTATAACTGTACTGACCGCCATAACTTGATTGAACACTGCCAGTCTTGAAAAATTCAAATTTATCCATTTACAAAAAAAACCACCTTCATAGAGGGTGGCAGAGAAATAATCAATAATCAACTTAAAAAAGTTAAATTTTTATAATTAGTACAATTCTTCCTCAGCATGAGTTGTAATTGTTACGTCAGATGTTGGATAAGCAACACAAGTAAGAACAAAACCAGCTTCTAGTTGGTCATCATCCAAGAAACTTTGATCTGATTGATCAACACTACCTGAAGTAACTTTTCCAGCACATGTTGAACATGCTCCAGCTCTACAGGAATAAGGAAGGTCAATACCTTGTTCTTCAGCCGCATCGAGGATGTATTGGTCATCAGGTACTTCAATAGTTGAATTGAGACCTTCACCTTCGTTGATGAGAGTAACTTTGTAAGAAGCCATTTAATTAAAAAATTGTTGGTAATTAATACCTATCAAATACATTTTTAACATCGATTTAGTCGATATGTGAGATTTTGAAGTAAAAAATGACACAATAAAATGTATGAAAGAGTATTCATAAGAAAAACTTATATTTAGGTTGGATTGCTGGCTTTTTGCGCAGAAATGCATGCCCAATCTTTTCTAGTTGATACATCAAGTAATTTCAAGTCATTCTGGATTAATATTTTTATAATTTCATCCTTTTGTGAATTCAGAATTCCACTGAAAATGACTTCCCCATCGTTTCGCAAGCACTTATAAATATTTGGAATCATTCCTTTTATTACTTCGGCAAGAATATTGCATAAAACAAGATCAAATTGTTTGAGTTGATTTTTTAAAATTACCTCATTAAAAGATCCCAAATATGTATTTAAGTTGTTTAAATTACCGAAGTTTAGTTGGAAATTAGATTTTGTTGAATTTATAGCTAAATAATCATTATCCACTGCAGAAACCTCTTTAGCTCCAAGCAATCTTGCGGCGACACTTAAAATCCCGCTACCACTCCCGATATCCAATACCTTTTTATCAGAAAATAAAATATTCTCCATTTTTTCCAAACAAAGATAAGTTGAAGGATGACTTCCTGTACCAAAGGCTGCTCCAGGATCAATTTTTATGATTTGTTTATCTTTAAAATTTTTATTTAGATTTATCCAACAAGGCAATATTAAAAAATGATTTCCTACAAATTCAGGTGCCCAATATTTCTTCCAACTTGTCAACCAATCCTCCTCTTTAATAATACTCCAGTCAAAAAATTTGTTCATAGGGGGATTAATTTTTAGAAGTTTGCTAAGTATTTTTTCAAAACCACTTCTAGAACTCTCACCCCAATCATCAATTGGAAGCCATATATTCACTTCTTTTTTATTTTCATTTTTAATTAAATATTCAAATGAAAAACTAAATATTCCAAGCTCATTTAATTTCCAAATAATAATTTCTTCAGAATCACTTTCTATCAGAAAAGTTAGTTTATACCAATCTTTAGTTTCCATTAACTAGGTCAAGCCACTTCATAGAGTAACTGGATTAGCGTTGGTAATCCCATCAACTTCAATAATGGTATCAAGCAACTTATTAGGTATTGGATCATCAATACTTAGAACCATAACAGCTTCCCCTCTAACAATTTTGCGCCCAACTTGCATTGAGGCAATATTTACATTGTTGCTACCTAATAAAGACCCCAGCTTGCCAATAATGCCTGGCATATCTCTGTGCCTAGTAACCAACATATATCTACTTGGCGATACATTAACTGGGTATTGATCAATACTAATAATTCTTAATTCCCCATCAGCAAAAATGCTTCCCGCTACGCTATGGTCGCCATTATCTCCATAAGTGGTTAACTGAAGCGACCCACTAGCAAATTCAGGTCTTGCCTCATCTTTATTCTCAACTACTGAAATACCCCTTGAATCTGCTTCTAGCGAAGCATTCACATAATTAATCCGATCTCCCAAAGCTTTACTTAGAAGGCCTTTTAGACTAGCTATTATTAATGGCTGAGAAGGATGTTGAACAAATTCACCTTGAAGCTTTACTTCTAGTTTCTGTATCTGCCCACCTGAAAGTTGGCTTATGAGAAGACCCATTGTTTCAGCCAACTGCAAATGAGGTTTCAGACTATCCATAATGTCAGGGCTCAAACCTGGAATATTTACAGCAGTTCTAGCAGATAAACCAAGCAAGACATCCCTTATTTGTTCTGCAACATCAACAGCTACATTTTCTTGTGCTTCACGAGTAGATGCTCCTAAGTGTGGAGTAAGAATAAGATTCTTTTCAACCTTCAAAAGTGGTGAATTAGATTGCAAAGGTTCTTTAGAAAAGACATCTATCGCAGCACCTGCAATCAATGATTTATTTAAAGCTTCTGCTAATGCCTCTTCATCAATTAACCCTCCTCGAGCACAATTAATCAATTTTGCGCTACTTTTCATATTCTTAAGTACGTCTATATTTACTAAATTCTCTGTCTCTGGTGTGCGAGGCAAATGCAAAGTTACATAATCAGATTGTTTGAATAAATCCTCTAGTTCAGATAGTTGAACTTGTATTTGTTGAGCCCTTTCAGTTGATACAAAGGGATCATATCCGTAAACTTCCATTCCTAATGCATTAGCAACTTTTGCTACATGAGCACCAATTTTCCCTAAACCTACTACACCTAATTTTTTCTTATAAAGCTCATTACCAACAAATTTCTTTCTTTCCCATTTACCTGACAAAGTACTACTATTAGCAATTGGAATATTTCTAGATAAAGCCAACATCATAGCTATAGTATGTTCAGCGGCAGCTATTGTGTTGCCTCCTGGAGAATTAACAACAAGAACTCCTTTTTGCGTAGCAGCCTTAACATCTACATTATCAACTCCAACTCCTGCTCTACCAATAATTCTCAATTTACTTGAAGAGTTAATAATTTCTTCGGTCACTTGAGTACCAGAGCGAATCATTAAAGCATCATAATCTTTAATAATGGAAGCTAGCTCAGAGTCTGAGATTCCTATCTTCTGATCAACCTGAGCAACTTGTGAAAGAATATCTATTCCTGTTTGATCAATTGGATCTGTAATGAGAACTTTTGTCATTTAAGATTGGTTCTTTAATCTTTTACTTTAACTTAATCTATAGTGTATGTATCTTATTTTATTAATTTGAATAACACACAAACATTTGAGGATTGAAATTTGACTAAAAGTATTGTGATATTTGAAGACATTGATAAATGTATCCAACTATTTGAAGTTTTCAACGAAAAATCAGTAATGCTTTCTGAAGCAATTTTGATCCCACCAAAAAGTGAGAAAATATCATCAGATGAAACAGAATTGCTAAATGCGAAAGCAAATATCTTATTCAAATCTCAAAAATTTGAAGATATAAGAATTTTAAATCCAAAACTTGATAGAAAGATTAGACAAAAAGAAATGAGTAGATGGCTAATGCCATTTGGTTTTATAGCTGGAATAGCTTTTTCTAATATGACAAATTTATCTACTTTCAGTTTTCTTGGTTTGAATAACATCGGTGAATCTCTCATTGGAGGAATTTTAGGAATGGGTTCAGGCTATTTAGGTAGTGTTGTTTCTTCTGCGAGTATCAATATTAATAGAAATAAAGAGTTGAGATCAATTATTAATTTTAATAAAGAGGGTAAATGGCTTGTTCTGCTTGAAAACCAAATTGGAACTGAATTACCTTGGGCTTTGATAAAACAATCAGAAGCAAAAGATATAATTTTTTTAGAAGGATAAATGATTGACTTAAAAGAAATCTTAATAAATTCAAACTACAAAAAAGAAACTGAGGAATTAATAAATATTGCTAACTTAGCGTACAAACACTGGGAAACTTATTGGACTGGGTTTAATTCAACTTATGTTTGGGAGGAGATTCTAAAAGATTTTGAAAATTTAAATGATTTAAAATTTTTTATTTATGGAGGATACTCCTCTTCTCAAAGATCTAGGATAGCTTGCTTTAGAGGAGATAGCATTCCTGAAGAGGATGAGCTAAAAAGTAATTTTCCAGCTCAAGGAATAAAAATTAATGGCAATTTTTTATTTGATAATGCTACACAAGATGACTTTAGATCCCTATTAATTGAAAATGGGTTAAATCAAAGCAAAGTAGGAGATATATGGACCATTGGCGATAGGGGAGCACAAGGGATAATTGATAATTTAGATATTGAGCATCTAGATGAAAAGATTTTTTATTTAAGAGATGTAAAAGTAAAAATTAATGTAGTGGTTATAGATGAATTACAAATACCTTCTGGAAGAACAAAAAAACTTGTCAATACAGTAGAAGCTTCAACAAGACTAGATGCTATAGCTTCAGCTGGCTTTAGGTTATCACGAACCAAAATCATTGAAAGGATAGAAAATGGAATGCTCAGATTAAATGGAAGCAAAGTTAATAAACCAACTATTAATCTAAAAATTGGCGACAAATTAGAACTTGAAAATAAAGGATTTATTGAAATTCTAAATTTAGAAATAACCAAAAGAGAACGATGGAAAGTTAAATTACTTAGAAAATGAAACGCAACCTGCTATTTTCTTATAAGGGGAATAAAAAATTTCTTCAATTTGGGCGATTAGCTCAGTGGTAGAGCACTACCTCGACACGGTAGTGGCCACTGGTTCGAATCCAGTATCGCCCATTAAAACTTTTGACGACTTAGTTTAGATCCACAGAAAATAATTTCATTTTTTAGATTATTTAAAAAGATGAAACTTAATCAAATAATTAATCTTCACAAGGGGCTCACTGCATTTGTAGTGATAGGTTTTATGATTTTTTTTGATAATTTTACAATCGCTCCCTTCGTTTATTTAGCTCTGCACGGTACTTATGGATTTCTTTGGCTTTTAAAAGAAAAGATATTCCCAGATCCTTATTTTAAAGAAAAAATCAATTTTTTAACTTCGGTTACTGGTTTTATTTTCCTTGGAAGTTACTGGGTAGCTCCCTACATTCTTATCTCATCTCAGAAATCTGTTCCAAATATTGTAATAGCTGCATCTGTATCTATAAATATAATTGGAGTGTTTTTACACTTTGCTAGTGATGCCCAAAAATATTTTTCTCTTAAATTAAAAAAAGATCTAATTAAAGAAGGATTTTTCGAAAATATAAGGAATACAAATTATCTTGGAGAAATACTAATTTATCTATCATTCGCCATACTCTCAATGAGTTTCGTTCCATTAGCAATTCTTGCAATATTTTTCTCTATAGTTTTTCTCCCAAGAATGATAAAAAAAGATAAATCACTCTCAAAATATGATTCATTCGAAGAATACAAAAAGAAAAGTGGTCTCATTTTGCCTAAATTAAATGCTTGATAACAACTTACCAAGTTGGAGACAAGATTTAAAATCTTCTAGAAAAAAAGAGGGGAAATTACCCTCTAATAGATGGATACAGCTTGCAACTGTTAGCGAAGAAAATGAGCCAAGATTAAGAACAGTTGTTTTCAGAGGATGGCATAAAGAAAGTTCAATGATAATTTTTACAGATAGAAGAAGTGAAAAAATTGGGCATTTAAAATCTAACCCTAATGCAGAAATATTATGGTTCTTTTTGAAATCCAAATCACAATATAGATTTAAAGGAAAAATACGTGAATTAATAGATAACAAAAATTATTGGGATTCATTATCAGAAAAATCAAAATTTTCTTGGTTTTTGGGGTCTCCTGGAGAGAAAATAAACCCAAAAGTCCAATCTACTCATGAATTATTATCTAATCTACCCAAGTCAGAAAATTTTGTGGTTCTAAATTTTGAAATCGATTCAGTAGATCTTCTTAAATTAGAACAGCCTGTTCATAAACGATATCTTTGGGAAAAGGTTAAGAAATGGGAAAAAGTTGAAATTAATCCTTAAATATTTCTAAATTGTATATTTAGGTTGAAAAACATATAGTGATCAGTCAGTTTTAAAAAAGAAGTATTATTTATATGAATTTCTCAGAAATTCCAGAAAACCCTTTTATTTTTTTATCTTGGGTTACTGCTATAGGTCTTTTTATAAGTCTTTCTGAAGCTACGATTAAGTTAAAACTTGAGAAAAGAAACAGTTATAGAAAGAGGTTAGAACTAATAAATAGTCTCTATCCTAAAAAGTTAGCTTGAAGTATCCGAGAGTATGTTCGCTTGCAGAAATTGAAATAAACCACCTTTACTAGTTTCTTCTTTAACTTCAACTTGCTTGGAAGATTTTACATTTGTTGAAGATATAATTTCCTCTTCATCTTCTGATTTCAAAATTCTGATAATGACTTCATCAAGTGAGAAATTACCAGGTCCTGTTAATGCGATTGAAGTTGCTGAAGCGAAATACAAAAGTAAAAGCTCTAGTAAGAAAATATTAAAACCTGAAGTAACAAGTGCATGATATATAGCCACAGAAATTGTTCCAACAATTGCCAAAGCTCCGAATCTTGTAGCTAAGCCAATAATTAGTAACCAACTCCCACCTATTTCTGAGAATGCTGCTATGTAAGATAAAAATATTGGAAATGGAAGATGTAATGGCCTGACAAAAGCATCAGCGAAATTTTCTATATTTGCTAATTTCTCATAACCGTGATGAATAAGAACAGTTCCAGTTATAACTCTAAGAATTAATAAAGCAGTATCTTTGCTAAGCGACTTGGTAAGAATTGTTGAAAGCACTATAAAAAAATAATCCTTAAGTAAAAATAACTAGTCACAGTATCCATCGTGGATTAAAGAGCAAAAGTCACACCTAAATAAGTATTTATACTTAGTACTCTAATAAATTCTTATTCTGATTAGGGATTCAAATAAGTTAAAAATTATTTTTTGAATAATTTTCTAATATTCTCTTATTGATTTTCGGAATATTTTCTTTAAATTTGAAAAACCCTTTTTTGGCGAATTTCCAAGCAAATAAATCTTCATCTCTAACAAGGCTAAAAATTTTCTTATGGTGTAAATTTTTAAACTCAGTTATGAAATCATAATTTTCTCCCACTCCAGGATAAATAATGTCTATTTCGTTAGTATTTTTAAAAGTATTTTCTAATGAATAAGGATCAATCTGTTCAATATTATCAAATTGATCTACAAATTCAGAGACCAAATCTTGTTTAAATTTCAAAACAGATTCAGACAATTTAATTTGTCTTTGTTCATTTTTTAAAAGGATAATAAATACTTTTTTATAGCTTGGAAGTAAATTTTTAAGGGTTGCAAGGTGCAGATCATTTTCGAACATAATCAGATTATCTGATTTAGGATCCATATCATTTTTATAAATCTCATCTTCAAATGGTATTTGATTAGATTCTTCAAGAAAAATTTGTTGATTACTTATTTTGTCTACATTAAATCTATTATTTGAAAACTTTTTGAGGTTTGATGATGAAAAAAGATATTGTTTTCCCTTTGTTTGCAATCCTCCGACCCATCTCCAGCTAAGGAGATTAGATGAAGCATCTCCATCAAAAAGATATTTAAAGAAAAACTTTGCTCCCAATTGCCATGGGAGGCCTAAATTAAATATCCAAGTACTCGCAAACCACATTCTTGTATGGTTATGCAAATAGTTGTACTGTTTTAATTCATGGACCCAAGAATTAAAAAAATCTAATTCTGTATCGCCATTAATTGCACTTTCATATAGCTCATAATCAAAATCGAGATTGTTTTCTGAAACAAAATTTCTCCAAACTTTAGGTCTATTTTCCATCCACCCTTTCCAGTAAACTCTCCAAAATATTTCTTCAACAAATTTAGTTGAATTTTTGATTTTGTACTTACTTTTAATATCATGGATCAGATCATATTCCGATAATATTCTATGAGTAATGAAAGGCGATAATTTTGAAACTGAACTTTCGTTATTTGGCCCAAAATCAAAATTTCTTAATTTTGCATAATCATTGATTTTATATTTCGCAAAATTTTCCCATGTATTTTGAGCTTTTAATAAAAATGACATTTTCTTATAACCTTAAAAATTTTTTTTTTGTATTGATAGAAATTTCAAAAATTTGCCTTTAAAATTTTCTATTTCACTTTTAAGTAAATATGTTTGATTGAAGTATTTAATTTAAACGCTTTGTCAGTACATTTTATACTCTTAAATCGC
Organism: uncultured Prochlorococcus sp.; assembly: GCA_902525585.1. GTDB lineage: Bacteria > Cyanobacteriota > Cyanobacteriia > PCC-6307 > Cyanobiaceae > Prochlorococcus_A. The sequence continues at coordinate 12,787 of CABZHQ010000021.1, read as the reverse complement.
TCTCTGCGTAGGAGGATATTTAGTGGTCAATTACTTTTTAGATCTAATTTTAATTTTCAAATCTTTATTTAAATGATTTTTTCTAAAAGATTTTTAAATATTTATCAAAATTATTATGAATAATTTATTAGTAAGAGATGTTAAGTATCTTGATGAACAATACAGAATAGGTGAAGGCATAATTTCGGATGATGCATTTAATCAACTTGAAAAGCTCTTTATTCCTGTTGATCCAGAGCCTGACTACTTTAATCAAAAAAATAATAAACTTTTGCCAAAATTAGCCAAAGAAAACTATAAAGAATTTTTGGAAAGTTTATTAACAAAAACAAGATTAAGCATTCAACCAAAAATTGATGGCTGTGCTATTGCAATTAGATACATAGATGGCAAGTTTAATAAAGCTATTACAAAAAAAGGATTTGATGTCTCAAGCAAAATTAAACAAATTAAAAATGTCCCCGATTGTATTCCTATCAAACGAGATTTTCAAATTAGAGGTGAACTATACGCTACAAACCAAGTTGCCGGCATTTCCCCAAGAATTACAAGAAAATACCTCAATGATAAGAAAGGGATTGGAGAAAGTTTCCGCTTTTGCTGTTTCCAAATACTTAATGGAAGACTTAATCAATATGAAACCCTTAACTATCTTAAAAAATGTGGCTTCAGCACCCCTGACAGTTACTTCACAAATCATACAAGCGAAATCCAAATATATAAAAAAAATTGGTTAGAGAAAAAAATATTTGCGAAATATCCAACTAATGGGATAGTTATAAAAATAAATAGTAGGAAATTACAGTTACTTAGAGAAAAAAGTTTATCTCAAAATAACGAATGGCAATATGCAATTGAAAAATAATATTGAATAGTACATTCAATAAGAGCTCACGATACTGACTTCCAGTATTTAGATTATTAGAGTAATTAAATTTTGGTTAAATTCCAAAGCTATTTGCAGGATTAATAAATGACTGCCACTATCTCAAGACCTAAAATCTCTAACTGGGAAACATCTAATATTCCAAACCTTACAGGCAAAACAGCGCTAATTACTGGTGCTAATAGCGGTCTTGGATACTACACTGCAAAGGCCTTAGCAGAAAAAAATGCTCATGTTGTTATAGCTTGTAGATCGCTTGAAAAAGCTAATCAAACTATCAAAAAACTTAAAGTTCTTAATCCTGAAGGATTATTTACACCTTTAGAATTAGATTTGTCAGATTTAAAAAATATAGTTGAAGTTCAGTCCAAAATTTTTGATAATTTTGAAAATTTGGATTTACTAATCAACAATGCAGGCATTATGCATCCGCCTAAAACTCTTAGTGCCCAAGGATATGAAATACAATTTGCAGTAAATCATCTAGCTCACATGCTTTTGACTCTAAAGCTACTTCCAATTATTGAAAAAAAAGAAGAATCTAGAATAGTGACGGTGACTTCCGGAGCACAATTTTTTGGCAAAGTTGGTTGGAAAAATCTGAAAGCCGAGAGCTATTACAACAAATGGGAATCTTACTCCAATAGCAAATTGGCAAATGTAATGTTTGCTTTGGAACTAAATGAGAACTTAAAGAACAAAAATATACTTTCTTTAGCTGCTCACCCAGGAATTGCAAAAACAAATCTCTTTACTGCTCAAAAACCTAACCCTGGTCCATTAGAAACATTCTCATTGGAATTATTTAGTCCTATTTTTCAAACTGCTGAGATGGGTGCTTTATCTCAGCTTTATGCAGCTACTTCACCAGACGCAAGAGGCGGTGATCATTATGGTCCTAGATTTAATTTCAGAGGTCATCCAAAACTATCCCCTACTGCTCCTTTCGCCACGAATAAAAAAGAAAGAAAAAATTTATGGGAAAAAAGCCTCGAAATACTTAATAACTTCTTATAAATTTTTCATTTTTACTAATTTTAGAAAATACTTCAAGATATGTAATTCACTCTCTGAGAGTTTCATAAATTCTGTTAAGGCATCATAATTTTTTTTATCAATTTTTTTTGACAATTGAATAAAAATATCATGGTTTTCATTAACAAAGCGCTCAGCAATCTGAGACGGAGTTAAACCCTGTTCAATTAATTCACCTGGAGCATTTTTCTCCCACTTTTCATAAAACCAAGAGAACCAATATTTTGCAGTATTATCTTCCATAATTAACTTTACTTGGGCGAATACTAAAAATACTGAAGAAAAATCTCATGATTGAATTACCCTTTAAACACAATTAATATAAATGCAATTATAAATTTAATGATAGATAATCATTCAAGTAAAAGAAATATTAATCTTGTAATTGGATTAGGTAAATCTGGATTTTGGGCTGCCAAGTATTTGAGAAGCATCAATAAGAGAGTAATTGTTTGGGAAAGTAAAGATGGGATAGAGTTCTTAGAAAGAAAAACAGCATTAGAAGAGCTTAATATCATAGTTTCTCTAAATAAAGAATTTGTATTTGAAGAAATTCAACCTTTTTTGAAAGAGATCGAATTTGTTGTTGTAAGTCCATCAATACCTTATGACCATGTAACCATTATTGAATTAAAAAAAAAGGGAATTAAAGTAATTGGAGAAATTAATGTTGCATGGGAAATTTTAAAAGACACAAATTGGATAGGTATTACTGGCACTAATGGCAAGACTACTGTTACTCATCTACTAAGCCATATACTCTGTGATACTGGATTATATGCTCCTTTTGCTGGAAATATTGGTACACCTTTATGTAAGTATGCTAACTCCAAAAAACATGAAAAAATTGATTGGGTTGTAGCTGAATTAAGCAGTTATCAAATAGAAATATCTCCAGAAGTAAAACCTAATATTGGAATATGGACAACCTTCACAGAAGATCATCTTGAAAGACATAAAACACTTGAAAACTATTTCAACATAAAAAAAAGCTTGTTAGAAAAATCTGATTTTAGAATTTATAATTATGACGATAAAAACCTAAGAAATCACTACAGTTCGCTATCAAGAGGGGTTTGGATAACAACAAGTTTCGATAAATCAAATTTTATTCTTTGCGATTATTGGATAGATGAACAAGCGTACATTGTTGAGAGAGGGAAGAAATTATTCAAACTTGAACATTTTTCTTTAAAAGGAATGCATAATCTTCAAAATCTTTTATTGGTAATTGCAGCAGCAAGAAAAGTTGGATTATCTGGCAAGAAGATTAAAGATTCTTTATCTAATTACAAACAATTACCCCATAGGATGGAAACAATTTATAAAAATAATGATCTGGAAATCATCAATGATAGTAAAGCTACAAATTTTGACTCATCTATTGCGGGAATAAGTTCAATTGAAGGTCAAATAATAATAATTGCTGGGGGTCGATTAAAAGGCAATGAATATAGTGAGTGGATAAAAGTTTTAAAGAAAAAAGTTAAATGTGTTTTCCTTTTTGGAGAAAGCTCAAAAGTCCTAAAAATGGCGCTTATTAATGAAGGATTTGAAAAAAATATTTTTGAATTTTCAGAACTAAAAGAGCTTTTAAATTTTGTTTTTCATTATTTACAAAATAATAGGGTTGGAACATTATTATTCTCACCTTCATGCTCTAGTTTTGATCAATTTAAGAATTATGAGGAGCGTGGAGATTATTTCAAGAAACTAATAAGTGAAAAATTAAAGGTTAATAAATCCATTTTTTGTTCAAGTTTCATTTCATAATTTTCAGGTCGGTCATCACAACCGTTTACCCTCTAGCAAATATTCACTTAATTAGTTAGATTTTGACTATAAATTAATTACTAGCAATGAGTGAATCTAACAATTTACCTCAAGCAATAAGTCATAAAAAATTAAGTTACTTGATGCTTAAGGCACAAAAAGATTCTCATTTTTCTGATGAATTAGCAGAAATAGAAAGCCCTGAAAAAAAAGAATTTGAAGAGTTAATCAACAATTGGGAAGCTTCAACTAAGAAGGTAGTTAATGAGTTATCAAAAAGAAAAGAGAATTTACTAAAAGATAAATCACCAAATTCTTTAATTGCACTTGGTGCTATGGAAGTTCACCTTAATATGGCTTTGCAAGCCTTAAATGCTTTTAATAAAGGAGTTGATGGTTAAAATAACAGATAAATTATAAGGAAGGCATCGAAAATAAGAGAAAATCTAAGTTTTTTTCAGTATCTATAGAGACATCATCATAATAATTAACTTCAAAACCCAAGCCATCTCCAGATTCGAGAAATATATTTGAATTAGAGTCTTTACTTTTTAATAAAAGATTACCTTCTATTATTTGTATCCAATTATATTTATCGATTTTTAATGGCAATTTTTTTTCTTTAATTGCCTTATATTTACATCGCCATAAAGAGATACTTTGATTTAGAAAAAGCTTATTATTTTTACCGTCTTTGTAATTAAAAATAAGATTGTCCCACAACTTTTCATTTAATGAAATTTGATCATATCGAGGTTTGATATTTTCTTTTTGAGGGTATATCCAAATCTGGAACAACTTACAGTTCTCATTTTCTTCATTCTTCTCGCTATGAGAGATTCCAGTACCTGCAGACATAACTTGTACTTCATCTTTGCAAATTTTTCCAAGATTGTTTAAAGAGTCTCTATGAGTTATTGCTCCTTTTGTTACGACAGTAATTATTTCCATATTTTCATGAGAATGAGTATTAAATCCTGCATTAGGAGAAATAATATCTTCGTTTATAACTCTAATTTTCCCAAAATTATCCCACTTTGGATCTCTATGCTCTGCGAAAGAAAATGAATGCATCGAATTTAGCCATTCTCTACTCGATCTAAATCTTTCGTGCGATTTCCTTATTTTAATTATTTTCAAAGACATAAAAACTAAGAAATAAATATGGTGTATTTGTGTAAATTAAATATTTTTGAAAATTCTAATTTATGAATAAGTGAAATTACTTTTTATTTATTTGTTGATTTTACTTTGTGCTTTATTTGCTTTATTAATTATTTTTTTTGCTTCTTCTCTTGTAGAACATTTTTCTGCCTCAACATTCAAGTTTTTTAGTTTGTTTAATTGCTTTGAAATTTTCATATTAGATTAACTTAACTAATAGAAATTAACACATATTTAGTGAAATAGCTAAAAATACTGGTTTGCATTTGAGCCTTACTACCTAAAAATAAGATTGGAGGATTGAATAATCAGAACAATATAGAGGGTGTATTGGATTATCTTTGATTGTTTTCTTAATTAAAAGCGGTCCAAGAGGATTATCAAAATTATTTTTCCTAATTGAGTTATATTGCATTATTTTTTTTGATATTCTTTTATTTCTATTTAGATATTTACCTTTGTTACCCCAACCTAACCATAAATCACAATTTTTACTTTCAGACCAGTGTTTTAAGTTTTTATAAATATGATTATTGTTTAGATAGCCCACAGGGTTTTTATGTTTAAAAAGTTTTTCTGGTTTGCTTGAAATAAGAGCAAATAGATTTATTAATTTTACTTTACCGTAATTATTGTTTTTCGAAATTTTGATTATCTTTTTTGTTGTGTTGTCCAAGAAAACTTCATCAGATAATGATGGATTTAAACCAATAAAGATAATCTCTTTTTTAGATTTAGAAATCTTATAACTTAAACTCCATCTATATAGTTTGTTTGCACTTATTAAACAATTTCTTTCTAGAAATAAATTATTCAACCTAAACCTACACCTCTAGCCATGAGAGTTGCAAACAAAGGTATTGTTGCAAAGCCCACTAGTTCAGTAGTAATGATTAGTCTGAACCTCTTGACTAGATTTTCAGATATTTCAGGTAATTTATTCTTACTTAATGGAATGGCCCATAAGATATAGGTTGTTGTTGGGTATAAAGAAAGTAATCCCACAAGAATATAAAGAGAAACTTTTATCCAAAACACGGGATTACTCGTATAAAAATCCCCTCCTTGACCAAAATACTTAACACGCAAAATGCCAGTAACTAATATCGCAACTCCTGCTAAACCATAAACCACATCTGCAATTATCATTGAAATCGTCTCATTTCTATTAAGACCTACTTTGAGAGTCAATCTTTCAAACAAAAGAGAACCGAAACACAATATTATTCCTAAATAATGAACATATGCTACTAATGCACTTTTAGCAATTTCACCTGTCAATAAAGTTCCTAATAACATTTTTTAGTCAAAATTTATACAATACTAACCACCAAATAAAGAATTTGTTTAGAAAATAAATTAAACAATAAAAAGCCAGGTATTGAATCTAGGACTCTAAAAACCTTTTTTGACCATCTTCAAAGAAATCCTTTTTATTCCATACTTCAATTACATCTGGGAAATGTTTTTCCATACAAGTATCACAAACCCCATGACTGAATCGAATATCACTAATTTTCGAAAGATATTTTTCTAAATGCATCCAATCGCCCTCTTTATTTTTCACTTCTCTACAATATGAACAGACCGATAAAATACCCTCCTGTTTGTGCAAGTTAGACAACGCATCTAGCAAGTTCAATGACTTTTTTCTAAGCTCTAAAAATGAAACTATTTGCTTGGATAATAATTCCATAATATTGAATTGTTGTGTAGTTAGATTTCCTGGCTTTCTGTCTATTACACAAAGAGTTCCAAGTTTATTACCATCACTATTTCTAAGGGGAAAACCTGCATAAAAACGAATCTTGGGGTCTCCTGTTACCAATGGATTATTTATAAACCTTTCATCTTGGAAAGCATCATGAATAATTAATGGACTATTTTCTTTTATTGCATGGGTGCAAAAAGACCAATCTCTTCTAGTTTCTGATATTTGAAGTCCTATTTTAGATTTAAACCATTGTTTATCTTTGTCTACCAAAGTCATTAAAGAAATAGGCACATTACAGGTTGTAGCAGCAATTTTTGTAATATCGTCATAACATGATTCTGGCTTGGTTCCCAAGATCCTATATTCTGCTAAAGCTTTTAATCTTCTTTCCTCTTCTTCTTTTTTTGATACAAGATTCTGCATTAATCTTCACCAATAATTAAAACTTTAAAATTAAAGTTTCTCCAAAAAACTTTTTCCGTCTAATACTTAATAAAAAAAAGATAAACTTATTGAATTGTTACTTACTGATTTATTACTTATTAATTTATTATTTCTTGATTTAACTTTGAGACTGCCATCCCAGCGATCCATCCACTTGTCCAACAATGTTGAAAATTAAATCCACCTGTGATCCCATCAACATCTAAAACTTCTCCAGAAAAAAATAATCCTGGACAAATTAAGCTCTCCATACTTTTAAAATTGACTTCATTAATTTTTACGCCTCCAGAAGTAACAAATTCCTCTCCAAATGGTCCTTTCCCCGAAATTATATATTTGTCCTTCATCAGAATTTTTATCATTTTCTCTTTTTCATCCGCCAGTAAATCAGCCCACTTTTTCTCTTTATCAATACCTATTTTCTTTAATAAAAAAATCCATAATCTTTTTGTTAATAGTGGAACAGGTCTACTATTAATAAGATTCACCTTGCCTTTATTTAATCTTAAATAATTAATTTTTTCTTTTAACTCCTCATAACTTAAAGAAGACCATTTAATGATTAAATTAAATTTATATTTTTGGCTATAAAGTTCCCTTGCTGCAATTGATGAAAGTTTTAATACTGCTGGCCCACTAAACCCCCAATGCGTTATTAGTAAATCGCCTCTATTTTGAAAATTCTTATTGTTTAAATTAATTTCTATATCTATGCCCCTTATCGATACTCCACTACATGCATCCAAATTTGGTTCTTTTGTAGAAAAAGTAAAAAGCGATGGTACCGGTTTAACGATAGTGTGTCCAAGATTTTGAGCTAATTTATATCCGCTTGGATTACCTCCAGTTGAAAGAATAATATTTTTTGAAGTTACCTTTACTTTTTTAAGACTAAAAATATTGAATATATTATCTGGAGTTTTTGAAATTTCTTTTACAAAAAATTTTGTTAGTACCTCTACGTTTTTTGATAAAGCACTTTTTCTCAAGCAATCAATAACATCTGAAGAAGAATTAGACACTGGGAATACTCTTAGATCTTCCTCAATTTTTAATTTTAACCCTTTTTTCTCAAACCAATCGTATACATCTCCAGCAGCAAAACGATTAAATGATTCCAAGAGCTGAATTCCACCTCTGGGGTAATTCTCAATTAGTTCATTCGGTATCCATGTCGCATTAGTGACGTTACATCTTCCCCCTCCACTAATCCTTACTTTCTCCATAAGTTTTGAAGTGCCTTCAAGAATTATTATTCTTTTTACTCCATTTTCAGCAGCAGTTATTGCTGTCATAAAACCCGCTGCACCGCCTCCAACAACTGCTAAATCAAAAGGTTCCAAAAACTTATTATTTAATATGCTTCAATCTGATAATAGCAAGTAGTTATAAAGAAAAATTAGTCCAAAAACCATAAAAAAATAAATATAGAACTTTAAAACTACATAATAAATAGCTAAGATTCGCTAATTTTTAAATTTCTAGAAAAATCAACACAGTCGTTATTTTTATGCTTTAAGTTAATTAAATGAGTATGTTATTTTCTTACGTTAAATATTCTGAGGCCAGTTTTCCTATGACTGGTCAATATACTGCTCTTCTTTTAATAACTTCTGTTATTTGGGTTCTACTTTGGTTTGGATATAGACAAAATAAGATAAATGATGAGATCAAGAAAAAAGAAAAAGAAGAAAGAATTAATGCGAAAGTTCAAAGAAGAAAGAAGTTAGAGAGTTTGTACCCTACTAATAAAAAAACTGTTTAAAATTAAATAATTTAGAAAATATGAAAAAAAATAATTTCAAATCACTAATTCAGTACTTACCGGGGATTTTGATTCTTATCTATGTATTCTTTTTAGCATTTACTCAATTTATAAAATAAAATTTTTAAAAATTATTCGTTTTGATTGGAATCCTTTCTGCTTTTGGAGCTGCTACATCTTGGACATATGCGTGCTTTATTTGGCGCTCGCAAACTCAAAAATATAAATCAATAGATATTAATCTAATAAAAAATATAATAGCTTTTTTAATTTTTATACCTGCTTTTATCAATCTAAGTCCCATAACTGAATTAAAAAACATATTTATTCTAATAATTAGTGGAATAATAGGTATTGGTTTAGGTGATACTTTCTATTTAAAGTCACTACAAACAATTGGCACAAGAAAAACTTTATCTATAGAAACTCTTTCTCCGTTAATGGCAGCTTTATCAGGGGAATTTTTTATTAATGAAAATTTAACAACTAAATCATGGGTTGGGATAATTATAGTAACGATCTCGCTATTCATAATTCTCAGAAAAGGTAACGATTTTAAAGAGGAAAACTCCTCTTTCTCAGAAAAAAATAACTTTAAGATTTTTGCTTTTCCTTTTTTATCAGTTTTATGTGCTGTTCTTGGAGGTCTTTTATCAAGGATGGTTTTCCTTCAAAGCAATTTATCTCCTTTCCTTACAACTGAAATAAGGTTATTAGGTGCAATAACTTTTTTAATTATTCTAAAAGGATTTAAGATTAATTTTTTCTTAAAAAACATAGACAAAAAACAACAAAAAAGATTTTTTATTTCAATACTTCTTGGAACAAATATAGGAATATTTCTACAACAAGTTGTGTTTAAAACCCTTCCCATAGGAGTAGGGTGGGCTTTATTAAGCATATCTCCAGTAATTTCCTTATTTTTTGCTAAGACTGAGGAAAGAGAAATTACCAAAAAAATAATATTTTTTACTTGTTTTTTATTTTTTGGCTTGACATTAATAATTCTTTAATCTCTGAGTTAATGTAAAAAATACTCATGTTAATAAAAATCAAATTAAATAAAATTACCCTATAAACACTCAAAACAATGAAAACATTAAAGAAAAAAAGACTCGGCACATTGGAAATTAATGTTATTTTTTTAAGCTGCATTTATGCAGGCTTTATAGGTTATAAACTTCTATTAAATGTTTTATTTACTTTGAATTAATTAATTCTTTCTAATGATTTAATCAACTTACCACCATCTTGGTCATCATCATCATTTGAAGCGAAAAATAAAAAAAATATTCCTAAAGAAGCTATAGATAGCGAAATTGACAATGTAGAAAGCTCATCCATAAATTAGAAATTTTTTTTATAATAAACGAAAAAAAATAAAAGACAGTAAAGAAATACACATTCTCGAAAATAAATATTTCTTTTATTTGTAAAATGAAAAAACATATCCGAGCTATTTCGTGAAAGTTCTAATATCTTCCCCCTGTAGTGCAAGCGTAATAATTCAGTATGGAATAAAAAGTTGGCCTATTTGGGAATGTGAGCCAAGCAAATTTCAATGGAATTACGATGATAAGGAAATTTGCTTAATTATTGAAGGTCAAGCGAAAATAAATACCCAAAACGGTGACATTTACCTGATCAAAGCTGGAGATCTAGTTGAATTTCCTGCTGGACTTAACTGCGAATGGGAAGTAACCAAAAGTATTAAAAAACATTATCGATTGGGTAGATAAATTTAAGAAAAAAGATTTTTTCTTCTTTACTGTTCAGTCAATGTAGATAAAATATGTTTAATAAATAATTTTAAAGAAGGAAACTAATATTATGCCTTTTACTGATGAAGAATATTTTGAGGTTATTGAAAAAAACGAAGTAGTAAAAAAGGCCTTTGAAAATATTAAGCAAATTTGCATTGATTTACAAAAACAAACAAATTGTCCTGAAGAGGATCTAAAAGATTTTCTTGAATTTATTTCTAAACAATGGAATAAGTAATAATTAAAAAGCCTTTTAAATACTAAATTTAAAATTTCAATTTAGTTTTCTGAGAAAATAAGTTCTAATCTAATTCCTTTTTTGGTTTTGTATTGATACTGGAAGTTCCCTTAGCAGCAGAAACGAAGAAAAAGAAGCCTACAATTCCTGATATACCAAATATCGCAGCTAAAGGATCAAAAGTGAAAGAAAACATAGAATTTATAAAATCAAGATAAATAATAGTTTTTGAATCAAAAATGTACAATTATTGTTAAGTATAAAAAATAACAATCGCGCGATTCATTATGTCATTATTAGTTTCTCAGTAGGTTCAAAAAAATTATTATTCAAATTGATTTTAAGAATAAAAATATCAATACATATCAAAGATCTATTCGTGTTAGAGAGAAAAGTTTTTAAAAAATATTTATAGAAATATTGAATAAATACTACCCAGAGGATCCACAATTGTTGTTTCTTTACATTAATATCAATTCATGACAGAATTTTACTCAGCTTCTTCCTCAGTAAGTCCTATTACAGCAATACTCTGGTGCCTTTATCCAGTGGCTATACTTGTAATTATTGAATTACTTCTGGGGGGTGGGTTTGATGATGACAATAATGACGATCAAGATGGTGGAATGCTAATACCTGCTTACTCTAGATCTAACATTTGAATTTTTAAATTAAAGATTCATAAAGAATTTAATTAAATTGGCCAACAATATTGATACAACTCAAATTTCTCTAATTACACTTACCATCCTTATTATTTCCTCTCTAATCTGGCTCGTCTTGAGAACCCTTAAGGAAGGTAGAAAAGCCTTAACAGAAATAAATAAGGATAGATCGTGAAAATACAATAAACATTTAAAAATGTAGAATTTGATTAGATTCATAAAACTTTTAACTTTATAAGCTTTACTAACTAAAAAGATATATTCCTAAAATTTAAAATTTGTCCTCCTAAAAGCTTGGGAAAAGCATAAAAAACTTATATAAATACTAGAATTTGTATGATTGCTAAGTTAAACAATTATCAATCTATTTTTGTGAAAGGCCCTTTCTTTGTAATTACATTAATAAATCAACATGCATCTAAATTCTTTACTTTATATTTGTTCTATATCTTTATTCATTTATATAATGGCGCTATTTTGGAGAGACTTGCCAAATCAAAAAAAGTAAACAATTAATATTAATTTTGTTGCTTATCAAAATAGATTGAGTTATTAATTTAATATTGGATTTAATTTTTTATATAAATGCTGAAAGAATCTTCAAATAACAACAACAAAAATATATTCTCAGAGACTTCAAGTATTGCAAAAGAAAAGATGATTTGCAAAGACGGATTCTGTTCATTACCAAATCAAGATGAGATCCCAAAACAAGATTCAAATGATATGAATTTATTTGATCCTATTTAGTAATTAAATAATATTTTGATAAATTTAAGATTAAATTGATAATGTTAAATTCTTTGAATTGTTAATTTATGCTTAATGACTTTTTAAACGCATATAAAGAGTTTTGGGTTAAAGCTACAGACTTCAAAGGATTTACATCTCGATCGGACTGGTGGTTAGTTCAACTAGCGAATCTTATAATTTCTTTCCTAACAATCCCAATATTTTTAAAAACTTTTGGTTTCAATGTTTATGGAATAGTTTGTATCATTCCTCAAATAGCTATTGATATAAGAAGAATCAAAGATTTTGGTAAAGATTGGAAATGGATCTTTATTAATTTCATACCTATCTTCGGATGGATCTTATGGTTCATCTGGTTAGGCTTTGGTAAGACTGGTAATGGAAGAAATAAACTTATATAGAAATTAACTCTTTATTTTTTTCTTTTTTTAAAATCTACAAATCTTACCTTGTTTCTTAACCTTATTTGTTTTTCAAGAATTCTAAACACATGCATCTCACATTCTGTTAATTTAAGAAACTGATCTAGTGTATCTTTATCTTCTTCATCAAAATTCTCGAAAACTTCTGAAATGGCAATACTATTA
>CABZHQ010000020.1 GCA_902525585.1 uncultured Prochlorococcus sp. | reverse complement strand
TCTAATTCAACAAATATTTTAGATATTGAAACGGCAATTGCAGATTTTAAGAAAAATAAGATAATAAATTATTATGAATATTTGGAAGATTTAAATCATAACAATAAATTAATAGATTTTAAGTCTATTAATATTGACTTGAAATCTTCATTTGCAAAGGATTTTTTAGCAAATTTTTCAATTTTAGATAAAGATTTTGTTTTGATTGATGCCCCATCTGGGACTGGTAAAACAAGATTTATGAACTTTATTGCTGGAAATTTGCCACAAAAAAGTGGTCACATTCTTTTTAATAAGAATTTATTTCAGGAAGGGAAAATTAATCTATATTTTATTCCTCAAAGACAAATTTTTTCAAACTTAAATATTAGAGATTTTTTAAAAATTAACAATAATAAAGACTACTTTGATTTTCAAACTAAACTTGAGAAATTGTCCGATATTTGTAAATGCAAAAAAGAATTTTTCTTCGAATCTATTAGTAAAGACTTAGATGATTTTTTAAAAAGAAAAATGTCATCTTTATCAGGGGGGCAGTATCAAAAGGTAAGTACACTAGGTTGTTTGCTTGAATTACCTAATATAATTTTGTTAGATGAATCTTTTTCGGCAATTGATTCTGAATCGGAGACTATTTATTTCAAGATTCTTAAGAATTATATTTTAGGTACTAGAAATTGCTGTATTATATATACCTCACATAATATTAATTCTAAAAAATATGCTAATAGGGTATTTAAAATAGATACAAATAAATTTTATGATCAAAATTTGAAATGAATATTCTATTAATAAATGATGGTAAAGAATGCTCTAATTGGGGTTTGCAAGCCTCATCTGCGGCTTTAATTGATATCTTTAAAAAAAATAAAAATATAAATATTGAAACAATTTCGCATAAGAAACTTCATCAGAAATATTCTTTTGATCCTTATATTTTTGGAAAGAAATTATTTAATGAGCAAAGTAGAACACATAAGTTTTTTTCAAAAAAAAATTTATTAATCCCTACAACTGCTGATCAATATGAGCTTTACTCTGATTTATGGATTAACGGTAATGGAGGTAGTTTTTCAAAGGAGATTTTAAGAAAAATAGAAAAATCAGATTGCGTATTTTTTAATGCAGAAGGAAGTACTTACAGAAAAAATTTTGGATCATTAGCAGGATTATTTTTATTATATTTGTCTTCTTTTAAATTCAATAAAAAGTCATTTTTCATAAATGGCAGCTTTACTATTTCTAGTGTGGATAATGTTCTTTCTGGGATCGCTAAAAAATTGTATAAAAATAATATTGAATTCTATGTTAGAGAACCACTTTCAATGAATGATTTAGGAAGAATCAATATTGAGTCAACACTCATTCCAGATTCAGTTTTTTACTATAGCAAGAGAATAGAAAATATATATAAAAAATCTAAAAATGATTTGTCTAATTATTTTGCAGTTTCTAAAAGTATGCTCCCTATGATTCAGGATTCTTTATATCAAGACAAATTAGATGCTTATTTAGAGCTTATTATTAAAATTTCTGAAAAGTCAAAGTTAAGTCCCATTTTTCTTGTAAAAGATAGCGAAGATAAATCATTAATAAATTTCAAAAAATATTTAAAAAATGCGAAAGTTGCAAATAAAGATTATTCTTTTTTTGATATACAAAATTTAATTTCAAAATGTAATTTTCTTATTTCAGGCAGGTACCATCATTTGATATTTGCTTGCAATACTTCAACAAATATATGTTGTTTATCAAGTTCTTCTCACAAAATTGAGGGACTTGCAAAATTAATAAGTGATCAAGCTAATATGGAAATACCAGTATATGATCCAACTAATATTAGAGCTGAAAAAAAAGTTATTGTAGATTATTGTCTAGAGCAGACAAAAAAAACTCCCTCCTGGCAACAAAACTATTTTAAAATTCAACTAATTGACGGAGTTCAAAAGATACTTAATGCAATCTAAAAAAGCTCTTATATTTTTACCCCCAATTTCTATGAGCCCTACTAACGAGCTCACTATTTGTCATGTCAAAAGATTACATAACGATTATAAAATATATTCATTAGGACTTGGTCGAGAAATTGTAAGAACACAATTTAATTTAACTGGATCAAGACTTATGCATTTTTATACTTTAGCAAAACAAAGACAATTTAATAGAATTATTCCTTATCAAGAAATGTTGATTTTAAATCGAAATAATAAAAAATCTAGAAATTACTTAGATATTAATATTAAAAATTTTAATGATGGAGTCATGTCATCATTAGCATCAAAACATAGGATTACAAGCCTCGAAGAATTAACACCTTATTGGCAAAAACAATATCATAAGTTGATTAATGATTCTCGATTAATTTTTGAATCTACAGTTGATTTTTTAAAACAATATGAAATTAATTTAGTTGGTGCGTTCAATGGAAGATTCTTTGACTCTTCTGCTTTTATAAAAGCTGCTAAATTTTGTAATGTAGATTATTTTGTTTATGATGTGAATAAAAGTAAATCTCAATATTATTTTTTCAACGTTTCTTTGCATGATATAAAAGCTAATCAAGAAAAAGCCAAAAGATTTTTTGAACCTCAAAATATATTTCATTTAAAAACTGCAGAAGAATATTTCCATAAAAGAAGATACGGTAAAAGGACATATGAGAAATCTTATACTTCTGGACAAGAAATTGGATTAATCCCTAATTCGATTGATAAATCAAAAAAAATCATTGCAATTTATCCAAGCTCTGATGATGAATATAGGTTTTTAAGCGATTCTTTTAAAATGAAATGCTTAGATCAGGTTAATGAAATAAGAGGAATAGCAGAAAATCTTAGATATTCCTCTGATAGATTTCAAATTTTAGTCAGAATGCATCCAAATATGATTAATATGCCTATTAAAACTTTAAAGAATTACTATGATTTAGAAAAAGAAAATGAAATTATCAACGTATTAAAACCACTAGATCCATATGATACTTATGCTATTTTAGATGTGGCATATGCTGTGATTGGATTCTGTTCCTCTATTATATTTGAATCAGCATATTATCAAAAAAATACAATTTTAATTGGTCCATCTCCATACTTAGGATTGAATTTAGGCAATCAATTTTTATCAGGAAAAGAAGCGGCAGATCATTTATCTAGCAAGAAAGATTTTTGTAAACCTAATAAGCAAAATGCAATAATGTGGGCGGTTTATATAAATTTGCATAATGATGAATTAAAAGGTTTTTCTTTAGATAACTCAATTCCAAAAGTATATGGCAAACAAATATCTCCTTTGACTTTTTGGAGATTATTAGCTTCGATTTCAAAATTAAAAAATGAAATAATATTTGATAATTATAGTTCTTTAAATTTCATACAAAAATTTAGATTTTTTCTTAAAAGATTTTCATTTATTTTAAAATCAAAGTGGTATGTTTAGAAAAAAATGAATATATGTTTTGATTGTTTTATATTTAGTAATCAAAAATATGGAGGTATATCAGTTCATTTTGCTTCTATAATTAAAGAACTAATAAAAAGGGATTACAAAATCTTTTTGTTAGTTACTAAAAAGGAATATAAAAAACTACTTGATAATATACATCTTCAAGAATTAATAGAAAGAATCAATTTTGTTTTTATAAGAAATCAATTTTTTGTAGGTTTTTCGGTTTTTCAAAGAAATAAAATTGAGATAATCCATCTTACCTATTATCCATTTCGATTTTTTGATAATAGAAACATTCCTATTGTTTCAACATTTCATGACGTGATTCCAGAAATTTATTTTTTAAAAGGCAATTTCAAATACTTTTTCTTAATATTTTTTAAATTTTATAATTTTCTTATTTCTGATGGAATATGCTTTGTAAGTAACTATTCTTTTGATCGTTTTTCGGAATTTTATTTTTTACTAAAGTTATTTAGAAATCAAAAATACTGTAAAACATATAATTCATATAATCTCGATTTGCCTAGTAAAGTTGATAAATTTAGTTTAAATAAGTACAAAAAAAAACATTCCCATTTATTTTTGTATGTTGGGAAAAGAGGCGGATATAAAAATTTCAACAAAATTATTAAATCTATCAAACAAGTAAAATTTGAATTATCTAATTCAAACTTCGACCCATTTATTGTAATTTTGAGTGGAGGTGAATTAAGTGCTTATGAAAAAAAAGAATTAGGTACTTTATCTTACTTAAAGATAGAAAATATTAATTCAAAAGATTATGCATTTATTTTATCAAAAGTTGATTGTTTAATACATCCTTCATTAATTGAAGGATTCGGTATTACGATACTTGAAGCTTTAGTCTCAAACTGTGATGTAATTGCTTATAAATCTAAGGCTGCGTTTGAAATCGCTCAAAATTCTATTTACTATTTTGAGGAAAATAATATTAAATCAATAAATAATGCTCTAATTAAATATATAAAAAATATAGATAAATTAAATCAAAAAAAAGATTTTTTAAAAAAAATAACTAAGAGATATAGTTGGTCTAATAGTGCAGATAACTTGGTAAAATTCTATGGTACATTAGCAAAAATAAATTAGATAATCATTATTGTTAATTTCTAATTTTTAAATCAAAATGAGACAAAATAAATTTATTTATTTAGAGCAATATTTTTTAAAAGAAAAAAAATGGCAAGCATCAGAATATCCTAGACAGATTGTAGAATGTCTTCTAAATGATGGTTGGATAGCAGAAGTAATTTGCGGATCTAAACCATACAGAGATAGAAAATATATTTTTCAAGAAAGACAAAGCTATAAGATAAATTTATTAAAATTACTTTTTATAAAAAATAATATTCTTAGTAAATTAGTAAATGATTTTTGTTTCTCTGTAAAATCATTTTTTATTTTATTAAAAAGAAAAAATTATAATCTAGTCATATGTCAGACAAATCCTCCAATTATAGTATTAGTAGTTTATTTGATTTCTTTTCTAAAAAAGATAGACTACATTATCATTGCAATGGATATTTATCCAGATGTTTTCTTTGAGACATATAAAAATAAGAAATTAAAAATTTTTAAGGCATTATCTTTTTTCATTTTTGGTAAGGCTTATAAAAAAGCTTCTAAGGTTATTTCTCTTGGAGAAAAAATGAATGAAAAACTTATTAAAAAAGGAGTTTATAAAAGAAATATAAAAAGAATTTATAATTGGGAACCTTTTTTTGATGCAAAAAATAACATATATAAAAAGCAAACTCGTAAGCCAGATTTTCTTAAATCTAATGTTCTAATTACTTATATTGGTAACTTTGGTGCTGCACATGAGTGGCGATCTCTTGTAAAAGCTATCAAAAAATCAGAACTTAAACCTTCACAATTAAAAATTTTATTTGTTAGTCAAGGTAGAGAGTTAGCTAATCTTAAAAGATACTTAAAGCAAGAAAATATTAGTAAATTCTTTGTCTTCAAATCACCTGTTAGTAAGCCCTTATTAGAAAAATATCTTGGTTATTCTGATATGGGCTATATTGGAATAAAAGAAAGTTTTGGGGGATTAGTTGTCCCAAGTAAATTTGCAACATATATTTCCCGCGGTATTCCAGTTATTTATATAGGGGAAGACTCCGATATTAAAAGAATAAATAAATGTTATGAATGTGGATTCAACTTTAGTACTTATCAAGTTTTAAAAATTAGTAACTTTTTTAAAAATATCGTTTCTGATAAGAAACTATTGACTCAATATTCAGAAAATGCATTTAATTTTTATGAAAACAATATGTCTCGCTCAATTGCTTTAAATAGCTATAAAGATCTTGCCAATCAATTCAAAATAAATTAATCTCAATTTTTTTATTTGAAATTTTTAAATCAAGATAGAAGTAAATTATTATTGAAATTGAATAAGCAATTATTATCCCAATCCTTTCGAATAAAACAAAACCTAATGTTATAAGTAAACTGCTCAAAAAGTATAAAAAAACTATATTTGTTTGTTTAAAGCCAACTTTATAGAGTCTTTGATATAGATGTAATTTATGACCTTTTAATATATTTTGCTTCAAAATAATTCTTTTTATTATAGTAATAATTGTGTCTATATAAATAGGTCCTAGAAGAGATAAGAGATTGATGCTGATATTAATATTAGCGCTTTGCACAGACAAAGCACTATAGACTAGTCCCAAGAAAGTACTTCCTGAATCTCCCATAAAAATTTTTGCAGGATGCCAATTTAATATTAAAAACCCTAATAGGCATCCAATTAAGATTAAAATTATTGTTGGATTTTGAAATTTTATACAAAGAATAATTAAAGGTAAAAGAATACAAGAAATTAACATCCCATCCATTCCATCTATAAAATTAACTAAATTTATTGAGGAACAAATTATTAGAATATAGAAAAAATAAATTAAAGATTGATCAAAAAAATTTGACGATGATACTAGGTTATTTGAGTTTTGTATTATTGATAATGCGATCACTATATGACTAATGAATCTTATTCTTTTATTTAGACTAAATTTGTCATCTAATAAGCCTATCAAGGAGATAGGGTAGGATATCATGTATATAATTTCATATGTATTTATATCTCTATAAAATAAACTATTTAAAACGAATAAAAAAGGAATAGATGAAAAAAATATGCCCCCTCCCCTAGCTTTGATAACACTGTGAATGGATCTTTTGTTTATTTTGTCTGGAAGTATGTTCTCTAAATAAGGGATTGATTTATTAATTAATAAAAAACAAATTAGAGCTGAAATTAAAATAATAAATATCGCATGCATTCATTCTTATTATTATCCAATAAAACCAATTATATACTATATTAATCTACTTTTTTACTTTTCATTAAGATGATTTTTTGTAGATTAGAAAATAAAAATAATAATTTAAATTTTCTTTATTAATTTATAAGGATGTTATAATTTTTTATAATATTTGAAAAAGGAGTTTTGAAAAAATTATTTTGGATAAAAAATTATATTAAAAATTTTAGGTTAAGCAGAAATTTACTTTTAGAGGTACTTACAGATTCATTTTTAATTTTTGCAGCACTTAAAATTAGCTTTTATTTTTCTGTAGTTTCTGTTTCAAGAATTTTTTCAAGTAATTATTCAATAGAAAATTATTTGTGGTTTTATATATTGTCGTTTGTAATAATTTTTTTAATTGCAATACCAATTAATTTTAATTCTAATAAACCAATATATTTCTCCAGTTTAAATATTTACGTTTTCGCATTTCGTAATTTCTTGACCTTGCTAACTGTTTTTTTATTTGGAAGTATATTAAATCTAAATCAACCATCAATAGATACCTATTTAACATTTTGGTTTCTTTTAACTATATTTTTTTCTATTTACAGAGTTTTGGTAAGAGATTTTTTAATAAATTTTAAAAATTTGTCTAAAAAAAAATTATCTAGGATTGCTATCTTTGGAGCTGGAGATGCTGGCTCACAATTGTGCCGAAGTATCAAAAATTCAGGAGAATACGAAATAGTATGTTTTTTTGATGATAATCATTTGCTTGAAGGAAAAAGAATATATGGAGTCAAAATTTTAAGTTCTAATAAAATAGAAAAAATGAAAAGGGAATTTGATAAAGTTTTTCTTGCAATTCCATCTCTCAATTTAAGAGCAAAAAGAGACGTGTTAAATAAATTGCAAGATATAGGAGTTTCTGTATTTCAGGTACCAACCATCGAGGAAATCATAACAGGAAAGAATCAAATTCTCGATTTAAAGCCGATATCTATATCAGATTTACTTGGAAGAAAAAGTGTTAAACCTTATTTTAATTTATATGGTAAGGGAGTCGATAATCAAAATGTATGTGTTATAGGAGCAGGGGGTTCAATTGGAGGCGAACTTTGTTTTCAAATAGCAGCTTTAAATCCTAATAAATTATTATTAATTGATAACTCTGAGCCAAGTCTATATTCAATTAATTCAGAGCTGAGAAAACTTAACAAGAAAAAAATTATTATAAAAACTTATCTTGGTGACGCAAAAGATGAAAACTTTCTTCAGCAGATATTTAAGGAGGAAAATATCGAAGTAATTTTTCATGCCGCTGCCTATAAACATGTCCCTCTAGTTGAGGAAAATCCAGTGATAGGAGTATATAATAATGTTTTTTCAACAATATCAATTGCAAAAGCAGCTATTGAGGCTGATGTTAAAAAGGTTTTATTGATATCGACTGATAAAGCTGTAAGACCATCAAACGTAATGGGAGCATCAAAGCGTTTATCTGAATTAGTTTTTAAGTCATTTTATCAAAATTCCTCAAAATTTATTTTAAAGGAAAATGGAAATAAATCTAGAACAATTTTTACCATGGTAAGATTTGGGAATGTATTAGGTTCCTCAGGTTCAGTAGTCCCTTTATTTTTAAAGCAAATTTCAGAAGGTGGACCCATTACTCTTACTGACAATAATATGTATAGATATTTCATGTCGATTCAAGAAGCGGCTCAATTAGTTATTCAATCTATTGCATTGGCGTCTGGCGGTGAAGTTTTTATATTGGATATGGGTAAACCAGTGAAAATATTATTCTTGGCTGAACAAATGATTAAGTTTAGTGGATTGACAATAAAAAATAAGCAAAATCCAAATGGCGATATTGAGATAATTACAATAGGTTCTAGACCTGGAGAAAAACTATCTGAAGAATTACTTATAAAGGGAGAATTTGTCAAAACTGATCATCCCTTAATATATAGAGAAGATGTAGATAATAAAATACCAAAAGATTTTTCGGGATTACTAAATAGCTTAGAAGAGTCAATTAAAAGAAATAATAAGATTTCTACTTTGAAGTATTTATCAAAATTAGTACCTGAGTGGGACTCTAAACTGTAAATACTTATTTACAAATAATTTCTAAACTATTAAATATTTTTATTAATTGATTTTTAGGTGAGAGCTTAAACAACCATAGCTACTCAATTACTGAAATTTCTAAATTTTGAGTAAAATTAAAATTTCAACTGATTTAAAATGGAAACTTTTTTATACATTATTTAGTTTTTGTAATCGATTTATTATTAAGAATATTTTTTAAACCACATAACAAGATCCATCCCAAGATACTAATCCTATAATCAAAATATTGTACGTCTACTAAGTGTGAATATATAAAAACTAATGATGCTGCAAACCAACCCTTATTATAAATAATTTCATAATCTCTAGATTTAGATTTTGTTCTGTATATTGAATTACAAGATAAATATAAAATTAAGTAAACAGTTAATGACATTATTATTGCACTAGGTAATCCATAACTAACTGCAATATCTAAAGGGAGATTGTGAGCATGACCAAACCATAAATCATTTTCATTATTTCTCAATAAGAAGGGTAAGGAACCACCTCCGTACCCATTAATAGGATTATTTGAAATTAATTCCATAGTTTTATCCCAGATATAAACTCTAGGAAAACTGTCGCTATTTAAAAGATTAGAAAGATCTAACTTCTCAAATAAATTTGTAGGTAGTATTATCTCACAAAAATCAATTAATCCTAATGGAAATAATTTGACTATCAATAATAGGATTAAAAAAATTAGCGGAATTAATAATATCAGGAATGCGAAAATAAAATTACTTGTAAAAAGCAATGGAGTAGCATAAAAAATACTGAATATTCCACTTCTAGATTTAGTTAAAATAAGAGCGCTTAATATCAAAATTGATATCGCAAATATTGTGATTCTTTGAATTTTATTTTTGCTTTTTAAATTAATTAAATCACAAATGCAGAACTGGAAAATTATTGCAAGCCATAAAGATGCATAATTAGCATTACTGAAGGGACCAGAAAGTCCTTGCATATCATTCTGATGCCATGTGATAAGTCCATTAAAAAGTTTAAAAGGACCACTCCATCCAAGCCAAATTTGAAACAAGCCTGAAATTGCAGCAGGTATAGTTCCAGCTATTGTAAATAAAATAAGTCTTTTACGATCAATAGAATTTCGAAGAAAACTTTCAATACTCCAAAATATAAAAAAGAAAGGAATCCAGTTCAATAATCCTAAAAAACTTAAGACTGAACTCCATTCATTTTGAGAATTATAAAAATTTGATATGAAATTCCAAAAAAAACTATTTAATAAAAAAAAAGTAATTATTAAAAATGGATAATTCCATTTGTTTTTAAAGTAATTTTTGAATCTTCCGAAATTGTATGTTAAAGAAATTATTAGAATTATTATTGAAGAAAATACTGGAATTGTTGGAAGAATAAAAGCACTAATTAAAAAAAGTTTTTTAGCTTTAATGTTTAATTTATTAATTGCCGAAAAAATCAAATCGGTCATACACTTTTTGTGATAATAATATATTTTTAATTCATATTTTATTTTTATATAAAAAAATTAAAACTGTTTTTAAATGAATATTAAGTTACGCTTCCTAATGGATTCGAACCATTGACCCACTGCTTAGAAGGCAGTTGCTCTATCCAGCTGAGCTAAGGAAGCATCCTTTTATTATATCTAACCTAGCAAGCCTAAACAATCTAAATAAATGCTTTTTAAAAATTTTTATTTCTAAATATGTTTTTAAAATTATTTTTTTGCTGAAAATTTTCTTAGAATAAAGTAAATATTTAAATTAATTTTGGCTAAGAGACTTACTGACAAAGAAAGAAATGAGATACTAGAAAGTTTTAAATCTGGCAAATCTATTGATTTTTTATCGGAAGAGTTTAATTGTAATAAATTAACAATAACAAGAAATTTAAAGAAAAATCTTGGAGAATCAAAATACAAAGAATATATCAATAAAAGCAAATCTTTAAGAAGTAAACCTAAAGAAGGCAGAAATAATCCTTTGAATATAAATCTTGAATTTGAAGAATCTAAGAAAATTACTAAAAATATACCAGCCCTGGAAGAAAATAAAAATCATTCAAATTTAAATGCAGTAGAATCTTTTTTTGAAATTGCTCCTTTAGACTATGAAATAGAAAATTCTCCTCGAAAAGAGTTATCTTCAGTTCCTATATCCGAGATAGATTTTCCTAAAGTTGTTTATATGGTTGTGGATAAAAAAATTGAGTTAGAAATAAAATTATTAAAGGATTTTCCAGAATGGGACTTTTTACCTCTTACTGATTTGAATAGAAAAACTATAGAAATATTTTTTGATTTGAATCTTGCTAAAAGATCTTGTAATAAGGAGCAAAAAGTACTGAAAGTCCCTAATACTAATGTATTTAGAATCGCAGCCCCCTTTCTTATTTCTAAGGGAATTACAAGAATAGTTTGTGCTGAAAATTTAATAGCTCTTTGATCAATTTTTATTTGTTATGCCTATCGATAACTAGTGAGCTACCTAAAATAGAACCAAATATAAAACTGGTGCCTACTATAAAACTAATTGGTAATTCAATTGTTTCTTCAATTAATAAATCTACCTTGCTTTTCTTTGAACTATTTTGTATCCCAATAAATAAAAGAAAAAATAAACAAGAATTGAAAATTACTGATAAAAATAATTTTTTAACAATAAAACACATATAGGTTAATCTTTTAATATTATTTTAAATCAAATTATAAATTTCGCTTTTTTTTAATCTATTTTTCTTAGCCAAGTATTTAGAAGCTGCTGATAAGCTTAAGCCAGCATTCATTAAATCATTGAGATCTTTTTTTATGATTAATTTATCGAGATTAGACTCTCTTTTTTTGTTAAGACCTTTTAAAACAATTGTTATTTCGCCAATAATATTCTTATCTTTATAGAATTCTATAACGTCGATAATATTATTACCAACATGCTCTTCAAATTTCTTTGTTAATTCTCTCGCAATCATAATTTCTCTATCACCTCCACAAAATTCGCATAATTCCTGTAATAATTTTCTGAGTCTCTTAGGTGATTCATAAATTATTGTTGTTTTTTCATTTTTACTAATTTCTAAAAGAATTTTTTCTCTATCAATTTTCTTTTTAGGAAGAAAGCCTTCAAACACAAAACTAGAGGATGGGAGTCCACTTGAAACAAGCGCTGTTATTGCAGCACATGCTCCAGGAATGCAAATAATATCAATTCCTTCAGATTTTACGATGCTAGCAATATCTTCACCTGGATCACAAATTCCTGGCATACCGGCATCACTTACAATTGCTATTGATTTTCCTTGTTTAAGATTTTTTACTATTGTTGGAGTTTTAATTACAGAATTGTGTTTGTTAAAACTTGTAAGTTTATTTGAAATATTGAACTTATTCATTATTTTTTTTGTTTGTCTTGTATCCTCACAAGCAATTAAAGAAACATTTTTTAGAATATTTAATGCCCTTTGGGAAATATCATTTAAATTTCCAATTGGCGTCCCAACGATATATAAAATGCCATTTTCCGGTTCCTCTTTTCTATGGGATAATAAAGAATTATTGTTCATTTCAATGATTAAATTGCCTTCTGATGTGGATATAAATCATCTTATCGATGATATAAGAATTTTCAGCTGGCAAGCTGCAGATATTTTGCTTTATTACTCTAGATTGTTAGAAAATTCAGATGATAAGAGAAATATACTTAAAAATAATAATGAAGATGATCCAGTTACTTTGGCTGATTTAAAAGTTAACGAAATAATTATTAAAAGAATAAAAGAAAAATATAAAAATATTGAATGGGATATTTTGAGCGAAGAAAATGTAAAAATTTCATCTAAAAATTTTAATAGTAAGAAAGATTGGATCTGGGTGCTTGATCCTCTTGATGGAACAAAAGATTTTATCCAAGGGACAGGCAACTATGCAATGCATTTAGCATTGAACTTTAAACAAAAACCGTATATAGGGTTTGTTTTGATTCCAGCCAAAAATCAATTATGGATTTCTGATGGAAAAAAAACATGGTGCGAAAAAAGAGACGGATCAAAAAACAAACCAATTCTTCCAAAGAATAAAAATCTTCAAGAAATGACTTTAGTAACGAGTAAAAATCATGGAAATGAAATTTTGCAAAATTTAATTCATAAGATTAATTTTTGCAAAGTAGAAATAATGGGAAGTATTGGTTGCAAAATAGCATCTATAGTTCGGGGAGAAAGTGATATTTATATCTGTCTTAGTTTACCGGGTAAAAGCTCACCAAAAGATTGGGATTTTGCTGCCCCAGATTCTATTCTGAAAGCAGCTGGTGGAGCAATTACAAATTTAGATAATCAAGAACTATCCTATGGAAAAAATAGTTTTGAGCAAGGGGGGATTATAGTCGCCACAAATAATAAAAAAACTCATGGAAATATTTGCCTCAAAATAAAGAAAATTATTCAAAAGAATGGCATTTATCCACTTTAGTTTTTAATTAAGCGGTGCTACTGGAGTAGGAGTTGGTTCGGGATAAGACATTCCATTATTTTGTCCTAGACCTCTTAAAGTAAGGTTAATTCTTCCCCTACTATCGATCTCTCTAACTCTTACTGTTACTTCATCTCCTTGTCTCACTACATCTTCAACTCTCTCAACCCTAGCTTCAGATAATTGAGAAATGTGAACCATACCTTCTTTACCAGGCAATATTTCTACGAAAGCACCTATAGGTATTATTCTTGTTACGACACCAGAGAATATCTCACCTTCATGAACCTTTCGTGTTAATCCCTCAATTATCTTTTGAGCTTCTTCTGCAGCAGCCCCGTCATGAGAAGCAATTGTAACAATTCCTCCATCTTCTATATCTATTTTTGTATTAGTTCTTTCAGTAATGCCTTTAATTGTTCTGCCACCAGGTCCAATAACTGTGCCTATAAGCTCAGGATCAATTCTAAAGCTTAAGAGTCGAGGAGCATGAGGAGAAAGAGATTCTTGAGGTTTATCTATTGCCTCTTTCATCTTTTCTAAGATATGTAATCTTGCAGGACGAGCTTTTTTAATTGCATCAGAAATAATAGAAACAGGCAAACCGGTGATTTTCATATCCATCTGTAAAGCAGTTATACCTTTATCAGTACCAGCAACTTTAAAGTCCATATCTCCAAGAAAATCCTCTATACCTTGGATATCCGTAAGTATTCGAACTTGTTCCCCTTCTTTGATTAAACCCATAGCAGTACCACTTACAGGAGCTTTTAAAGGAACCCCCGCATCTAATAATGAGAGGGTACTTCCACAAACAGACCCCATTGAAGTGGAACCATTAGAGCTTAAAACTTCGCTCACAACTCTTAAAACGTATGGGAATGTCTCTTTGCCAGGTAGAACAGGGATTATTGCTCTTTCTGCAAGTGCTCCATGACCAATTTCCCTCCTTCCAGGTGTTCTCATAGGCCTAGTTTCACCAACAGAATAAGGAGGGAAGTTGTAGTGATGCAAATATGTTTTTTCAGTACTTGGATTTAAGTCATCCATTTCTTGAGCATCACTTGGTGTACCAAGTGTCGTAGTTGATAAGACTTGAGTTAGACCTCTTTGAAAAAGTGCAGACCCATGAACTCTTTTTGGAAGAATGCCAGCAGAAACTGTTATCTTTCTAACTTCGTCAAGTTCTCTTCCATCAACTCTTTTTCCATCATTTATGATTTGCGACCTCATTAATTGTTTTGTTAATTTTTTAAAGTCTGAACTTAACAACTTATCGTTCTCTGAAAGAAGAACTTTTAATTGGTTGTCATCTTTCAATGAATTAATTTTATCTTGAGTCTCAACTTTTATTTTTTCGAGTTCAAGATCTCTCTCTTCTTTTGAAAGATCAAATTTCTTAAGAACCAAATCAATTCCTTTACTGCAATTTTTTTCCAAATAAGAAGGTAATGTTTTATCCTCTTTAGGATCTGATGGTTTGATTTGTTTTATCCCTAAATCTTTAAGTAAATCTTCTTGAGATTTAATAAGTTCAGTAACAGCCTCATATCCAAAATCTATAGCTTCGATTGTATCCTGCTCTGATAATTGATTTGCACCTGCTTCAATCATGACTATGCCGTCTGGTGATCCTGCAACAACAATGTCTAAATCTCCTTTCTCAATCTCCCTATAGCTAGGATTTAGGATGAAATCATCCCCTATAAGACCAACTCTTACCGCAGCCATTGGCCCATAAAATGGGATTTCACCAAGTAATGTTGCTATTGAAGCCCCAGTAACAGCTAAAACATCTGCTGGAACTCTTTCATCTAGAGAAAGGCATGATGCGACTATTTGAATCTCATCCCTCATCCATGAAGGGAAAAGTGGCCTCATTGGCCTATCAATTAATCTTGAAATTAAAGTCGCTCTTTCTGGTGGGCGACCCTCTCTCCGCATAAAACCACCTGGTATTCTCCCAGCAGCATAAAGTTTTTCCTCATAATCGCAAATCAGGGGTAAAAAGTCTGATGGTTCTTTTTTAGCAGTTTTTGTTGCTGTAACTAATAGTGAGGTATCACCACACTCGATCATTACTGATCCACTTGCTTGAGGAGCATATAGTCCTGTAGTTAGTCGTATCTCTCGTCCGTCAAACGTGATCGACTTATTTTGTCCTTCCACTTTTTAAATTATAAATCTATACATAATTTATTCTTACATTTAATAGGGACATATTGAGTAAATTATTTAGATAAGCTATAAAAATTTTTAAAAATGTCCTAAAAATGAATTTTAATTTTTAAAAGTATTATTTTTTTTATTGGGAAAATATAGTACTTAATTTAAAATTCATGTTACCAACTTGATTTAACAACTCCAGGAAGTTCACCATTATGAGCTCTTTGCCTTAATTGATTCCTGCAGAGACCAAAATCTCTATATACTCCCCTAGGTTTACCAGTTGCCCAACACCTATTTCTTACTCTATTTGGTGCGGAGTTTCTTGGTAGACCTTGAATTTTTCTATGAATTTCTAACCTTTCCATTGGATCTTTTGCGGCATTAAATTCATCTAATAATGATTTTCTTTTTGCAGCATATTTCTGAACAAGTTTCTTGCGTTTAACTTCTCTAGCAATCATGGACTTTTTGGCCATTTAATATAATCCTTAAAACTAAGTAATATACTAACATCTTGGAGAACAGTTTTAAAAATTTATTTATTGGTTTAATAATCTTTGTACGATTAATAATTGACTAGTATCTCTAATAATAAGCAGAACGCTTAGTCCAACTAAAAGAAAAAAACTGGACTGAGTAACAACCATTTGTACCTTAACTGGAACAGGTTTCCCCCTAAATCCTTCAATTAAAGTGAAAACAAGTTGTCCTCCATCTAATAATGGTAAAGGCAATGAATTAAGTACAGCTAAATTAATAGAAATTAAAGCTGCAAATAATAATATTCCTGCCCCACCTTGTTGTGATAGTTGAGCACCAATTTCAACAATTTTTACAGGTCCACTTAATTGTTGAGCTGTTGAAGAGAAATTTGTTATTAATCCTCTATAACCTTGAATTGTTTTTATCAAAAGTGATGAAAACTCTTTATTAGTATATTTAAAAAGTTCGTACAGATTTTTTGTCTTTTTAGTTTCTTTCTTTATATTCGGTTGTAATTGAGCCCCTATTGTCCCTTTACCATCAACATTCCTTGGTATCAAAGTTAAATCTTTAAGAATCCCATCTCTCTCGATTTTTATTGAAATCGGGTTCTCTGATGAATTTTGAATCTCTTTTACTAAAGCAGAAACAGCTTTATCACCAACTCCTAGTGTATTAGCTTCAATTTCTAATATTTTATCTCCTGGCTTTAAGCCAGCAAGAGAAGCAGCCTTCTCAGGTTGAGTTGCCAAGACTAAAATACCTGGTTCTGGATCATATGGAATACCAACAGTAATTAAATTTATAATTAAGATTGTGTAAGCAAGGATTAAGTTGGCGAATACTCCAGCGCAGATTACAATAACTCTTTGAATTATTGGTCTATTTTTTAAAAGATTTGGATCTTTAGGGTCAATATTATTTAGTTCTTCATCTGGAAAAGATACAAAGCCTCCAAGAGGAAAGGCTCTGAATGAATAAGTGATATCTTTAAATTTTTTTTGAATAATTGAGGGTCCAAAGCCAATCGAAAATCCATCAACATAAATGCCTTGTAAAATCGCTGCAAGAAAATGCCCCATCTCATGAAAAAATATGAGGAATCCAAGTACTGTTATTGAGGTTAGAACATTCATTATTTTATATTAAGCTGTTTTTAAAAAATTTGATCCAAAATATGGAACAAGAGCATCTGGAATCTTAACGCTACCATCTGTTTGTTGGCCATTCTCAAGAATCGCCGCCATTGTTCTTCCAATTGCAAGCCCACTGCCATTTAAGGTATGTAAATATGTATTTTTTTTGTCAATTTTTGATCTTATTGAAGATCTACGTGCTTGAAAGTCAAGGCAATTACTACAACTTGAAATTTCTCTATAACATTTACTACTGGGAAGCCAAACTTCAAGATCAAACGTTCTACTAGAGGAAAAGCCTAAGTCTCCAGTGCAAATATCCACTAATCTGTATGGCAAGTTGAGTTTTTTTAAAATGCTTTCTGCATCAGAAGTAATCTTTTTATGAGCTTCTAAAGATTTGCTTGGATCACAAAACCAATAAAGCTCAACCTTATTAAATTGATGAAGCCTTATTAACCCTTTAGTATCCCTTCCATAACTTCCAGCTTCTCTTCTAAAACATGGACTATATGCAACATACTTAATAGGTAACTGCTTAGGATCAATTATCTCGTTTCTATGAAAAGCAGTTAGTGGAACTTCAGCTGTTGGAGAAAGCCATAAATCATCATTAGAGCATTTAAAACTTTCATTTGAAAATTTAGGTAATTGTCCAGATCCCTTAAGACTTTCTGAGTTTACTAGAGCTGGAGGCATTAACTCCAAATAACCATTTTTAGTATGAATATCTAGCATAAAATTAATTAATGCCCTTTCTAATTTGGCACCATTACCTATAAGAGTAATAAAACGACTTTTTGATATTTTTGTTGATTTTACAGAGTCAAAAATATTAAGACTTTCTCCTATTTCCCAATGTGATTTTACATTCTCTTTTCTAAAAGGGTCGCCCCAAGTTTTTATTTGTACATTATCACTTTCATCTTTTCCAATAGGTGCATCTTTGCTAGGAAAATTTGGCAAATTATAAATCTCATCATTTACTTCTTTATCTAATATTCTTTTCATCTCTTCAAGTTCAGAAATTTTGATTCTGTATTCGTTTCCCTTTTTCTTTAAATCATTTAGTTCTTCTGAGTTTTTATTTTGCGATTTTCCAATAACTTGACCAATTGATTTGCTTAACTTTTTGCTCTCAGATTGAAGATTGGATATTTCTATATCGATATCTTTTTTCTTAACAGTTAATTCGTGTATGTGGGATATCTTATAAACTTTTCCTCTCAAGGATAAATTCTCTTCAACAGATGTTGGATTTTCTCTTATTAATTTTTGATCTAACACTCTTTTTTTTTTTATACATTAATAAAGATAGTTAATCTCAAATCATAATTTGGGATTTTTGATCAAAAATTAACTAAATTAATGATTCCTAACTTATTTAAGATATTTAAAATTAAATTTTATTTACGATGCAGAACGGGCACGTCCTGAAGACGACCATTCTTTTAGAAGATCAATTTGCTCTTTAGCTGTTCTTGATAAGGGAATTAATTCCGAAACTGCCTTTATTAAATCTTTCTCCATAAGCTCCCTATTCTCAGAAAATGAAATATGCATCCCCTCTATTACTGCTTGTTCAAGTTCTGCGCCTGAGAATCCATCTGTTCTATCGATGATAGTAGAAAGAGGAAAACTGTAACTTGGTCTTCTTTTTTTCAGGTGTAAATCTAAAATGCTTAATCTTTCATCTGAGTTTGGTAAATCAAGAAAAAATATCTCATCAAACCTACCTTTCCTTAATAATTCAGCAGGAAGCTTATCTATAGCATTAGCGGTAGCAATGACAAATACGGAGGATTCTTTTTCAGCCATCCAAGTTAGCAAACTTGCTAAAACTCTCTGACTTGTTCCTCCATCACTTCTAGCATCACCACCAAAGCCCTTATCAATTTCATCGATCCAAAGGATACAAGGAGACATGGCTTCAGCTCTTAATATAGTTTCTCTTGTTCTTGCCTCACTTGAACCAACAAGGCTAGAAAATAGTCTTCCAACATCTAACCTTAGTAGCGGCATCGACCAACTCTTAGAAATTGATTTTGCGGTAAGCGATTTTCCTGTCCCTTGGGCTCCAACGAGTAAGACTCCCTTGGGAATAGGTAATCCATAATCTCTAGCTTCTTTAGAAAAAGCTCTATATCTTTGATTAAGCCAAACTTTTAAAACATTTAAACCACCAATATCGTCTTGACTTGATTTGGCCTCGAAAAATTCTAAAATTTCGCTTCTTGCGATCACTTGTTTTTTTTCTTCAAGAATATCTTTAATATCTTCTTTACCTATTTTCCCTCTTTGAGCAAGAGCCTTAGCAGTGACTTGCTTTACTTTTATTTCGGTAAGTCCACTTGAAGCTAAAGAAAGTTCGTTTAAGTCTTGTTCATCAAGATTTGAATTGGTACTTATAGCAATTTTTTTTATTAGATTTTTTAATTCTTTTTGATCAGGTAAAGGTAAATTTACAATTGTCATTAATTCGTCTAGCTCTTCTGATGATGGAAATAAATGAGAACTAATAATTAAATTATGACTAGTTAACTTTAGTGCTGAAGATAGTTCTTTAATAGTTCTATTAATAGTTGGATCATCATAGTATTGATGAAAATCTTTTACTAATAAAATTGTGGAGACTTCAGAACTTTGTTCTTTAAGCCAATTAAGCACTCCTAAAGGATTGTTAGAAAATTTACCTTCTTCATTAATTGTTCCTTTTATACCTCCAACACAATCCCAGCAAATAAATCTTTTAATATTTAGTCTTTCACAAGAGAAATTAATCAATTTTTCTAATCTATCCTCTTCTTTAGTCCTAATCCAAATTAATGAGGTTCTTGATTTAATAAGTAATTCTAAATTTCTACACCAAGAATTCATTATTTAAGGTAAAGACTATTTTTTACTGTTAGGTTCAAAAGGTAATCTTTTATCTGAAATACTTGAAGCAGAAGTCGTTATTACTTCATTTTTGGCCAGTAATTGTTGGTCCAAAATTTTCTGTAGATTTTCAGGAAGAGCTTCCTTATTAAGCAGAAAAGTCTGAAATGCTTGGAAAATATTAGCAACAACCATATATAGTAAAACTCCTGCAGGTAGTGGGAAAAACAGAAACATTCCAGTAATCATTACTGGTGTAATTTTGTTTGCCGTAGATTGCTGTGGATTCGCAGGCATTCCCTGACTAGATAGAACTTGAGAGAGAAGTAGAGTTAATCCAAAAGCACCAACTAATGCAGCAATATCCCAATTAATTGCCCCATCCACATAAAAACCAACTTGACCAAGAGCTTTAATGAATAAAAAACCACTTTTGGCAGCTAGACCAGGGATTTTTGCCTCGATTGTTGCGTCCCCCGGTTTAATTGCTGTAACTGTACCGTCTTGGGAAACTTTAAGATTTTCGGATCCTTTAGAAACCTTCCAAGTAGGGAGAAATTTTGATCCATTGTCGTATTTAGATAAAACTTCCGAATAGCTATTACCATTTGTTGTTTGCAAATTTATTTTTACGGAATCTTCAGTTCCTAATTTTGTTCCATTGGAAATTGTTGCAACTACAGGAAAATGTGATTTTTCAGTAATGAATATAGAGTGTCTTGGTGATTTATAAGGTTTTGGATCAATTGCGGCTACTTGATCCTGCGGAACTACCTTGAGATTTATGTTGTAGGGAACATCAGCAAATGGAGATCCCCTTAGGGTTGCAAACAATGCAAATAGCACAGGCATTTGTACAATCAAGGGGAGGCAACCTGCGAGGGGACTGCCAAACTCATTCATTAATTTTCCAAGTTCTTCTTGCTGCTTCTTTGGATCACCTGAAAACTTAGATTTTATTTCTGCTTGCCTTTTTTGCATTACGGGTTGAGCAATTTTCATTCTTCTTGCGCTTCTAATGGAACCGGCGCTAAGAGGGAAAAGTGCAATTCTAATTACGACTGTCAATGCAACAATCGCTAATCCATAACTGGGAACTAAACCGTAGAAAAAATCTAGAATCGGGATAAGTAATTTTTCAGAAATGAACCCTATCACGATATTAAAAAGAGTGTAATTTTATTAGACATTTTATTTTACAGGAAAATAAGTTTTTTGTAATTAATTTATTTAGGATTTAGTAGCAAATCCCTCTACTTCGTTGAGATTTGGAATTTGTGATCTTTTATTTATATTTTCTTCAATAAATTTTTGCTTTTCTCTGAATAAAGGTAATGATTTCATTTCAACCTTTGATCCGTCATTAAGGATAAGAACCATATCACCATATGAACCGAATCCTCTTGGAATTGATCTGATTTCTTCGATGTTACTTAATGAAACTTGTGTTTTGTTTTTACCAAACCATCCGCCATCAATTGTAATTCTTTTGTTTGTAATTTTATATCTCAACCACAATGCTCTAACTATTGCGGCAAAGGTAAATGGTAATCCAAGAATAGTTATACCTGCAAGTAGATTTATTATTAAATCGCTTTTAGCAGGACCACCTTCATAAAAGGCTTCTTCATTCATGTTAATCATTTGATTAGATGAGATTTGAACATTAAATTTTGAAATTCCTCCAAAAGTTTACTTTTATCATTGCAGAAATCTCCAAATTTAAGGTTAACAAGTAACCAATATGGTTTGTGGTTATTAATTTTTTGATTATTAGTTAATAACCACTCTTGTAGAATTCTTCTTAATTTATTTCTTTCGACAGCTTTTTTGGAAACTTTTTTGCTAATAGCAATTGCAACCTTAAATTTGTTTGAGGTATTTCTTAATTTATGGGTTAAGAGTATCTTTGGATTTGATTTTGCAACTTTAAATGTCATTAATTTCCCATAATAAATTGTTGAATTTTTATGGATATAATTAAAAGTCCTGTGACCTTTTAAACGCATATCCCTAGGTAAGGCCATTTAAACTTGAAGTTATACAGCTATTCTTTCTCTACCTTTTTGTCTTCTGCTTTTAATAACTCTTCTACCTGTATGAGAACGCATTCTTACTCTAAAACCAGATACACGTTTTCTTTTTCTTGAAGTTCCGCCAAATGTTCTTTTAGTCATTTTTTTAAATATCCTTTATTAATTTATCATTTAATCGATCACTATAGTCCAGCTTCCTAAGTAACTTGAAAATGATTTACCTTTAGGTTGCCCATATGAATGGAATTGATATAAACCTGATTTTTTTGGATTAAAAACTTTTAAAACAATTGCATAACTGTTTTTATTAATAGGAATTGGGCTATAGGGGTAAATATCAAGTGATCGTAAGCCTGATTCATCAGTATTGATTTCTATATCAGCTTGAATATCTTCTAAACATTTCGTTCTACCCTCAAAACCGCCTATACTTACTTTACAAAAACTAATTTTTTCCTTCTTTAAAGTGGATTTAAAGGTTTTGGGGATTGCTAGATTAACTTTTAAGAGATCAGTTTTTCTATCAGATGGCTTCAAGAAAAAATAAATTGTATTCCTAAATTTCTTTTTAGTTTCTTTTTGAAACCACTTTAATCGTCTAAAGCCAGAGTTTTGATCCCATTGAAATTCTAACCCTGCTTTAGCATGTTGGGTGTTATTAAAAAAAGGAGTTGGTAATAAAATTGCGGGAATAATAAAAAATCTTAAAATTTTAAGATTTGAAGTAATTTTCTTTGTAATTTTTAACATTGAGAGAATAGAATTCTAGTGGTTGAGCTCATGCTATTGAAATTTAAAGCTGAAAAATAATTTACTAAGGCTAACATCTATCTGTCCTTAATTTTGCAGCGCCTCTTAAGTAAGGATGCTTTATTGTATTATTTGGCGACAATAAAACTTGAGCCATTATCCTTATACAAAAATCAACATCATTATATACATACATTTGTTGGCAGTCTATAAAAGCTACTGAATCAAGTCCATTAAATTTCCTTGCAATTGAAGCGGGAAAACATGCATCTAAATCTTTTGTTGAGGTGAATGTGATGGATAATATGTTCGTCTTAATTAAATTGTTTCGTGAAATCAATTCATCAATTAGTTCCACTACGGCAACTTCTATTTCCCTCACGGAATTCCCAGAGGCTGTTGTTGCACCACGAATAAATGTAATTTTATAATCTTCATTCATTTTTTCATAACATAACGATTTAAGGCTTGTATAACCAAAGTACTTTATTAGATGAGTCAAACTCAAAAAAGACATTATTGATAATTTTCTCAATTATTCTACTTCCAGGAATTAGTCCAAGTATTTTCTTCTTCTTCTTCCCAAATGTTAAGGGCTGAATTTTAGGATCAATATTAACCATTTTTGCTGCCAGCTCCCTAGCAACAAATTCATCTCCAACCTTATCAACAAGACCAAGTTCGAGTGCTTGTGTTCCAGTGAAAATCCTTCCATCAGCAAATTTTCTTACTTCTTCAACAGGTAAATTCCTCCCCTCAGCAACAGCTTCAGTAAATTGTTTGTAACTTTCATCTATAAGCCCTTGGAGTAGGCCTCTACCTTCCTCACTTAGAGGTTTATCTGGAGAAAGTATGTCTTTAAATACACCGCTTTTAACAGTCTCAAATTTAATGCCGATTTTATCTAATAATTCAGATAAATTATTTCCTCTTATAATCACACCAATTGAGCCTGTAATTGTGCCTGGATTAGCAACTATTTTGTCAGACGCAACACCAATGTAAACACCACCTGATGCTGAGACATTCCCAAAACTAGCAATGACTTTACATCCTCTATCTTTTAGTCTTTTAATAGCAGAGTATATTTCTTGGCTATCCCCAACAGTACCCCCTGGAGAATCAATTCTCACGATTAAAGCAGGAAATTCCCTATCCTCAATTTGTTTAAGTGCTTTAAGGACTGAAACTCTTGTTGAACTTGTAATAGGCTCATCAATTACTATACGAGCTATTCTTTTTCTTGACTTTCGTCTAAAAGGCCAAATCATTCTTTTAAGGTAAATTCATAAAACTACTTTAAAAAGACTATCAGCAGACCTAATGAATTCAATCCTAAATTGGTTTTTAATGATACTCCCTTTTGCACTTTGGGGTACTTCAATGGCGGCAATGACTCCTTTAGTATCAAGTGCTGGGCCAGAGTTTGTAGCTTCTTTAAGATTACTTCCTGCAGGGATTCTTGTTCTAATTACAACATATTTGTTTAAAAGAGATTTAAAAATTTATAAGTGCGATTTGAAGTGGTTTTTTGTTTTTACGATTGTAGATGCCACTTTTTTTCAGTTGTTTTTAACTTATGGTATTGAAAAAACTGGAGCAGGTTTAGGTTCTGTCTTAATTGATTCTCAACCTCTTTTGGTAGCTATTTTAGCGAGGGCAATCTTTGGGAATTTAATTAATCCAATAGGATGGTTAGGACTACTTTTTGGCTTAGGAGGAATAGTATTTTTAGGAGTTCCACAAGAATTTTTAGGGAATTGGTGGTTAATGTCTGATAAGTCTATAAATGACGTTGCTTTTAATTTTGGAGAACTTTGGATGCTTGCAGCTTCTCTCGCTATGGCATTAGGAACAATTTTAATTAGATTTACTTGTACTAAAAGTGATCCAGTGGCAGTTACTGGTTGGCATATGGTTTTAGGGAGTTTGCCATTAATTATTAAGCACTGCTTACAACCAAATTTTACAATAATTCCAGATTGGTCATTATTTGATTGGGGACTTATGACATTTGCAAGTATTTTCGGAGGAGCAATAGCGTATGGATTGTTTTTCTACTTTGCAAATAATAAAGAAATAACTGGATTTAGTACTCTTGCATTTTTAACACCTGTATTTGCTCTTCTCAGTGGAGGTGTTTGGTTAGATGAAAGACTTACTATTTTGCAGTGGATAGGGGTGGTGTTTGTTCTTATCTCAGTATTTTTTGTTAGCCAGAGAAAGCGTTTATGGGAAAATAAGTTTTCTGATACTACTATTTAATTAGTTTCTTTTTGTAAAAAGTCTAATAATGCGAATAGTTTTGATTAGTACTCCAATAGGGTTCTTAGGGAGTGGTAAAGGTGGTGGAGTTGAATTAACTTTAAATTCTTTAGTTTCAGGTCTAATTTCTCTAGGTCATTCTGTTGAGGTTGTAGCGCCAAAAAATTCTAAGTTACATGAGAGTAATGCAAAAGCAAAATTACATTTTGTGGAAGGTGAAGATCAAATTAGCTGGCAGCATCAAAATTATAATTCTCCCGTAAGTATTCCAGATAATTCTCTTTTAGCAGGAATGCTTGAAATGGGAATAGATATCGCCAAAAATTCAGATGTATTGTTGAACTTGTCTTATGATTGGTTGCCTATTTGGATGACTCTAAATTTAGAGATACCCATTGCACATATTATTAGTATGGGTGCTGAAAGTTCAGTAATTAGTAATTTAATTTCTAAGGTATATGCTAAATATCCAAATAATTTTGCTTTTCATTCGAAAATGCAAGCTAATGATTATCCATTCATAAAAAAACCAACAATTATTGGGAATGGGTTTAATTTAGATAATTATATTTTTCAAGATTCAGTTAAGGGACCCTTGGCATGGGTTGGAAGAGTGGCTCCAGAGAAAGGTTTGGAGGATGCAGTTTATGTAGCAGATCAACTTGGCGAAAAATTAAAAGTATGGGGATTTATAGAAGATGAGATGTATGCCTCAAAGATAGAAAAATCATTCCCTCAAGGAGTTATAGATTGGATGGGGTTTTTATCAACCGATGAATTACAAAAAGAACTTGGTAAATGCAGAGGGTTGCTAAATACTCCGAAGTGGAATGAGGCATATGGGAACGTTATTGTTGAGGCCTTAGCCTGTGGGGTACCTGTTGTAGCTTATAAAAGGGGAGGACCTAGTGAAATTATTCAGCATGGCCAAACAGGTTTTCTTGCTTATCCTGATGATAAAAAAAATATGCTTTCTTATGTTGAGATTATTGAAAAAATAAAGCGTCAGAATTGTAGAGAATGGGTAGAAAAAAATGCCTCTGCTGATATATTTGCTAACAAGGTTGTGAACTGGCTTAATAAGGTAATGCATGAATATAAATAATATTTAATGATTCTTCTTAACTCAAAAAAAAGGCTCATAACCTTACTGATAGTTTTAGTTTTTGGGATCATTATATTTATTTTTGGTTTAGGTACTACAGGACTGGTTGATGAAACCCCCCCCTTATTTGCTGCTGCGGCAAGGGCGATGAGTGAATCTGGTGACTGGATAACTCCAAAGGTCAATGGAATGTTCCGTTTTGATAAGCCCCCATTTATATATTGGCTAATGGGTTTTTTTTACTCATTGCCAAAAAGAGAGATCTGGGATAGTTACGGGACACTCT
The DNA here is from genome assembly GCA_902525585.1 of uncultured Prochlorococcus sp. Classification (GTDB taxonomy): domain Bacteria; phylum Cyanobacteriota; class Cyanobacteriia; order PCC-6307; family Cyanobiaceae; genus Prochlorococcus_A. The sequence continues at coordinate 1,332 of CABZHQ010000020.1, read as the reverse complement.
CAGCAAGACTTCCTTCAGCTTTGGGATCATTATTTTTAATGTTGATGATTGGAGATACTTTGTTTTGTTGGCCACAGAAGAGTGATAGGCGATTCCTTACTCCAATAGTTGCATCATTAGGTTTTGCTTTGTCTCCACTAATAATTATCTGGAGTAGAACTGCCGTGAGTGATGCCCTATTAACTGGAACCTTGGGGATTAGCCTTCTTTTGTTTTGGAGAAGAATGGCAAGTGAAAATAATGACCAATGTATTTCAGCCTGGGTATTTTTAGGTTTTGCAATTTTAACTAAAGGACCTGTTGCATTTGTTCTGGCATTATTGACTATTACATCTTTCTTGTTTAGTCAGAAGAATTGGAAAACATTGTTCTGTAAGCTTAACCCTAAGAAAGGTTTTTTAATAACAATACTTATAAGTGTTCCATGGTACATATTAGAACTCATAAAAGAGGGAAAGCCTTTTTGGGACAATTTTTTTGGTTACCACAATTTTCAAAGATATACCTCAGTTGTAAATAATCATGCCGAACCATTCTGGTTTTTTCTTTACATAATGATATTAGCTTCATTACCATTCACGCCTTTTTTGTATCACGGGATATTCAAAGCCTTAAAGGATTTCTTGAAAAGTTCAAGACAAAGTTGCAATGTCACGGAGACCCTTTATACCTATTCTCTATGTTGGTTAATATCAGTTTTAATTTTCTTTAGCCTTTCTGCTACGAAACTACCAAGCTATTGGTTGCCAGCAATTCCAGCAGCGGCAATCTTAATTAGTAATAGCTTTATAAACTTAAAAAATTCAAGGAAAAGTTATCTATATTTATGGATTTTTAATATTTTAATTTTGTTCGGCGTTTCAATGGCATTCTTTTTCTCAAATAATTGGTTAAGTTCAATAAATGATCCCGAAATGCCTAATCTTGCATCTGAACTAATAAGCTCTGGGATAATTTTTAAAGCCAAATTATTCTTCTCTTCATTTACACTGCTTGCAATAATTTTATTTTCTTTAAAATCAAAAAATATCCTTCTTTATCTTCAAATTTTACTTTTAATTGGACAATCCTTTTTGATGTCGCCAATTAGAAAATTAGCAGATACTTCTAGGCAATTACCTTTGAGGAATATCTCAAAATTAATTACAGAGATTCGCGAGGGGAAGGAAACTTTAGCAATGATTGGTATAAGAAAGCCTTCATTGCATTTTTATTCGAGGCAAATAGTTTTTTATGAACCTAGTACTGAAGAGGGATTAATTAATCTTTCAGACAGGCTAAATACTGATAGGCGAGAAAATTATGATGATCAACCCGATTATGAATATAAAT
>CABZHQ010000019.1 GCA_902525585.1 uncultured Prochlorococcus sp. | reverse complement strand
AGGCCGAGGTGGATCAATGCACTTATTTTCAAGGAAGTATCACTTACTCGGAGGATATGCATTTATTGGAGAGGGAATTCCAGTTGCTTTAGGTGCAGCCTTCTCAAGTAAATACAAAAAGGAAGTTGCCGGCAATAGTACTAGTGATGCGGTAACTGCAGCATTTTTTGGAGATGGGACATGTAATAATGGACAGTTTTTTGAATGTTTAAATATGGCCCAGTTATGGAAATTACCCATAATTTTTGTTGTTGAAAATAATAAGTGGGCTATCGGTATGGCTCACGATAGAGCTACTAGCAATCCTGAAATCTGGAGAAAAGCGTCTGCTTTTGGTATGCATGGCGAGGAAGTTGATGGAATGGATGTATTAGCAGTAAGAGGGGCAGCACAAAGAGCAATTGAGCGAGCTAGGGCAGGAGAAGGGCCCACACTTTTAGAATGTTTAACTTATAGATATAGAGGACATTCTCTCGCAGATCCAGATGAATTAAGGTCTGAAAAAGAGAAGGAGTTTTGGGGAAAAAGAGATCCTATCAAGAAATTAGCTCAAGAAATTATTGACGGTAAATTAGCTACGGAAGAAGAATTAAAAATTATTGAAAAGAAAATTGATTCTGAAATATCGGAGTCAGTTAAAAATGCAATTGAAGCTCCTGAACCTCCTTCCGAAGAATTAACCAAATATATTTGGGCAGAAGATTAAATTAAATACCGCTAGGTAACTTTCTGGTTAAATTTCTTAATTTTCTTAGTGCCTTAAGTTCAACTTGTCTTACTCTTTCTCTAGAAACTTCTAATAATCTTCCAATTTCTGCAAGCGTATGTCTCTCATTTGCATCAAGTCCAAATCTTAGTTTGAGAACATGTTGTTCTTGCTCACTTAAATGACTTAACCACTTACCAAGTTGCTCTTGATGCATTTTCTGTTCAACTTGATCTAAAGGTTCCTCATTATTACTATCCGCAATCAAATCACCTAAAAAGCTTCTGCCATCATCACCATTTACTGGAGCATCTAAACTACTTGTAGATAAGGCTTGTCTCAAAATAGAATCCAATTCTTCTACGTCCATTTCCATCGCCTCTGCAATTTCAATTCTGTTAGGCATAGCCCCAAGTTTATGAGCCAAATCTCTACTAACTTTTCTAATAGAAGCCAGCCTTTCACTTAAATGTACAGGTAAACGAATTGTTCTTGATTGACAGGCAATTGCTCTTGTCATACTTTGTCTAATCCACCAAAAAGCATATGTAGAAAATTTATATCCTCTTGTCGGATCAAATTTTTCAACAGCCCTCTCCAACCCAAGAGAACCTTCTTGTACGAGATCAAGAAGCTCTAGTCCTTTACCTTGATATTTTTTTGCCACACTGACGACTAATCTTAAATTAGCTTTCATCATTCTTTCTTTAGCTCTTCGACCAACTTTTATTGTTCTTTTTTGTTGAGTTGTAAATTCATTAATCTTTTCATTTAAATTTCCATCTTCTGTAAGAATCATCATTTTCTGGACTTGATTACCCAACTCAATCTCCTCTGCAGGTGTTAACAAAGGAACTCTACCAATATTTTGCAAATACCAACTAATTGGATCACTACTCTTCCTTTTGGGTTTTTCTGATTGTGCTTCTAAGGATGAGACCATGTGATGACCTAATTTGGTATTAAAACTCTCCTACATTTTTTAAAAAATAGCCAAATATTTAATGCGCGCTTCAGATTTCAAGTAATATTTGTATACTTATGTGTTAAAAACTATAAATAACTCTATTTAATTGTTTCTTTCAAGATATTTGTCTCGTTTTTATATTCCTCATTAATTTTGTCAGTTCATCACCAATAGCAGAAGCATTTGACCCACTTTTGCACTTCGATGCAGCAAATGAATGCAAAAGTACATATTTAACAAAAAAATCTGTGGATATATTTCTACACAAGGTTAAATCAATCGCAGAACTGCCAGATACAAAACCAGATAAAAGATCACCCAATCCAGCTCGAGCTGTCTGAGAATCGGTTCCAAATAGTTGCCATACTTTTTTATTATCAGCAACTATGCTGTTAGCTCCTTTTAACAAAATACTGATATTGAATTCTTTTGCCGCTTCACGAGCAAGCCCAACATTGGTCTTAGAATTGATATTAGGAAATAATCTTGCAAATTCTTTGCTATGTGGTGTAATCCATGTCTTAAACTTTCTCTCTAAGAAGAAATTTGCCCCCAACTTAGATTCCGAAATTCTATTAAGTGCATCTGCATCCAAGATCAATAATCCTCCAAAATCCATAAGATAGTCTTTTGATTTTTGCCAATCATCATTATCAATTCCTATTCCTGGGCCGACAGCTAATGAATCAAATGGACTTAAATCAATATTCCTTAATGCACTAAACAAAGATGCATTACCATTTTGGTTAGATTGCATAGTTCCTTTTAAAACTATTTCTGGAGCAACTTGCCAAATAGATTCAGCAACTATCCCAGGAAGGACCGCAGAGATAAAGCCTACTCCACTTGATATAGCCCCTTTTAATGCCAAGTATGCGGCACCAGGATATTTTTCACTGCCGGCTATTAGTAATGTCCTACCTCTTTGATATTTGTTGTAATTTTTTGGTAAAGAAGGTAAATCAATATTTTTTATATCTTTGTAAGTAACCTTAAAAATCTTTTTATCAACTTTGGACAGTTTACTAGTAGGCATCCCAACATCTATGTGGTGCAATTCTCCAATGAAAGGCAAAGCAGAATCTTGGGTCAACCCAATCTTATAAAGACCAATGGCCAAGGTATAGTCTGCCTTTACTGCGTTATCTAAAAAAGGCTCTCCTTTATCAGGACATAATCCTGTTGGAATATCAATACTTATTACCTTTCCATATTTTTTATGAAATTTTTGATTAAAAAGTTTAATTAATTTATCATCAACTTTTCTTGTTTGATTATTACCAAAAACTGCATCAATCCAAAGCTCTTTTCCATTTGCATCAGGAGGCTCTACCAATTTTGTGACACCAATAGATGTAAGATAATTAAGGTGGGTATTTGTTAATGTTTTTTTTATCGGGAATGGACACCATACCTGAACATTAAAACCTCTCAAAAAAAGTTCTCTAGCTATTACTGCACCATCCCCGCCATTATGCCCAGGACCTATAAAAACAGTTATTCCATGCTTGAGAAGAGGTTTCTTTTTTAAGAGCCATCTACTAATTTGGATACCAGCTTTTTCCATCAATGCTTCTTGTGGCATTCCATCAGAAAACATTTCTTTCTCTAATATCAACATTTGCTTTGAATCAACAATTAAATGTTCAGAGTCAATTGTTGGCCATACAATTTCGTTCATAATGATTACAAAGCAATTGAAGTACTGTTCAAAAATTTAAACTTCCATGTTAAAGACACAAAAGGATAAAAAATTAGAGAACTTTTTTTCTTCTAATAATAAAACTAAAAAGAAGAAAAATATTATTGTAGGTCTTTCTGGTGGCGTAGATAGTTCCCTTTCAGCTGCCCTTCTTTTAGAGAGAGGCTGGAATGTTGAGGGACTAACACTTTGGCTAATGAAAGGACAAGGCTCATGTTGTTCTGAAGGATTAGTAGATGCTGCTGGCCTTTGTGAAGATTTGGGAATTACCCATAAAATAATAGACTCAAGAGAAATTTTCGAAAGAGAGGTAATTAAAAAAACTACTGAAAGCTATGAGAAAGGATTCACTCCACTTCCATGTTCAATGTGCAACAAGAATGTGAAGTTTGAAGAGATGCTCAATTACGCAATAAGCAAAAAAGACTTTACTCATATTGCGACCGGACATTACGCAAGGATAAATAAATCATCTTTTGCTAAAACACTTGATTGCAAGAGCCTTGTATTTAAGGAATTCCTTCTTCTTAGAGGTGCTGACGAAAGCAAAGACCAAAGTTATTTTCTTTATTCTCTTTCTCAAGAAGTACTAAGCAGATTAGAATTTCCTCTTGGTGAAATGAAAAAAGAAGAAACAAGAAGGGAAGCCCTCAGATTAGGCCTTAGAACTGCTCAAAAACCAGAAAGTCAAGATTTATGTTTAGTTGAGCATTATGGATCAATGCAGATATTTATCGACAAACACATAGAACCCAAAGAAGGAAAAATTATTCATATAAATGGAAAAGTCCTTGGGACGCACAATGGAATTCAGCACTTTACTGTAGGTCAGAGAAAAGGGTTGGGAATTGCTTGGCCGGAACCACTATATGTAAAAAGTTTAGACAGGGTAAAAAACATAGTTTATGTAGCAGATAAAAGTGATCTATTTAATAAAGAAGCAATAATTAGTAAGGTTAACTGGGTTTCAATCGAAGAACCTGAGCAAGAGATAGAAGTAGAAGCACAAATCAGATATAGAAGTAATCCAGTAAAAGGTACATTAATACCTTTGAAAAATTTAGATAATACAATTACAACTTTTAAATTAATTTTTGAAGAAAGTCAAAGTTCGGTAACGCCCGGACAAGCTGCAGTTTTTTATAGAGGAGAAATTTTATTAGGTGGTGGATTAATTAGTTAATTTTCCAAAACAAATTTAATCCCATAAACAATATAAACAAAAACAAAATAGGTTTATCTCCAAATTTTGTATAGAAAGTCTTTTCGGATGAAAAATTAGGGAACACTATTTCATTTTGCTCAACATCATAATCTAAAAGTTTAATTATTTTTCCATCATCTTGAACTAAGCCCGAAGGGCCGGTATTTGATACTAGTAAATTATTTTTCTTATTTTCAATACTTCTTAATCTAGCCAAAGATAGGAATTGATTATAAAGCTTAGCTGGATATGGATCTAAATTTGCTGCAGTTATTATTAGTTTTGCACCGCTATTAATAGCCTTTCTTATTTCTAGTCCATCACTAATTTCGTAACATATAGCTACTGCTAGTGGGGGTGTAAATTTAGGATCAAAAAATCTTGAATCAGAGCCTGGTTGAATTCCTCCTACTGCAGATAATCCTCTTGAAGAACTATCTAGAAATCTAGGTATTTTTTCACCAATTGGAACAAGTCTATTTTTATCTATAAATGAGGTAAAAGATTTATCTCCAATTTGAAATCCGAGTAAAGAACTTCTTAACTCATTATTTGAATTTCTGAAACCTCCTAACAAGGTATTAACTTTAATGCCTTTAGAAAAATAAAAATTATTAGATAGAGTTCCTTCAGGAGCAACATGAAGTTTCGCTTTGTTTGATAAAGCATATTTCTGGGCGATAGATAGCTTTTCTTCAATAAATTCATCATTTATTTTTAATTTTTCTCTTGTTGGTATATTAGTTTGCCAAATAGCTACTGGATATTCATAATTTCTTTTTATTGGAGTTGTTAAACCTCCAAATAAATGTAAGAAAATAAAAACCAAAAGTCCCAAAAGAAATATTCTTTTAAAGTAAAGTTTTCTTTCCCATCTACCTTGAATATAAAAAATCCAAAATCCAATAAATATTTGTAATACGCATAAACCACTTGCACCAATCCATCTTGCCAAACCAGCAAGATAAATATCACCTGGGATAAGACTCTCTCCTAAACCTATCCAAAAAAAAGGTGTTTGAGAAAGTATCAATTCACCAATACCCCAAGTCAAAGATAAAAAAAATACTTTTACTGTTAAAGATAATATTTTCATTTTGAAAACATCCTCTTTCCAGAGAATAATTTCAACTAGCAATCCCCATAAATAAACTAATATCCCACCCAAAAAAGCGCAAAATAATAATATTAAAATGGCAATAATTAAACTTGCAAGCCATGAAAACCCAAGCCATGTCAATGGATGAAGATCATAAAGCCAAGAATGACTTATCAAGATAAAGAAAAAACCCCAACAAAAATTTGCTATTCTCCTTTCACTCTTCTTCCATAATATAAATAATGATATCGGCATAAAAATCAGCCAAAAATTAGATGAAACTGAAATTCCTCCTAAAATCCCTCCTAAACAAGGGTAGAAATATTGTCTTAGACTTTTAATTTGAGTTGGGATTAACAATCTAAAATTACGAAATTAAATTTATAATCACCCGTTTATTGTATCTTTATTCTGTAGACTAAACTATAGTAACTTTCAAAATTTAAGTGAAAGAAGTTTTTATTAGTTTTGCAGTTTTTGTTTTTTGTGTTTCGTTAACTCTTTTCAGTCAATTTAATTCACCTCAAGTTGTTAATGCAGCTGAATCAGAAACTCAGTCAGTTCAAAGAACACCTGTTGCAAAATCATCAAATGTCTCAAATAATAATTTATTTGAACTAGACCCATCAGATCCAAATCCTATACTTTTCGCTATGGCAGAAGAAACACCACCAGACAACAATTCAAGGACTACAGAAAGTGGTCTAATTATTGCAGATATCGTAAACGGGGAAGGAGATGAGGCTAGTGCTGGGCAAACAGTTACTGTAAATTACACAGGAACACTAGAAGACGGGACACAATTTGATACCAGTATCGGCAGAGCCCCATTCAGCTTTCCCTTGGGTGCTGGACGAGTAATAAAAGGTTGGGACGAAGGTGTAGCAGGCATGAAAGTTGGAGGCAAAAGAAAATTAACAATACCTCCGGAACTTGGATACGGATCAAGAGGAGCTGGAAATGTAATACCTGCTAATGCGACTTTAATATTTGAAGTTGAATTATTAAAAGTCAATTAAATTAAGTAAGAAAAATATCTAAGACTTTTCAATTTAGTTAATCTCCAAGTAATATATATACAACACCAAATATTTGAAATGTTAAGTAAATTCATCAATTCTTTTCTAGATAAAAAATCACCAATGACAGTCCATGCTCACTGCGATGGTCCTTGTGGTGTTTACGACCCAGCATCTACGAGAGTTGCAGCTGAAGCAGTTTTATCAATGACAAAAAAACTTATTGCATTAGAAGCTCCTTCTAGCACTGATTCAGCAGAGTGGGCTGCATACAGTAATACATTTTCTAGATATGTTGCAGTAAAAGAAGAGCAAGCAAAAGAAACAAAGAAAGAGATTTTAATTTTGTGGACAGATTACTTTAAACCAGTTCACTTAGAAACTTATCCAGACTTACATGAAACCATTTGGAAGGCGGCCAAATTATGCAGTGCATGCAAAGTTAATATTGACTTAGCCCAAGCTGAAGAACTCTTGAGTTATGTAGAAAAAATTCATAATATTTTCTGGGCTTCAAAAGGAAGATCAGACGCTTTTGTAAAAGCTAGTTAATCAGAGTTATTTTCAAAAGTTTTTTTGATTTTATTTTATTTTTTTTAGGTTTAAGAAAAACCGCGATTATTAGTGGTGAATCGATGTTTCCTTACCTAAAAGAAGGTGATATTGTATTTTTTAAAAAATATAAAAAGAATAAATCAATACTTAAAAATCGACAAATAGTTATTTTTAATCATCCAATTAAAAATAAAAACCTAATAAAAAGGATAAATTCAGTAAATCAAAATAACGTTGAGGTTATTGGCGACAATAATGAATTTAGCGAAGGTAGTAATAAATTTGGATTAATCAATAACGAAAAAATAATTGGAATTGTCACCTCTAAATTAATTATTCCTAAATTAAAAAATTTTTTAGTTCAAAAAAACAGAAGCACTTCTTTGAATCCAAAATAATCCTAAAGAAAACGAAAGCCCTCCTGCTACAGCTATTAATCTTTTAATAAATTTTTGATTTGCTTTAAAGGTAGTAAAAGATATTAAACAAGTAAAAAGATTCATACTTATGAGTGAACCAATCAAATATGAAATCAAATATAAGCAAGCACTTGTTAAAGGTAATGCTAAAGCAGGAAGAACTGCAAGAAAATGTGAACCTCCAGCTATACCGTGTATCAAGCCTAAACCAGTTAAAGCATGTGAGTGCTTATTGTTATTTTTTTGTTCCTTAACATGAAAGTGAAAGTGGCGGTGGGCAATTCCATTCTCATGCTTATGGGAATGCGAGTGTATACTTAATTGAAAAGAATTTTTTATAGCAAATACTCCAACAATTAGAAGTGAAATTCCAACTAGGAATTCGGCAATAATAGAAAATTTGTTTAATGGCGTAATATCCTTAATAAAAATCGCAAGAAAAGCTAACAAGAGGACTCCTGAAGAATGTCCCAAGCCCCATGAGAAACTATTTTTAAGAGCTTTTTGGGGATTATTAATCGCTGCTGGAGCCATTGCAATTAGATGATCAGCGCCACTAACTACATGCACAAATCCTGCGACTATACCTGTTAAAATTACAGCCTGCATATATATTCAGTACAACTCTGTTTATTAAATTTTATAGCACGATTTGAAGTCAATATTAAATTGAGTTAAATAATTTCTTGAACGATTGTTCAATATCAGTTTCTCTCATAAAAGTTTCACCAATTAATACTCCCATGATTCCAATAGATCTAAGCGATTCTAAATCTTCGGCACAATTAATTCCAGATTCACTTATGGGAATAATATTTTGTTTTAAAAATATATCTGCATACGTATGCATCAATTCTTTTGATGTTTTTAAATCCGTTTTAAAAGTCTTTAAGTCCCTATTATTTATTCCAATCAAATTAAAAGATTTTAACTTTAAAATCCTTTCTAATTCATCAGAGTTATGGACTTCAACAAGAACACTCATCTTTAAATTATCAGCTATTTTCTTTAAATAAATTAAATCATCATCACTTAAAATCGCAGCGATTAATAATATTGCATCAGCGCCAGATACCCTTGCTTTATAAATCTGATAACCAGAAATAATAAAATCTTTGCAGAGTAGAGGGAGATTAGTTGATTTCCTTACAGCTTCGAGTATTTCATAACTACCTTGAAAAAACCTTTTATCGGTAAGTACTGAGATACATGATGCACCTAATCCTTCATAACAAATTGCTATGTTTTCAGGGTTAAAATCTTTTCTAATAACGCCTTTACTCGGACTAGCTTTTTTTATTTCAGCAATAACTCCTGGTTTTATTTTTGACTCCAAGATATTTTTGTAAAAATCTTTGGGAGCAGGAAGTTTTTTAATCTTTTTGATGAGATCTTCTAAAGAGACTATTTTTTTAAAATTCTTAATCTCAATATCCTTGTGCCATACAATTTCTTCCAGAATGTTTTTTGCTTGTGCTTCTCTATGAGGTACAGCATATTCTAAATTTTCTACCCTTACTGTTGGATTTGGTGGCCTGCGTCTTATCTCCATTAATTTTAGATATTATTTTATTTGAGAAGCCGCCTGTTTATATGCGACCTCGACTACTTCACTAAGAGTAGGATGAGTATGAACTTCTTTAGATAATTCAATTACATCTTGGTTCCTTGAAATAGCGTTCGAAATTTCTTGAATTAAATCAGCTGCATGTAACCCAAAAATATGAGCCCCTAATACTTTCCCATTATCTTTGTTGAAAATCAACTTTAGCAATCCATCACTCTCTAATTCAGCCAATGCTTTTGAATTAGCCTTAAAGAAACTTTTGACAACTCCCAAAGTAAAATTTTCTTTTGTAGATATCTCTTTAGCTTCAACTTCAGAGAGACCAACTGAACTTATCTCTGGGTGAGTAAAGGTTGCTGCGGGGATACTTTTATAGTTAATTTCAACATTACCACCGCAAATATTATCAACAGCAATAGTACCCTGCGCTGCAGCTGTATGGGCAAGCATTAGTTTGCCCGTTACATCTCCAACAGCCCAAATGTTAGGTATTATTTCATCACCATTCTTAACTCTCATTTGATCATCTACAGGAATGAAACCTTTTACTGTTTCGATACCAACCGACTCAATATTTAAGTTATTACTATTAGGACTTCTGCCAGTTGCCACTAGTACAGCGTCAACTTCTAAAGTTTCTACAACTTCCTTAGATTTTGCATCAGTCAGTTCTATTTTTACAGGGCATCCAGGTGTTATTTTTGTCGCAAAGACATTTGATTTTGTGTCTATATCTCTTGCTTGAATAAGATTCTTCTTAGCAATTTTAGTGATGTCTGGATCAAATGTTGGCATAATATTCTCCAAAGCCTCGATCATAGTAACTTCACAACCAAGCGCGGTATAAACATCAGCAAATTCTAGACCTATATATCCGCTTCCAATAATTGCTATCCATCTTGGAAGCCACTCAAGTTTAACCGCATCATCGCTAGTAAATACGGTCCTATTATCCAAAGTTATTCCACGGGGCACAAAAGGAGAAGAGCCAGTTGCTATAACAATATTCTTACATGTGAAAATTTTATCAATTCCGTTTTTATCTCTTACACCTACTTTTTGATTTCCTTCAATTCTTCCAATTCCCAAAAGTATTTCAACTCCACTCCTTTTAAGAGTTTTTGTTAAATTTTCTCTAACATTTAAAACTAAATTATTTGCATGATCTGCAATTTTTGATCTCTCGAACCTTACTGGTGAAGCATGTATACCAAATTTAGCTAAATGTTCATAATTAGCTATTTCTCTAACTTTGCCACTTGCAGCCAAAAGAGCTTTAGATGGAACACAACCCTTGTTAACACAAGTGCCTCCCATATCAGAAGATTCTACTATTGCGACTTTCAGTCCCTTACCAGCAGCATGTTTAGCGGCATCAAAACCTCCATATCCTGCTCCTATTACGATTAAATCAAAATCAAAACTTGAATCAGTCACTTTTTATTTATTTATTTAGAGGTGTATGCGACTCTTTTTCGTTCTAGTAATAACGGAACTGCAACACAAGCCACATTCAATGATTCTACAATCTCACTATGCGGAATTGTAATTGTTTCATTAAAAGCTTCTTGAATTTTTTTATGAATACCTTGACCTTCATTACCCAAAATTAATGCTGTGCGTCTAGACCAATCAACTTCCCAGTAAGGTTTTGAAGGTTTTTTTGAACTCTCATTATGGCTACTAGTAGAGAAAATCTTAAATCCTACATTTGATAATTCAGACAAAGACCTAAGTAAAGAATTTAATATTTCTTCTTCAATGCCATCAAATCTTAAAAATGGCAGATGAAAAACAGCACCTGAGGATGCTCTTAATACCTTTTGGCCTAATGGGTGCGCACCTCCAGCTAAAAAAATTGCATTAACACCCGCAGCTAAAGCGGTTCTAAATAGATTACCCATATTCCCAGGATCTTGAATTCTGTCGAGAACAAGAACAAAATCATCTTTTCTATTAAATTGATAATTAGGTATTGCTGAAATCTCTACTAAAGCTGCTATACCATCTGGATTAATTGTTGAAATCGCTGATGCCAAGACTTCCCCTGAGACGATATTTATTAATGACTCATCAAATTTTTTGCTTAGATTTTGATTCTTTCTTAGCCATTTTTCGGTAACTAAAATCTTAGAGGGATTTTTTCCAGACTTCAGCAATTCTTCAATGAGATGTGTACCCTCTATGCAAAAAAAGTCTTGATCTTTTGGAGATGATCCTCTTTTAAATGATCTAAATCTTTTAACTAGATTATTGTTTTTACTAGTTATTTTTAAAAAAGTATTTTCTATGATTATTTTAAAAAATTTGTTGTCAATTATATTTTAATTACATAAATATTTTGATCAATTATTTATTAAATTTTTATTTCCCAAGAAATCAAAAAATACATTTTCACTTTTAATTAATATTCATGACGTTACATAGGGTGGACTTAATATTATTAGTTTGTCATGATGAATCTAATAAATTAAGTCTTAATGATTTGCGGAAGCAAAACGAAGTCATATCTTAAATCGCAAAATTTAAAGATTCTTGGCCAAGGCAAGTTAAATGGAATAGTTGAAATAAGTGGTGCGAAAAATTCCGCCTTAGTTTTATTAGCCTCATCATTGCTAACTAATGAAAAAATAATTCTTGAAAATGTACCTTTTCTCACTGATATTGAAAAGATGGGAAATATCTTAAAGAATTTAGGAGTGAATTTAGTTTGTAAAAACAACCAACTAGAAATAGATCCAACAAATATTTCGATTAAACAACTTCCATATGAACTTGTTAAAGGATTAAGAGCTAGTTTCTTTTGTATAGGTGCACTATTAACTAAATTTGGAGAAGCTCAAGTACCGTTACCAGGTGGATGCAATATTGGTTCAAGGCCAATAGACGAGCACATTAATGGATTAATCGCGCTAGGAGCAGAAATTATTATTGAAGAGGGAATTGTAAAGGCAAAAACAAGGGGGAATAAAAATAGACTTCATGGCACTCATATTAAATTAAATTGTCCAAGTGTAGGTGCGACTGAAACTTTAATAATGGCAGCATCTTTAGCCAAAGGAAGAACTACTATTGAAAATGCTGCTAGAGAGCCTGAAGTTCAAGATTTATGCCAAATGCTTAATAAAATGGGGGCAAAAATTTATGACTCCGGTAAAAAAACAATTATTATTGATGGTGTTAATAAGCTTGGCGGATGTACCCATAAAGTAATTCCAGACCGAATAGAGGCTGGAACTTTTCTAATAGCTGCTGCTGCAACTTCCTCTTCAATAACAATTTCTCCAGTAATCCCTCATCATCTTGAAGCTGTCACTAATAAGCTTCAAGAGAGTGGGAGTAAAATTACTATTAAAGGTAATTCGATTTCTATCAAGAGTAAAGAGATTAAAGGAGTAGATATTGAAACAGCTCCTTTCCCAGGCTTTCCTACTGATTTGCAGGCACCATTTACAACTCTAATGACAATCGCAAATGGTGAATCAAAAATAACTGAAACAATTTTCGAAAACAGAATGAATCATATTTATTTACTTAATGAAATGGGCGCCAGTATAAAACTAAACAAAAACGTAGCTCACATCAATGGTGTTAAAACAATTAATGGGATGAATTTAGTTGGCTCAGATTTAAGGTCATCAGCTGCATTAATAATTGCAGGAATCATCGCAAAAGGTAGTAGTAATTTCTATGGATTAGAACATTTAGATAGAGGTTATGAAAATTTTGAATTAAAACTAAAAAATTTAGGTGTAAAAATAATTAGAGAGATCAGTAAAAACACCTTTGAGGAGGATGGATTTAAAATTGAACCTAAATCTGAGAAACTTTCAAAACTCGAAGCAGCTTAGTCTATTCCAAATATATTTTTAAAACTAAGAAAGTTGATTCAAACGTAAGCAATATTGATTAATGAAATACAACCCAAAAATAATAAAAACAAAACTAGAAAGCGATTAGACCAAATTTTATTTAAACCATTAAATTTGAATTCGTTCATGCCCAAGTTCCGCTATTAGATCCGAATGTTGTAAGTATAGTTACGGCAATAAATAGATAAGGTGCTAATTTAAAGGTTAATTTTTTAGCTTGAGTTTTAGACATTTTACTTTTTTACTAAATATAACACAATATTACTAATCATGAAGCTATCTCCTTTTAAAAAGACTTTTGGGCGTATTAAATCACAAAAATGTATCATAAATGTTTAAATTTTCTTTTTTTTCTCATTTCTTGTCAGCAAATGCAATAAATAATTCTATGTTTTTTATCGAAAAGATTAACTATTAACAAACGTTATCTTGAAACTGTTCCTTGGCCAAAACAATAGTCAATAAGTTGATTTTTGTTATAATAAAAAAGTTCATTTTTTCAAAAGCCTTGGGAGCGTGGTGGAATTGGTAGACGCACCGCACTCAAAATGCGGCACCTTCGGGTATGTCGGTTCAAGTCCGACCGCTCCCACTTTAATGAATACCTATAGTCGATTCGATATATCTTTCAAAAAAGGAAAAGGTTGTTGGCTATGGGACAAGACAGGTAAAAGGTATCTTGATGCAGTCGCTGGTATAGCAACTTGTAGTCTTGGACATAGCGACAGAGTTTTAAGAAGAAAGTTATCGAATCAATTAAAAAAGATTCAGCACATTTCTAATCTCTACAACATTGAAGAACAAGAACAATTAAGCAGAACTTTAACGAATATGAGTTGTGCTAAAAGCGTTTTCTTCTGTAATAGTGGTGCGGAAGCAAATGAATCAGCAATTAAATTAATTAAAAAATATGGAAATAAAACAAATAAAGGTAAAGAATCAATTATTCTCGCAGCAGAATCCAGCTTCCATGGAAGGACGCTTGCAGCCTTGAGTGCCACTGGACAACCAAAATATCAAAAAGGTTTCGAACCAATGATTCAAGGGTTCAAATTTTTTAAATTTAACAATTTTGATTCGGTAAAAAAATTATTTGAAGAGTGTGAAAATAATGATCAAAAAATTTCCGGCGTTTTAGTTGAACCAATACAAGGCGAAGGCGGTGTAATTCCTGGAAGTAAAATATTCTTTAAAAGCCTGAGAGAAATATGTGATAAACATAATTCACTTCTCATTTTAGATGAGGTCCAAAGTGGGGTAGGTCGAACTGGGAAAATGTGGGGTTATGAGAATTTAGGAATTGAACCTGATGGATTCACCCTTGCTAAAGGATTAGGAGGAGGTCATGCAATTGGAGCATTATTGGTAAAAGAAAAAGCCAACATTTTTTCTCCAGGGGATCATGCTAGCACTTTTGGAGGGAACCCATTCGCTTGTAAAGCTGCCCTAACTGTATTAGAAGAGATAAATAGAAGAAATATTATCAATAATGTTTATCTCAGAGGGGAACAATTAAGTTCTGGGTTTGAAGAATTGTCAAAAAAATTTCCAAATATTATTAGCGGGAAAAGAGGTTTAGGTTTAATACAAGGTCTTGTGATCAATGATGATTATACTGATGCAAAAAAAATTACATTAAAAGCTTTTGATAAAGGATTACTGGTAGTTCCTGCAGGAGGAAATGTTGTAAGGATTGTCCCACCATTAGTTATTTCTCGAAGAGAAATTAATATTCTTTTAGGTAAGCTAAATTCAATTTTTGATGAGTTATAGCAATTTAAATTTTGAAAAATGCAAATTTAAAAACTTTTGAATTATTATCTCCTAAATATGAAAGGGATAATATCAAGTTAGGTTTATCAAGAATTAAAAAAGCACTTCAAGAACTTGGTGATCCTTGTAAGTATATCCCCGCAATACAAATTATTGGAACCAATGGAAAAGGATCAATCGCGGCATATCTAGAAAGTATACTTTTTCAAGCTAAAAGTAATTTTGGTGTAACGACATCCCCTCATCTTTTGGACGTATGCGAGAGGATTAGAGTTAATAAAAAAAATATTAACAAAACTGATTTTGAAAAAATCTATAGATTAATAGAAAAAAATTTATCAACATTTGAATTAACTCCTTTTGAAAAAATAATTTGCTGCGCACTAAGTTATTTTGACAATAAAAAAGTTGAATTGCTCATTCTTGAAGCTGGCTTAGGGGGAAGATTAGACGCGACAACAGCCCATAAATCTAGACCGATAATTGCTATTGGGAATATTGGCTTAGACCATAAAGAATTTCTTGGAGATACGATTGAAAAAATTGCCAGAGAAAAATTAGCAGTTATTGAAAAGAACTCAATTGTCATTTCATGCAAACAAAACAGTCAAGTTGAAAATTTAATAACCAAAAAAGTTAAAGAGGTTGGAGCAGAAATTATCTGGAAAGATTCAATTTCAAACAGCTATGAGCTTGGATTAAAGGGAATTTTTCAAAAACAAAATGCTTCAGTAGCTGTCGGAGCAATTGAAGCACTGAATAATTTTGGATTTAATATTAAAGAAAAACACATATCTGAAGGTCTTAAAAATACAGCTTGGAACGGAAGGCTAGAAATAATAAATTGTATGAACAAAGAAATTCTTGTAGATTGTGCGCATAATTATCCTGCTGCAAAAGCACTCTCTAAGGAGCGAAGCGGTTGGGAGAATGAAGATAAAGGAATTTATTGGATTTTAGGTGTCCAAAGACAAAAAGATATTTACGCAATATTAAAAACACTTTTAAAGAAAAATGATCACTTATTTCTTGTTCCAGTTCCAAACCAACCTAGCTGGCAATTAAATGATCTCTCTCAGATTAAAGAAATTGACTTTCAAGAAACAATTGAATTTAAAACATTTGAACTTGCCATTGATTATTTATTTTCCCTAGAAAAATGGCCACCTAATCATCCCGTTGTAACAGGTTCTATTTTTTTAGTTGCTGAATTTATTAAATTTACAAATAAGCAGAAATGTTAAATATTAAATTGTTCCTTTACTTCCCAACCTTCCAATTTTCCTGGATTTAAAAGCCCTTTAGGATCAAATTTTAATTTCGCTTTTACTTGATCTGCGTCAACCACTCCTAGGCCTCCGCCTTCGACAGTTAAGACATGGGGATTAAAAATAAACGCCCCAAGTTTTTTACAATCTTCCATTATTTGATTTAATTCTTCTATCCCATTCCACTTTAATACCGGCAAAGCCGCTAATCGCGGTGAACCTTGTTGAGAAACTGCCTCTAAATGCCAAAGAACTTTTCTACCCCATTTTTTTCTCAAAAAATTAATCAACTCTAGTTCATTATTAAGTGGCAAAAGCATCTGTAAATACGTCCAATTTTTATCTCTAGATCTCATATGAAGAGTGGTATGATTCCATACTACTTCGGAAATTCCATTAACGAGTTTTTCTTCTTCCCCTAGGAGGGTAGATTCAACTTTGAATTTTTTACAAATTAGCTCGATAGTTTTTGTTCCTCCAAGAGTAGATTGAATTAATATCTTGTGACTTCTAGAATTACTTTTAAACCATTTTGGCATTTGATCTACAATTTCGTCTTCAAGAATTGCTCCTAGTTTCAGATCAATTGCTGCGCTGGTAAGAGTTTTTAATATTTCTACTGTTTTTTCAAATTCAATACAGTCGATAACTATTGAATACCACTTACGTTTGATATCAGTAGCAAGTAATAAAGAAGTTATTATTCCATTAGTCCCATAAGCATGATTAAGAGGTTCGGATTCTTCAGCATCAAATTTTAATAATACAGATTTTTCATTCATAGTCACTGCCTCTAAACCAATAAGATTACCTGGATCTCTTAAAAATCCCCACCTAATGGACCCAATACCTCCTGATCCACCTGCAATAAAACCTCCAATGGTAGCTGTTTTCCAAGTACTTGGAAGCAACCTTAATTCCCTTCCATATTTTTCTAGTTTTTTATTCAAATCTCCCATGACACATCCAGACTGTACTTTCACAAAACCTGTATCCGGATCAAATTCTTCTAGCTTATTAAAGTGACTCATCTGCATTACAACTCCTTTAAACAAAGGAACAGCTTGTCCATAATTGCCTGTACCTGAACCCCTTAAAGTAAGAGGGATAGAAAATTCCCAACAAATTTCTGCTACTTTCTTCACCGCGTTATGATCACAAGGTTTTACAACCAAATCAGCTATACAATCGTCTAATTTTTTAGTAAGGATTGGAGAGTAATTATAAAAATCTTTTGAAAGTCTTTTTACGTCGGAATGGCTTTCAATAATCTCTAAGTTTTTGACTTCCCTAATTTTGTTTAAAAATTTAAGACTATTTAATGTCATTAATAAAATTTCTTCTCTTATATATAAACTAGTCGATTAGCAATATAAATCGCCTTTTATATACACTTTTCTCTTTAAAGTAGTCGAAAAAACATCTGCCCATCTTTGTGCATCTAAAATCACAAAGTCAGCAGGACATCCCTTTTTAATTATGCCATCCCATTTTAAATTTAATAATCTGCTTGGAGCTAAAAAAATAGAAGATAGAGTCATTCTCTCCCAGGGATTTAGTTGAAGCATAGGTATCGAGCAAGACAACATATAAAAAGGATCAAAATTACCAAATGGATACCAAGGGTCTTGAACATTATCACTACCCAGAGATACATCAACATGTGATTTTTGTAATTGCTTTATTGGCGCAACTGGTCTTTTTAATGATGTTGTTTTATTACTTCGATTGAGCAGCCAAAAATTTGTTAAGGGTAGAGCAATAACCTTAATATTTTTCTCAGCCATTTTTTCTCCTAAATTTAAAATCTCTCTATGACTTAGAGAAATAAGACTACTCAAATGACTACAAGTGATAGGAATACTATGAATATTTAAATTTTCGATTGTTTCTAATAAAACTTTTATTCCTGCTCCAGGCTTAATGATAGATTCGTCTATATGCAAATCAACTTCTAATTTATATTTACTAGCTAGAAGAAGCATCTTTGCGAGAAATTTGCTTGTATCTTTTTTATTGAAAGGAGGAACAATAACACCTCCTAAAATACCTCCACTAGAGGAAAATATTTTTGCCAAATCTTCTCCATTAGTTGTATCCCAAAATTCCAATGGAGCTAGAGCAACAAATTGTAAAGTCAACTCAGATGATAATTTTTTTTGTAATTTAAAAAGTTCTATCCAAATATCAATAGATTGACTTTCGTATGTATCAATATGACTTCTAATAGCTCGGTATCCATTTTGTATGGCAAGTTTTAATGATTTCTCAACTCTTTCAAGAACCTTATCTGTAGTTCTAGTTTTATGTTCTTCAAGATTTACTGATAATGCCCCTCCATAGTTTGATTTCAAATTAGGAAAGTCTTCCCATATAAATGATTTATCAAAATGCGAATGCGTTTCAACAAATCTTGGGAATAAAATATTTTTTGGTTTTGTAACTTTATTTTTTAAAGGCTTTAACTCAGAAACAAATCCATCCTCCCAACTAATGGAAACTGAACATAAATCCTCTATATCAATAATGAGGTTATCTATATCTTCTATTAAACAAAGGCTTCTGGGAATAAGAACCTCAGCTGTGCCAGAATTACTCAATTTTTTAAATTTTCTTATATTTTAAATCATAAGAAAACTTTACTGAATTAGAAAATAATTCAAATTTCGCCTAAAGATAAAAATAACTATGAAAAATTACCCTTGAGTTGTTAAATTTATAAATGTGAGGCGGGCGTCGCCAAGTGGTTAAGGCAGCGGCTTGTGGCGCCGCTATTCGGGGGTTCGAATCCCCTCGCTCGCCCTCAAAAAAATTGCAGCAAAATTATTTAACTTGTAATTTTGAATTAAAGAATCATCAAAAATTCCTAGCAAAGTGCTAACAAAAACAAAACCAGACGAAAAAAAAATTCAAAAGAATTCAACTACTGGAAGATATTGGATAACCACATTTGGATGCCAAATGAACAAGGCTGATTCTGAGAGAATGGCTGGGACATTAGAGAAAATGGGATATACCAGAGCAGATAATGAATTAAATGCCGATTTGGTCTTATACAACACATGCACGATCAGAGAAAATGCGGAGCAAAAAGTTTATAGCTTTTTAGGAAGACAAGCAAAAAGAAAGCACAATACACCTAGTTTAAAACTTGTTGTGGCAGGTTGCCTTGCTCAGCAAGAGGGAGAGTCCTTACTAAGAAGAGTCCCAGAACTTGATCTGGTTATGGGGCCTCAACACGTAAATAATCTAGAGAATCTTCTGGAGAAAGTAGATTTAGGTAATCAAGTTGCTGCGACAGAAGAAACCTTTATTTCTGAAGATATAACAAATGCAAGAAGAGAAAGCTCTATTTGTGGCTGGGTTAATATCATTTATGGATGTAATGAAAGATGTTCATACTGTGTAGTCCCCTCTGTTAGAGGGAAAGAGCAATCAAGATATCCAACTGCGATAAAAAGTGAGATCCAGAAATTAGCAGATGATAATTTTAAAGAAATTACTCTTTTGGGTCAGAATATTGATGCTTATGGTAGAGACCTCCCAGGAACTACAAAAGAAGGAAGAAAAGAAAACACTTTAACTGATCTTTTGTATTACATTCATGATGTTAAAGGAATTAGCAGGATAAGATTTGCTACTAGTCATCCAAGATATTTTTCAAAAAGGTTGATTAAAGCATGTTATGAACTTGATAAAGTCTGTGAACATTTCCATATTCCCTTCCAAAGTGGAAATGATGAAATTTTAAAACAAATGTCTAGAGGATACACTATAAAAAAATATAAAAATATTATCGAGAATATAAGATCATTAATGCCAGATGCCTCAATCACAGCTGACGCAATAGTTGCTTTCCCAGGAGAAACAGAACAACAATATCGAGATACATTAAAGTTAATATCAGAAATTGGTTTTGATCAAGTGAATACAGCAGCATACTCTCCAAGACCAAATACGCCTGCAGCAGTTTGGTCGAATCAAATTTCGGAAGAGGTTAAAAAAGCTAGATTGCACGAAATTAATGATTTGGTCGAGAGAACTGCTAAGAGTAGAAATCAAAGATATATAAATAATATCGAAAGCGTTTTAATTGAGGGTTTAAATCCAAAAAATTCCTCGCAAATTATGGGAAGAACTAGAACAAATAGATTAACTTTCGTAGAGATTCCAAAAAACATTAACTTTAATTTCGAATTGGGAGATGAGATAGATGTCAAAATAAATGAAGCAAGACCTTTTTCTTTAACAGGCGAACTTTATTTATAATTTCTTTTCTAAATGATCGGGGTAAAGAAAAAATGTATTGGTTTAATATATGGTGGGAATTCCAATGAACACGAAATATCGATATCTTCTGCAAAAACAGTTTTTAAAGCATTTAATTCAGAAATAAACAAAAAACGCTTTATAGTTAAAGCCTTTTACATAAACAAATATGGAGATTGGCTTGATAGTGATATTTCAGAAAAAATCCTAATTGGTGAAATAGAAAACTATAAAACAAAAAAACAAGATATTTGTAATCAAGAAAAAATTAACTTCCTTGAAGGAATTGAATTTCAAAATATTGATGTTTGGTTTCCTCTTTTGCATGGATTTAATGGTGAAGACGGATCAATTCATGGCTTAATTAGATTTACAAAGAAACCTTTAGTCGGGTGCGGAATTATTGGCTCTGCACTTGGAATGGATAAAATATTGATGAAAACAATTTTCTCAAATCTTAAACTTCCACAAGTTAATTATCTAGTTTTTCAAAATGAAGATCTCAACGATAAGCATGTAAAAAATAGAATAATTAATGAAATTTTAAAAAAATTAAAATTTCCTGTTTTTGTTAAACCATCGAACTCTGGATCATCTCTTGGCATTTCCAAAGTCAAAAATGAATCGGAAATATTATTAGCATTAGAAAATGCTCGGGAAATAGATCCAAGAATCTTAATAGAGGAAGGTTTAGAGGTCAGGGAAATTGAATGCGGAATAATTGGTAATTCTCAACTCCTAACATCCGAGATCGGCGAGGTAAATTACGAAAGTGATTGGTATGATTACGATTCAAAATATCACTCAAATAATAAAATAATTATCCCAGCCGAAATAGATTCTAAAATCACAAAAGAAATTAAAGAAATTGCTATTAAAAGTTGTAGAGCACTAAATATTTTCGGTTTTGCAAGAGTAGATTTCTTTTTAGAAAAATCTTCAAATAAAATTTTACTAAATGAAATCAATACAATTCCTGGTTTTACAAAAAACAGTATGTTTCCAATGCTTTGGGAAGCTTCAGGTTTAAAAATTGAACAACTTGTGGCTAAACTGGTAGATATATCTTTAGATTTGTAATTTAAATCAAATGTTGCATGGACTTCTTTGGTTACCATTACTTTTAATTTTCATTTTATTAACTGCACTTGGATGGTTAGAAAGAAGAAGGCAAAATCTTTTTAGAAGTTGGGCTAGTGATTCTGAACTGTGTAAGTTAGATAGTTCAGGTGCAGCGTCTTTAAAAAATGGGGAGTTAAAGTGGAGCGCATTTGAAGCTGGTAAATTTGAAGAAAAAGATTGTTTTACGATCAAGAAACTGGAATTAGTTGAATTAATGGCACTAACTTCAGGTGAAGCTCCTCTAACAAGTGAATCTCAAGGTAAGTGCAGGTTGAGATTAGTAGGGGATGGGAAAGAGATGGATGTACCATTTTCAGATGCAGAGCAAGCGAGAGAATGGATGGACCAACTGATGGAAAAAGCTAGATGTGATTTGTGAAAAACAAAAAAGAAATCAAAAATAGAAGCTTTATTTTTATAATTCCATTTTTATTGTTAACAAGCTTATTAAGCATAAAAACTCTCAAAAAAGTTGATACTCAGGACATTAGGATTTCTGGTAGTGAATTATTTTCGCAGAAAGATGTGATAAAAAATTCATCTTTAAATTTTCCTATCCGATTAATTTTTGTTGAAACTAATTTGCTAGAAAAAGAGTTAAAACAAAATTTATCTCTCAAGAATGTTTCGGTAAACAGAGAACTATTTCCTTTTGGTTTGAGAGTTCATATTAATTCAAGAACTCCAATAGCTTACGGTGAGAGAATATATAACGACGAAAAAATATTAGGCTTCATTGATAAAGATGGAGTTTTTATAAATGAACAAAATATGGATGAAAAAAATATGAATAAATTAACCATAAAAGTTTTTGGGTGGAAAGAAAAATTTAAAAAAATATTATCTGAAATTTTTATTGCTATAGATAATTATGAATTAGAGATAGTTAAAATAACTTTTTCATCCGATGGGTTTCTAACTGTTGAGGAAAAAGATTTAAAAACAATATTCTTAGGATTTAAGCCAAATCTAATCAACAATCAATTTCAAAAAATCAATTATCTTAAAAATGAATTTAAGAAAAATAGCTTTTCAAAAAAAATACATAATATTGATCTTACTAATCCAGATAAACCAAAAATAAAAGTGTTCAAACCCTAATATTTGAAAAAGGATTTTGAGTAATTTTTTTTAATTATTGTAGTGTTGATATGGGTTTTGCATTCAAAACAAAATATTTAATAAATAAATATTTTTAGGATTTTCCTCAACAAATTCCTACATATGAGCGCAGTAAGTTCATAATGCACCCAATACTAGTAAAAGATTCCTATTAAGAGATGAGCTTCGGTAACAATCCAAACTTTGATCAATCGAGAGAAATCCTTCCAAGCCAAAATGCCAAAATAGAAGTTATTGGTGTAGGTGGTGGTGGTAGTAATGCAGTCAATAGAATGATAAACAGTGATTTAGAAGGTGTTTCATTTAGAGTCCTCAATACCGATGCACAAGCCCTACTACAATCTTCTGCAGAAAGTAGAGTTCAACTTGGACAAAACCTCACTAGAGGTTTAGGTGCAGGCGGGAATCCAAGTATTGGGCAAAAAGCAGCTGAAGAATCCAAAGAAGATCTTCAACAAGCTTTAGAGGGATCCGATCTAGTTTTTATAGCCGCTGGAATGGGTGGAGGAACTGGTACAGGTGCTGCTCCCGTTGTTGCAGAAGTAGCTAAGCAAAGTGGAGCTCTAACAGTAGGTATAGTAACCAAACCATTTTCTTTCGAAGGAAAAAGAAGAATGCGTCAAGCAGAGGAGGGGATCGCAAGACTAGCTGAAAACGTTGATACTCTTATAGTTATCCCAAATGACCGATTAAAAGACGTTATAGCAGGAGCTCCTCTTCAAGAAGCATTTAGGAATGCTGATGATGTTCTAAGGATGGGAGTCAAAGGCATTAGTGACATAATTACTTGTCCGGGATTAGTTAATGTTGATTTTGCAGACGTTAGATCAGTAATGACTGAAGCTGGCACTGCACTTCTAGGCATAGGTATAGGTTCAGGCAGATCGAGAGCTATAGAGGCAGCACAGGCAGCAATGAATAGTCCTTTATTAGAAGCAGCAAGAATTGATGGAGCTAAAGGCTGCGTTATAAATATTACTGGAGGCAAAGACATGACTTTAGAAGACATGACCTCTGCATCTGAAATTATTTATGATGTTGTTGATCAAGAAGCAAATATTATTGTTGGTGCAGTGGTCGATGAAGCAATGGAAGGGGAGATACAAGTTACTGTAATAGCTACAGGATTTGAAACAACCCAACCATTAAACCAGCAAAGAATAAAAAACAGATTATCTAATCAACCCTTATATAATTATTCAGACAATAAAGAATCTGGAGCCAGTATTCCTGAGTTTTTGAGATTAAGGCAAAATAAAAAAGATATAAGTTAAAAGGTAAAATAGAGTGACTCGGTTATCTCGCCTGCCTCAAGCATCCCTTGTGGCTGCTACCTTCCGGTCCTGACCAGGTTTAGGCGTTAAAACCGCGAAAGGCCGAGTCAAAATCATACTAGCAATTCTTGATTAAAAAAGATACATAAATTTATTATGTTACCTTCAGACCTAGTTAATTATAAAAAAAAATCTCGCAAAATCATTGCACTAACTGCTTGGGACTCCATATCAGGATCTATTGCAGAACAAGCAAATGTTGATCTCGTACTAGTAGGAGATTCATTAGCAATGGTCTGCTTAGGATACAAATCCACATTGCCAATAACTTTAGAAAACATAATTTATCATACAAATGCTGTTTCAAGAGGATTTAAGAAAAAAATTGAGGAACAACCTCTAGTCGTATCAGATATGCCTTTTCTGACTTACCAATGTGGTGAGGATAAGGCCGTTGAGTATGCAGGGAAAATCATTCAGAGCACTTATGCAAAAGCTGTAAAAGTGGAAGGAGCTGAACCAGAAATACAAAAAGTTATTTCAAGATTAATAAGAATGGGAATCCCTGTTATGGGTCATATAGGTCTTACACCACAAAGCTATCTAAATATTGGATTAAGAAAACAAGGAGAAAGCTTAGCAAGCCAAGAAAAAATTAAGAAAGAGGCTTCAATTCTTGAAGAATTAGGATGTTTTTCGATAGTTCTTGAACATATTCCTGATTTGCTTGCTAAAGAAATACAAAATTCCTTAACAATTCCCACAATAGGTATCGGCGCAGGCAACTATTGCGATGGGCAAGTAAGAGTTACTGCAGATTTGTTAGGCCTCAATGATGATCAACCCCCATTTTGCCAACCAATTATCCAAGGAAAGAAATTATTTAAGGATAAATTAAAAGAATGGGTAGACTCTGAAAGACTTAGTTAATCTCATCCCACCACTTAAACATAGAAACAAGAACTTGATTACTAAGTTCCATGCCATTAGGCTCACTTAAAAAAAATCTATTCCCCTTTCTTACTAATAGTCCACTTTCAAGAAATCTTTCCCATTCTTCAACCAATTTACTGAAGTTGCTTTCAAATTTTTTGTTTTCCCAGTTTTGTTCTTTAAACACTTCTTTGATATCTACTCCCTCTTTGAGTCTTAATCCCAACATTATTTTCTCATCAAGTTCTTTATAAATAAACTCCTTATTAGTTAGGGATGAATCTAAATTAAATTCCTCTTGTCTAGTTACCCATTCTTTATATTCTTTACTAACTCTTGGTCGAGTAAACTTTTCCCCCCAAGGTGAACTAGTGGAACCTTGACCAAAGCTCCACCAGCCTAAACCACTCCAATAAACTCTATTATGTCTCGACTGATGTCTCGGAAGGCAATAGTTTGAGATTTCATATCTTGAATACCCTGACTTTTTTAAAATTAAATGGGTTGATTCACTATTCCTAAAAGCTTCTTCATCACTTGGGAGTTTTAATTTGCCTAAATTAATTAATTTTTTAAAAACAGTGCCATTTTCAATATTTAAATCGTAAATAGATAGATGAGGTGGTGAAAATGTAATTGCTTTTTTTAAGTCATCTTGCCATTCTTTAAATCCACTTAATGGCAAGTTTTGAATTAAGTCTAAACTCCAGCTTTTTATTAACCCAGAATCATATTCTCTCTTCAACCATAAACAAGATTTCTCTGCATCTTCTTTCAAATGACGCCTTCCCGACTTTTGAAGTATCTGATTATTAAAACTTTGTACTCCAAGACTAAATCTATTTATCCCTGCATTTATGAATCCTAAAAGATCATCTTGAGTAAAACTTGCTGGATCTACCTCCATAGTGATTTCAGCACCATAGTCAATTCCATAATTTTCTTTAAAAAGATCAACTAATTCTTTGATTTGGTCAGGATCTAAAATTGATGGCGTACCACCTCCTATATAAATTGTCGATAGAGGTGATTTATGCTTAATTGACAATATTTCTTTATATAAAAATCGCAAATACTCTTGAACTGTTTTGCTTCCATAACCTTTTAAAGTTTCAACTTCGTTTCCTAGCGGAATAACTGCAAAATCACAATAAAAACACCTTCTGTGGCAAAAAGGAATGTGCACATAAGCACTCCTTGGAAACTTATTCATAATCTAAATTCATTTTTAAGCTCCAAAAAAGTATTAAGGATCGAAAAAAATAAAATCCTTATTTACTCAATTAATAAATCCTAGTAGATTATAGATATGACAGATATCTTAGTATTAATTTTATTTGTATTGTCTGGGGCTGCTTCAGGGTGGCTTGGTGTTGATTTATTGCCAGTAGACATACTCAAACAGGTATCTAATGTAGAAGGTTTTAGAATTGTTTTAGCAATAATTGGTTTTTTTATAGGATTAGCAGCTGGTTTTGTATTCCTTCAACTTAGAAAGACTTTTCTTGATCAAATAAGAACAATGCCTACTGACTTACTAATAAGTAGGTCTGTTGGATTAATTTTAGGATTACTTGTTGCTAATCTCCTACTAGCTCCAATACTATTAATTCCCTTCCCTAGAGAGGTTTTTTTCGCAAAACCATTAGCAGCCATATTAAGCAACATTTTCTTTGGTGTTCTTGGTTATAAGTTGGCAGATACCCATGGAAGGACATTATTGAGATTATTCAATCCAAATAACACTGATGCATATCTAGTCAATGAAGGAATTCTCCCTGCTGCAAGTCCAAAAATTCTAGATACTAGCGTAATTATTGATGGAAGAATCAATGGTTTATTAAGTTGCGGCTTATTGGAAGGGCAATTAATTGTTGCTCAAAGTGTAATTGACGAATTACAAACTTTAGCTGACTCAAGCAGTAATGAAAAAAGGTCGAAAGGTAGAAGAGGTCTCAAGTTATTAAAAGAATTAAGAGATTTATATGGGAGAAGACTTGTAATAAACCCAACAAAGTATGAAGGTAATGGGGTAGATGAAAAACTCCTTAAAATTACTGAGGATATGACAGGAACTTTAATTACGGCTGATTATAATCTTTCTCAGATTGCTGAAGTAAAGGAATTAAAAGTTATGAATTTGAGCGATTTGGTTATTGCTTTAAGGCCAGAAGTACAACCAGGAGAGTCACTTAATATAAAAATCGTGAGAGAAGGCAAAGAAAAAATGCAAGGTATTGGATATTTAGATGACGGCACTATGGTTGTTATTGATGAGGCAAAGAATTTTGTTGGAAGCAGATTAGATATTGTCATCACAGGAGCATTACAAACTCCTACTGGAAGAATGGTCTTTGGAAAACTAATAAATAATCCTGAGTCAAACAAATCTTTTAAATCACCAGCGACACAGGGCTAAATCTAGCTAGAATCAGTTCAATCTTAATTTTGTGATACAAATGACTGTATCTGCTCCTTATTACGGCGAAAACACCGTTATGAGGACCCCGCCCCCAGATCTCCCTTCTCTTTTACTGAAAGAGCGCATAGTTTATCTTGGTTTACCATTATTTTCAGATGATGATGCGAAAAGACAACTAGGAATGGATGTTACTGAGTTAATCATTGCTCAACTTCTTTATTTAGAGTTTGAGGATCCAGAAAAACCAATCTATTTCTATATCAATTCAACTGGGACAAGTTGGTACACTGGTGACGCAGTAGGTTTTGAAACAGAGGCTTTCGCTATCTGCGATACAATAAGCTACATTAAGCCTCCAGTTCACACGATATGTATCGGGCAAGCAATGGGTACTGCTGCTGTTATTCTTTCATCTGGCACTAAAGGACAAAGAGCCGCTCTTCCTCATGCTTCTATTGTTTTGCATCAACCTATAAGCGGAGCAAGAGGTCAAGCAACCGATATTCAAATAAGAGCTGAGGAAGTTTTGAAAAATAAAAAATCAATGCTGGAGATTTTATCTCGTAATACTGGAAAAACCATCGAAGAACTCTCAAAAGACTCTGACAGGATGAGTTATCTCAACCCACAAGAAGCTCTAGAGTATGGAGTTATAGATAGAATACTCACAAGTCAAAAAGATCTCCCAAATAAAATTTAACACTCACAAAACTATTTTAAAATCATGCCAATAGGAACTCCAAGCGTGCCTTACAGACTTCCAGGAAGTCAATACGAAAGATGGGTCGACATATATACAAGACTAGGTGTTGAAAGAATTCTTTTTCTTGGACAAGAAGTGAATGATGGTATTGCTAATAGCCTTGTTGCACAAATGCTTTATTTAGATTCTGATGATAATTCCAAACCTATTTATCTGTACATAAATAGTCCAGGAGGATCAGTAACTGCTGGCTTGGCAATTTATGACACTATTAAATACGTGAAAAGTGATGTAGTAACAATATGCGTGGGTCTAGCAGCCTCCATGGGAGCGTTCCTATTGGCCGCTGGTACAAAAGGTAAAAGAGTTGCTTTGCCCCACAGCAGAATAATGATTCATCAACCATTAGGAGGGACATCTCAACGCCAAGCAAGTGATATTGAAATAGAAGCTAAGGAAATTTTAAGAATTAAAGATATGCTAAACATGTCTATGGCAGATATGACAGGTCAATCATTTGAGAAAATTGAAAAGGATACTGATAGAGATTATTTTCTAAGTGCGGAAGAAGCAAAAAATTATGGATTAATTGATAGAGTAATTACACATCCAAGCGAAGCAAATCAGTCTTAAACTTTCTAAATTAATATTTTTATTTTAATTTTTTAAATTAATAAATTTTTTGGTTTATTACCACCTTAATGTCTAAAATAATAACTATCAAACGCAAAGAAGCTACAACTAATGACGCAACTCTTTTACGACACAGATGCAGATCTAAGTCTTTTAAATAATAAAACAATAGCGATTATTGGATATGGATCACAAGGTCATGCACATGCCTTAAATCTTAAAGATAGCGGTATGGATGTAATTGTTGGACTATATAAAGGAAGTAAGTCTGAAAGCAAAGCTATTAGCGATGGTCTACAAGTCTTTAGCGTTTCTGAAGCTTGCGAAAAAGCGGACTGGATTATGATTCTACTCCCCGATGAGTTTCAGAAAGATGTTTACCTTAAAGAAATAGAACCAAACTTAAAAGAAGGAAAGATACTAAGTTTTGCTCATGGCTTCAATATAAGATTCGGACTTATCAAACCTCCTAGTTTTGTGGATGTTGTAATGATTGCCCCAAAAGGACCTGGACACACTGTTCGTTGGGAATATCAGAATGGTCAAGGAGTTCCAGCACTCTTTGCAGTTGAACAGGATTCTTCAGGAAGTGCAAGATCATTGGCAATGGCTTATGCCAAAGGAATTGGAGGAACGAGAGCAGGAATTCTTGAAACAAACTTCAAAGAAGAAACAGAAACTGATTTATTTGGAGAACAAGCAGTTTTGTGCGGAGGATTATCAGAACTCGTCAAATCAGGCTTCGAAACTCTTGTAGAGGCAGGCTATCAGCCGGAACTTGCTTACTTCGAATGCTTACATGAAGTTAAACTTATTGTTGATTTAATGGTGAAGGGAGGCTTATCTCAAATGAGAGATTCCATTTCAAATACTGCAGAATATGGAGATTATGTAAGTGGTAAAAGACTTATTAATAGTGACACAAAGAAAGAAATGCAGAAAATTCTAAAGGATATTCAAGATGGAACTTTTGCTAATAATTTTGTGGAAGAATGCGATAAAAACAAACCCTTAATGACAAAATTAAGAGAAGAGAACTCAAAACATGAAATTGAGAAAGTGGGTAAAGGTCTGCGCTCGATGTTCAGTTGGCTGAAATAAATTTATTTTTAATATTCCTTGGATCGATTGGTTTTGATTTATTAATAGGTGATCCAAGATTTTTAATCCACCCTGTTCAAGTAATTGGCGTTTACATAAAAAAAATATCTGATTACCTAATAGATAATTTTGGAGAAAATAAAAATATATTGTTTTGGGGTGGTTTCTTCGTAGCTATATCGACTATTGGAATGAGTTTTGGTTTAGGGAAATTGATAGAACTGAGTTATGTGCAATCGAGAAATCATTTTTTTGTTGGATTGTTAATTTTTTTTGGGCTTTCAAGTTGTATTGCGACTAAGGGACTTATTTCAAGTGTGAAAGAGATTGCAGGGCTAATAGAACGCAAGGAAATTAATAACCAAAATAAGAAAATAATCAGAGAGAAGGTACAAAGAATAGTAAGTAGGGATGTAAGGTCATCTTCTATAAAACATCTCTTGAGATCAAGTACCGAAAGCCTCACCGAAAATTCTGTTGATGGAATATTTGGACCATTATTTTGGATTTTTATTGGAATTATTTTTATGAAGTATTCAATTTTTCTACCAGGACCTTTGTCACTTGGTTTTTCTTATAAAGCCATAAGTACTTTAGATTCAATGATAGGTTACAAATATGATTATTTTAGATATTTGGGTTTTTTCAGTGCAAAAATCGAAGACATTTTTACATTTGTTCCTTCAAGATTAGTTTTAATCACGTTACCTTTAGTTAGCTCCAAAGTTAATGAGTATGGATCAATCATAAAAAAAAGTTATCTTGATGGTAAAAAATATGATTCGCCTAATGCAGGGATTTCAGAAGCTATATTTGCCTATATTTCCGGTATTAAATTGGGAGGTAAAAGTAAATATAAAAATAAAATTATTGAAAAGCCAATAATTAATGAGACTGGAGATAATTGCACTGAAGAAAAAATCAAATTAATTTGTCAATTAATTACGAGATTACAATTTTTGTGGATGATAATTTTTGCCTTAATTTTTTTTATTATATCTAGTTTAATTTGATAATAAATTAGTTTAAAAATTATTAGAATAAATCTAAAACCAATGCAAGAAGACAAATCTCAAATAGAAAATCAAAATGATGATCTTACTAATACATCATCAACTGATAATGAATACTCAAAATGGGTAGACAATCAGGGTGAAGAAGTTAAGAATGTTTTTGGATTCAATAGCAGTGCTGAGCTTGTAAATGGTAGAGCAGCAATGATCGGATTCTTAATGCTCATATTAACCGAGTTAGTTTTTAGCGGCAGACCAGTCACTTCTTCAATTTTTGGTATCAATTAAAAATGGAAGAAAAAAAATCTAATCCAATAAAAGCAATCCTATACATATCTGTTTGGGTAATAATTTGGGGAACATTAGGATCTTTCATTGATTATCCTCTTTATAAAAATAAAATTTACTTAGAAGGAAGCATATATCAGTATCTTACTTTCGCAATTACAGCGATAATATCAATAATAAGTGCAAAGTTTTTTTATAAGAAAATTGATTTATAAAAACTTGTACCTAAATTTCTTAATAATTTTTGCTGGTTCTTTACTTTCATTGGACTCGTAAAGTATCCACTGATGTGTCTCAGTATCATGATCACAACCATAATTTCCAGATAGGTTATCGTAACTTGAAAGATATGAATGACAATTTTGGTCTGCCTCAAAAGCAGAGTCATAACCTGTTAGAAAATATATCAAAAAAAGAACAGTTATCAACAAAAAAAATATTTGAGAAACTAAACTAACTATCTTCATAAGATATTCTAAAATTTAAATATATCATCTAATAAAATCTTTCGATCTAAAAATATAGCTAACGTCCAACATTAAATACAAAGTCATGGAATTCTTGATTCTTTAAATACAGGATGACTAGCAATACTAAAACTATATTTAAGCCTATTACTATTGATCCAAAAATATTTATTTGTTTTTTGC
>CABZHQ010000018.1 GCA_902525585.1 uncultured Prochlorococcus sp. | reverse complement strand
ATAAAACGTTCTGTTGACTAAACTCGCTTTCCACTGATGTCCTAAATGACATTGCCAAGATACTCTTTTAGCACTGCCGAAAAGAAATTTCGAAGGATCCCACCCATCTGCTTCTGCAGCAATTTCTGGGAATTTTGTCTTTAAGTCATTAAATCCTTTAAGGACTTTTGAATTTTTGCAATAAGGACAACCTGTTTTATCTAGTGTCCTGTGATTTATTCTTGCCTCCCATTTATGTCCTAATTTACATTCCCATGAAAGTTTCTTACTGCTGCTAAATAAATACTCAGAAGGATCCCACCCATCTGCTTCTGCAGCAATATTTGGAAATTTTGTTTTTAAATCAGTCTGGCCTTTAATTATTCTTGCCATATAACTTTTATACCTTGTTTGCAAGAATTTTTCAGGTATGTAATATCTAGTTAAAAGTTCAATGTCAGTTCATTTCGGACCAGTAAAAGGAGTTTCAATTGGTCAAATTTTTTCTAGACGAAGAGATTTAAGTGAAGCAGGAGTCCATGCTCCATTGCAGGCAGGTATTTGGGGCGGTGCGAATGATGGAGCATGTTCAATTGTTTTATCAGGAGGTTATGAAGATGATATTGATGATCTAGATTTTATTCTCTATACAGGCCATGGTGGACAAGAAAATAAAAAACAAGTTGCTGATCAACAATTTACTGTTGGAAATCAAGGTTTAGTTTTAAGTTGTGAATTAAAATTACCAATCAGAGTAACCAGAGGTGAGCAAATTGCTAATGGTCCAGATCATGGATATCGATATGATGGTCTTTATTATGTTCATAAATATGAGAGGGTAAAAGGGAAAAGTGGATTTTATGTATGTAGATTTCATTTAAGAAGTCAGTCAAATATTGATCAATTAGAAGAAACCTTAAAACCCAATTTAAAGACTTCATATGAAAGAGCGCCTAGATCAGAAGTAACTTATGAAAAGATTAAAAGAATAAGGGAGAATACAAAAAAAATAAAGATGATGTATGACTATAAATGCCAAGTATGCGAAACAAAATTAGATGTTCCTTCAGGAGATCCTATATCCATTGGTGCCCATATTAAAGGAGTAGGTCGACCATCTAATGGTCCAGATGTAGTTGAAAATATGTTATGTCTTTGTCCAAATCATCATGCGCAATTTGATCGTTATTCTTTCTATATAGATCCAGTTACTTATGAAATTAGAGGTTTAAATTTATATGAAAATAAAAAATTGTTTACACATGAAAAACACTTTATAGATAAGCAATTTCTTAAATATCATTTTGAAGAGTATCAAAGAAGAAATTAAATAAACTTTAAAAAGTAATAATTATTTTGATGGTTCAGTACCACGAAAATACCGCCAATAAGGATATAACTAGCGTTTCAAGGACAAAATAACTTTTATACCACTAATATACCACCAAATTTTAGTTTAAGAACCTAGTTATAGCAATAGATTTGGGGGTATGTCTGTATCAATAGCGAATATACTACTTAAGTTTTAGTAAATCTAATGGTAGATATTCATTCATATAAAGAAACAGTATTGTTAAAGTTCCAATTACAGAGCCTATAAAACCTCCAAAAAAATTAACTAATAATCCAGATTGTCTAATTATTGCTTCTTCGTTTTTTTCTTCTTCTTCAAAGTTAGGAGAATCAACTACTTTTAAGCGCTGATTGGTTGATGGTTGTTTAAGTTGTTGGTGTCGGATGAGGGCTTCGAAATCAGGCATGGAATTTGTGAGGCAATTGAACAATAAGCAGACCAGCCCGTCATTCGACGAGGATCTGATCTACCTAAATCGTCTACAGCTTCAAATACAGCATTACCAGAGGCTTCTGCTTTATCAAATGCTGAAAGTAAGGGTATAAATGTATCAAAAACATATAGACCAAAATTTTCTAGAGCTGCCTTGGCTTGTTGCGCTGCTTTTTGCTGTCTAAAATCAACTTTTACAATAACTACTGCATGGTTAACTTTTAAGTTAGTTAATAAATTCGCAAGTTCAACAGTTAATTCTACTGATCTTGCTTTTGCAGTTGTAGGTAAGATAACTAAATCTGAACCATAAGCTAAGTGTTTAAGTTCTTCTTGATCACTGCTAGCCTGACCATCAGTTATTACAATTTCTGATGATCTTGATGCTTTAGCAGCTGAACTGACGGGGAAAACTGGAAATGGAAGATTGCCTCTTGATGCATACGCTAACGCAGACCTGTTCTTGTCGGCATCGACTATGCAAACATTTTTACCTTCAGAATGCCAAACACTAGCAAGGTGAATACTTGTGCAGGTCTTGGCCACACCCCCTTTTTGACCGCAAACGGTAATGAACAATTTTTTATTTTTATTTCTCTTACTTTGGAGAATAATTTCTTAATGTCAAGAGAAATTGATTTTTAATGCTTTAAAACTTATTTTTTGAAATATTTTAAAGAGGTTAATATTTTTAGATAACCTTATAAAGTTCCTTATTTAAATAGGCTAGTGAATAAAAGAATTGGATTAGGTACTTGGTCTTGGGGAAATAAGCTTTTTTGGAATTACCAATCTACAAATGATGATGATTTGCGTGAGACATATAATGAAGCGTTACGAAGAGGCTTTGATCTTATTGATACTGCAGATTCTTACGGTACTGGGAATCTTCAAGGTAGAAGTGAATTATTGATAGGCAAATTTTTACTAAATACTTCTTCAGCAAAGAAAAAAAGAATTCAAGTAGCAACAAAACTTGCACCTTATCCCTGGAGAATCGGTGACAAAGGTTTTAATAAACCATTTTTGAAAAGTTTAGAAAGACTTAATAACAAATTAGATATAGTGCAATTACATTGGTCTACCGCAAAATACAATCCTTGGCAGGAATTAGGTCTTTTGAATAATCTTTGCAATTTAAAAGACCGTGGCTTTGATTTTCAAATTGGCTTATCAAATATAGGTCCTCGAAGGTTAATAAAATTAATTAATTTCTTGGCAAAAAGAGATCAGAGGCTGAAAAGCGTTCAGATACAGTTTTCTTTGCTTGCTCCAGACTTAGAAAAACAATATCAGGTAAAAAAAATTTGCGAAGAAAATAATATTGATTTCTTTGCTTATAGTCCTTTATCCTTTGGAATACTTTGTATTGATCCAGATAAAGAGGAAAATAGAGAAAAAAGTTTTATTCGTAATGCCTTATTTGAAAACTATAAAAAACCAACATATGAATTGCGGAAGTGTCTAAAAAGGATTGCGAATCAAAGATCAGTTTCCCAAGCTCAAGTAGCAATTAATTGGTGTTGTTATCAAGGAACTATTCCACTCGTTGGAATGCGAAAAAAATCTCAAGTTATAGATGTATCGAATGTATTCAAGTGGAATTTGAATAAAAATGAATTTAATTTACTTCAGGAAGCTTCAAAAAATTGTTCAAAAAAAATGCCTAAAAATCTTTTTTCGAGTATTTAATTAAATTTTTTAGGTAGATATCTTCTTATTTTTTTTTATTTCATAACCACTATTCCAGAGTTCAGTGGGAAATTTTTCACCAGTGAATCTAATAACTTTAGGTTTAAGATTTATTATCAAGTCATTTAGTTTTTTATTAGGTTCCATTTTGCAAGATTGGAGTTTTTAATAAGATAAGTTAATTTAAAACCGATCTTCTCAGTATTTATACTTATAAAATTAAAAAAATTCTTTTTAATACAAGCTATTGCAGCAATATTTACACAAATATAAATTATCTATTACAACTTTTTAGTTATTAAAAAAAAGAAGAGTCCTTCCAGACTCCGCGTATCATTTGGTTGATAAGGCTGATATGACCCCATCTCCTTTAGGATCAAGCAGCAACTGGTGCTGTTTGACGGGAGAAACTAACGATTTTGTTAGCGTTTGTGTTTTCGCTCTAACCGAGCCGGCTTCAGTCACCTTCCTTATGCCCCGTCGAAACCATTACAACCCCAAATAGTGGAGTTGAGCGGAATCGAACCGCTGTCCGAAACATCGGTTGAGATCACCTAGTCCAATTGGACATTTATATTCTGACAGGCAAAATGGTTATTGAATAGTTTTTTTATTAAGTTTTTTGTATATGAATGTGGTGGCATCATCTCCGGAGGGACTAGAGAAATCCTTAGCAGAAGAAATTTCAAATTTAGGCGGTTTTAATATTAAGACTTATAAAAGATTTATTAATTTTGAATGTGATTTTGAAACTTTTTATAGAGTTCATTTCTACTCCAGATTAGCTTTTCGTTTTTATAGAGAAATTGCAAGTTTTAATTGCTATGACAAGCAATCTTTATATGCAGGGGTTAGAGATTCATTTGATTGGTTAAATTGGTTGCACTTTGATAAAACGTTTAATGTTCAAGTAACTGGAAGAACATCTTCTTTAAGTCATACTCATTTCACTGCTCTTGAAGTAAAAAATTCTATAACTGATTTGCAAGAGGCAGTTTGGAATAAAAGATCAAATATTTCTCTAGATAATCCTGATTTTATAATTCATCTGCACTTAAATAATAATAAAGCAATTCTCAGTCTTCAAAGCAGTGTAGAAAGCTTACATAAAAGAGGCTATAGACCAGCAATTGGAAATGCTCCATTAAAAGAAAATTTAGCTTCGGGATTAATAAATATGACTCAATGGAATGGCAAAGTTCCATTAATAGATTTTATGTGTGGCTCAGGAACTTTTTTAATTGAGGCAGTCAACCAATTCCTTGGAGTTCCCATAAATATTGATCAAGTATATCTTTTTGAGAATTGGTTGGACTTTAAGAAAGATATTTATCTTAATGAAAAAAATAAGGCAAAAAATAAAATTATAAATTATGAAAAATTACCACCAATAATAGGGTGTGAAATTAATAAAAAGGTTTTTGAGCAGGCGAATTTAAATATATCATTAGCTGGACTCCAAAATTATATTGAGCTTATAAATAATGATTTTTTGAAACTTCAATTAAGTTGCACGCCTGGGATAATCATATGTAATCCTCCATACGGCAAAAAATTAGGCGATGAAAATGAATTGATTTGTTTATACGAAGAAATGGGAATCTTCCTAAAGAATAATTTTTCAGGTTGGGAATTTTGGCTGTTAAGTGGAAATCCAAAACTAACAAAATATTTGAAAATGAAATCTTCATTGAAAATTCCTGTTAGTAATGGGGGGATAGATTGTAGATGGATAAAGTATTTAATTAGGTAATTTATTTTTTGCCTAAAACTGCTTTTGTTGTCTTGCCTAAACCCTCTAATGTTTGAGGAAGATATGGTCCTTTTGCTAATTTTCCTCCAAGCTTCAAACTTAAGCCTGCAAGAAATAAATCGATAAATATTATTAGCAATAAATTATATTCAATATTCCAGTTATTATAATTTTTTAGAAAAAGATAAAAAATAATATGAATGCAAATTAGTACTAATAATAGTAATGTGCTTCCAATTGCCAGAAATATTCCACCACTAATTAATCTTCTTTTTTCTCTATCCACTTCTTGAAGAGCTATTCTCACGTGTAAATCCATCACTGAACTTGCGATAGCCGAAATTCTAGAAGCTGTATTTGCAAAGTTTTTATTTTTGGGTTTTTCCATATTATTTTCTGCCACTGTTTAGGAGAGTTCCTATTAGTAAACCAATACCAGCCGCAATAGCAATAGATAATAGTGGTTTTTGTCTTATTGGACTTTCTATTTTGGGTCTAAGTGTATTGTTCAGTTCTTCTAATAATTCTTCTAATTGACTTTCTATAGGCTCAATTTTTTCTGATATTTCCCAATTGTTTTCTCTTATAGAATCAATGATTTCAAATAGTTGGCTTTTTATTCCAATTGCTGAGGTTCCATTATGGCTAGCTATCACTTCAACTAAATCATCAATACTCCCTTTTGTGGCTTCAAGGGTTTGTTGTGCAATGTTAGGCCATTTTTCTTTTATTAAAGGTATTAAACTGTCAATCTTTTCAAGTAACCATTTTTCTGAGATAACTTCTTTTTCAGGAAGATCAGAGTTATCTTTTTTTTCTTCTACTTCTTTGGGAGGATGGTAAGTCTCCATTATTAAAACTTATTTATTTTAAGATTAGACCCTATTTTCTTAATTTGGAACCCTTATCTAAAGAATTGTGCGATTTATATAGAATAAAAACATATAAAAGTTTATTTACATTTTATTTATCTACTCTGTTCTGTTAGAAGGTTTTGTTAAGCTATTACTGAATTTATTAAATGAGTTTAAATTTCATCATGGATATTACATTTGCATCATTAATTTTTGCATCTCGCACAATCCCTACAGATTTTGGATTAGTAGCTGCAGCTATTGCAGGAGCTGGTAGTTTGCTATTCATTGCTTTAAGATTTGTACCTGATGCAGGTAATTAAATAACAGTAACCATCTATAAGAAAATATATCTTTATCTCAACTTTGTATTGAAAATTGATTCGATTTATTTATCAACTAGATAATGAATAAATGGGTTTTGCTTGAACATAAAGTTTATTTTGCTAAATCTGTAGATATTCATTATGATTTTCTTGTTGAAAATGGAATAGATTGTTTAACTTGGAAATTTTTCAAACTACCTTTATTCAATCAAGCTTCTATAGAAATTATTCAGCAGCCAAATCATAGGCTTGTATGGCTATCCAGGATAGAACACGAATTTTCTGATAATAGAGGGTTTGTAAAAAGAATTGATCATGGAATATTTAAAAACGTTTCTGATAAATTGGACTCTGAATATTATCGATTCATTTTGGATGGTGAACTTCTTAATGGTTTGTTTGAAATTTCGGGTAATTCTTGTAGATTGAGCAAAGATTATTAATATTAATTTATAAATAAACGTAATATTTCTATTGAGAATTTTTGCAAATTAGTTATTCTTATTTAGCTATTGAGACTTGAGATTGGTACATATCAATCAGGTCGAGTTTGAAAATTTTAAATCTTTTGGAGGCAATGTAAAAATTCCTCTTGAAGAAGGTTTTACAGTGGTTACTGGTCCTAACGGTTCTGGGAAAAGTAATATTTTAGATGGAATTTTATTCTGTTTAGGTTTAGCTAATAGTAGAGGGATGAGGGCTGAAAGATTACCAGATTTAATAAATAACTCTAAAGTTAGAGAAGGGAAGTCATCAGAAACATCTGTATCAGTAAAATTTAATATTCAAGATTGGTCCCCCAGAGAGGACCTTCCACCTTTGGAACTAGAAGAAGAAGAAATTGCCCTCAGTAATGGTCAAAAAGAATGGGTGGTTTCTAGAAAATTAAGGCTTATGCCAGGTGGTTCTTATGCTTCTACTTATACTTCTGATGGAAAACAATGTACCTTGCAACAAATACAGAGAATATTAAGAGATATTAGTGTTGATCCTGAGGGCAGCAACGTTGTTATGCAGGGTGATGTAACAAGAATAGTATCAATGAATAATAAGGAAAGGAGAAATCTTATTGATGAATTAGCAGGAGTAGCACTTTTTGATACAAGAATAGAACAAACTAATGCAAAATTAAATGACGTTTTCGAAAGACAAGAAAGATGTGAAATTTTAGAAAATGAATTGCAATCTAGTAAAAATAAGCTTGAAAAAGAATGTGAAAAAGCAAAGCGATATAAAGAGTTAAAGGCAAAACTATTACAAATAATAGAATTAGAGAAAGTTCTTATTTTTGAAAAACAAGTTAAGCATGTTGAATCTATAGAAAAAAAAGAAAGTGAAATTGAAAAAAATAAAATCTTATTTAATAAACAAAAAGAATCTATTAGTAAAGAAATATCAGTTTTAGAAGATGCTTTGAAAATACTTGTTGATGAGCTTAAGGAGAAAGGGGAGGATAAATTGATTAAAGTTAATTCTGATATTGGAAGTATTAATTCAAGCTTGAGAGAACTCGATAGGATATCAGGGTTGAATAAAGAAGAGGGTATTAAATTACAAAAGCAGAGAGACGAAATTGCAATTTCTAAGAGGAATATCGAGTCAGAAAAGATGAGACAAGAAAATTTTGATGATAATTTTCTAAATCAATTGAACTTGCAAATTGATGATCTCACTTTAAAACATAAATCATCCAGAAAAAAACTTTCAGATGCGGCTGGAGAATCTGGAGAATTTTCAAAACAGAGTATCAAATTAAATGCTGAGCTTGAAAGTATAAAAAGTCAAATAAATCCTTTGGAAATAAAAAAAAGGAAAATTGAAGAAGAAACTATTCAAAATAATATTCAAAAAGATGAGATATTAGCACAGATCAAATCCTTAGACTTAGAAAAGCAGAAACTTTTTCAGGGAAATCAAAGAAAAAAAGAGACAGCCGATACAAATAATAAAAAATTAGCAAGTAATAGCGCAGAAATTAATTCTTTAAAAAATGAAATCGATTTATTAATTAAAACTAAATCAAGGCTAAATAACGAGCAATTAAGGCTTGAAAAGGATTTATCTAGGTTCGAAAGCAGGAAGGAAGCTTTAAACGAATCTAGAGGTTCATATGCTCTCAGAATTCTCTTAGAGGCAGGATTAGAGGGTATACATGGTTATGTAGCTCAACTTGGAGAGGTCAAAGAGAAAAATAGATATGCATTAGAAATTGCTGCTGGAAATAGGTTAGGACAAATTGTTGTTGATAATGATCATATTGCTGCAAAAGCAATTGAAATTCTTAAAAAGAAGAAAGCAGGAAGATTAACTTTTTTACCTTTAAATAGAATTAAAAGTCAAAAAAAGAATTATGCAATTTCAAGATTTGAAAATAACAGGGAGAATGGATTTATTGATAAAGCTATAAATCTAATTACTTTTGATGAAGTTTATTCAGATGTTTTTCGATATGTTTTTGGAGATACTTTGGTTTTTTCAGACTTATCCTCAGCTAGGTTATCTACACAAAAAAATAGGTTGGTTACCTTAAGTGGTGAATTATTAGAAGCAAGTGGTGCTATTACAGGAGGCAGCAAGTTAAATAAAGATTTGGCTTATAGGTTTGGAATTAATAATGATATTGATGATTCTAGTCCTACAAAAGAGAGATTATTAGTTATCGAAGAAGCTTTAAAAGAGTCAAATAATGATTTGATACTAAAAAATAATAGACTTAGTATATTAAATTCTAACCGTAGTCAAATAATTGAGGATTGTGCCTCATTTAATAAAGAAATTGAAGTAAATCAAGATTCTTTTAAAGCTGTCTCGCAAAGAATTGAGGATTGTAAATCGAGATTAAATAAACTTGATACTGCTAATAATTTATTAGTTAACGAGTTAGGTCATTTAAAAAATCAATTGAAGCCTTATCACGATAAGTTTGATCAATTACAAACCATTCAAAAGGCAAATTATGAAAAAAATCAAAAATCATCATTAATAGCTTTTAATGACGATTTTAATAATCTTGATAAAAAACTTGAATTACTTATTAAAGAGAGAAATACATTACTAGATAAAAAGAATCAATTTGCTTTAAATAAAGAGCGTATCAATAATTCATTAAAAATTACTTTACTACAAGAAAAAAACTTGCAGGAATCTATTAAACAACTCGCTACTTCTCATAGTGAATGGATAGAAAAAAGAGATCAATTTAAAAAAGAACTTTCAGATCTCGATAATCAAAAAAATTCACTAGAGAAGAATTTAGGTTTATTGAGAAGGAAAAGAGATGAATTAAACTCTTCAATTTCAAATAAAAGGCAAGAATATAATAACTATCTGTTAAAGCTTGAATATCTTGAAAGGGATATGCATTCCCTTAAAGAAGAAATGAGGAGCGAGAAAATAAAATTAGAAAATTATGAAAGAAATCTACCTAATCCTTCCCCGGAGTTTGGAGAATATGAAGGGAAGAGTCTTGAATCTTTGCAATCAGAAATTTCGATTATAAATGCAAAACTAGAAAGCTTAGAACCTGTCAATATGTTGGCTCTTGATGAATTAGAAGAATTAATTGAGAGATTAAATGGTTTGCGAGAAAAATTAGAAATTCTATCTAATGAAAGATCTGAATTATTACTGAGAATAGAAACTGTATCTACGATGCGTCAAGAAGCTTTTATGCAAGCATTTTCAGAAGTTGATAGACATTTTAGAGAAATTTTTGCAAATTTATCTGATGGAGATGGATTTCTTCAACTTGAAAATCCTAATTCTCCTTTAGAAGGAGGATTAACTTTAGTGGCTCATCCCAAGGGAAAAAATGTCAGAAGATTAGCGTCTATGTCAGGCGGTGAAAAATCGTTAACTGCTTTAAGTTTTTTATTTGCTTTGCAAAAGTATAAGCCTTCACCTTTTTATGCATTAGACGAGGTTGATAGTTTTTTAGACGGTATTAATGTTGAAAGGTTGTCAAAACTAATATCAAATCAGTCATCAAATGCTCAATTTATAGTCGTAAGTCATAGAAGGCCTATGATTAGTGCATCTGAACGAACAATTGGGGTTGCGCAAGCAAGAGGTGCTAATACTCAAGTTCTTGGGTTACCAAATGCTGCATAAACACACTTTTTTAAATTTATACGTCAGAATGATAAAAAGAAATTTATGAGCTTGTCTAACACATCTGCTAATAAGAATCTCCCTAACTCGGTTCCTAGTGAACGTTTATGGTTAAGGTCAGAATTAATGGGAACACAAGTGATAACTACTGATACTGGAAGGCGGCTAGGCGTAGTTGGCGAAGTTGTTGTTGATATTGATAGAAGAGAGGTGGTTGCCTTGGGACTAAGAGATAATCCACTTACAAGATTTTTACCAGGTTTGCCAAAATGGATGCCTTTAGAAAGTATAAAGCAAGTTGGAGATGTCATATTAGTTGACTCCCTAGATTCTTTAAGTGAAGGTTTTTCTCCAGAAAGGTATGGGAAGGTAATTAATTGTCAAGTGATTACAGAATCTGGACAACTTTTGGGAAGAGTTCTTGGCTTTTCTTTTGATATTGAAACTGGGGATTTGATATCTCTTGTTATGGGTGCTGTTGGTGTTCCGCTTTTAGGCGAGGGAGTTTTAAGTACTTGGGAAATACCTGTTGAAGAAATTGTAAGTAGTGGTACCGATAGGATTATTGTTTATGAAGGTGCGGAAGAGAAATTGAAGCAACTAAGTAGTGGACTACTTGAGAAACTTGGAGTAGGGGGTTCTTCATGGGATGAAAGGGAAGTAAATGGATACTCAGCAAATCTTGTACCTGTTGAGAATCAGTTACTTTCAGGTTCTGAATCAGAACAGCAAAATAATTTGGTCGAGGAATATGAAGAAGTTGTTGAACAAGATGATTATGAAGATGATTATGAAGATGATTATGAAGATGAACTTGAATATGTTGAAATAAAGGGTTCTGAAGAAGAAATAAATAATAGAAAAAAGCTTTATATGGATAATGATGATTCTGATCAGATTCGGAATCAAAATAGTGTTAATCAAATAGATGAAAAAAGCAATATTGATTTAAAGCAAAAAAAACCATCAACTACTAATTTAGCTTCGAAAAGACCAATTCAAAATGCAACTGAAACTTTAGATATTGAACCACTAAACGAACAAAATTTAGTTCAAGATAATAAAAAATCAAAAAAGTTTGAAATTGATGATCCCTGGTAATTTTTAAAGTTTTTTTATTGAATTAACAATTATAGAAGCAAGTTTTTTTGCAGCACCTTTATCGCCTCTTTCTTTGTTTAGATTATCCCTAATACTTTTTAATTGATCTCTATTTTT
The DNA here is from genome assembly GCA_902525585.1 of uncultured Prochlorococcus sp. Lineage (GTDB taxonomy): Bacteria > Cyanobacteriota > Cyanobacteriia > PCC-6307 > Cyanobiaceae > Prochlorococcus_A. Next base: position 25,058 of record CABZHQ010000018.1, on the reverse strand, counting down.
AATAAGAAATAATACTTCTCTTGCAATTTTTATTGTCGAAATATTACCTATCCTTTCAGGGACAATCATTCTTTTAGCTTTAATATTTGGCCAAGCGAAAAACTTCTTTTTTTTAAAATAGAAATTTTTAATTATAAAAGTTAGGAATCTATTTATGAATGAAATTTTTCCAACTACTCCAAAAATTCCATCCCAAGCGTTCATCATATTTAAATGTTGAGTTGGTAGAACAACTAACATTGGAAGACTAATTGCTGCTAATTCTGCAGTATTTGCTCCTACAGTTGTAATTGCAAGATCACATTCTTTTAATATTTCATAGCAAGGATGTTTCTTGATTAGATAAATCTTTGTTTTTTTTGATGTTTCAATTACATAATCAAAACTAGAGTCTTTGAAGTTTTTAATTGTTTTGATTTTTGATGAGTAATACTTAGCAATTGGATTTTTGTTGCTTTGAAAAAATAAATATTCACTTTTATCAGTAGTTGGTGCAATGGGGATTATAAAATTTATATTTTGATTTTCTTTAGCGATATGATCTGCAACTTCTAAGAAGAAAGGAATGCCAATAGAAAGCTTTGTTTTCTTAGAACCAGGCAATAATGCAATGTAGTGTTTTTCTTTATTTCTTAGTGATATTTCGCTATTAAGTTTGATATCTGCCATCAAATCGCCAATTACTTTACATTTATATTTATATCTTTTAGGTATTAACTCTTTTACTTTTACATTCATAGCAGCAATTTCATTGGTCCATTTAGGCCATCGTGAAACCCATTCAGCATATGTGATATTTAAATAACCTAATCTTTTAGCTAATAATATGCTCCAAAATTGATCCCCACCAAGGAAAATAACTATCCCTTTTTTTGGCCAATCAGCAAAAGAATGTGGCTTTATTAATAATTTCCAAAAACTTTTGGATTTTGTAATTAATTCGAATTTATTCCATGAATTTGCAACTAAAAATTCTTTACCAGTGGCATTTGGGCAAGGAACAAGGACTAACCTTAGAGTGAAATCTTGTTTATCTTCATCACGTAGTGATTTATTTATTTTGTTTAGCTCATCCACTACAGGATTTACCCATGTAGTTAATTCACCAGGACCATTGGAAATTATAACTACTGCAACTGATTCTTTTTTCATTGCAGTTAAGCCAGAATACATTAAATGCGGACGGCGAGACTTGAACTCGCAAGGCCGAAGCCACACGCTCCTTAGACGTGCGCGTCTACCAATTCCGCCACGTCCGCAAAGGGTTTTTAGCAGCCGGGGGATGCTTGAACCTCTAAAATATCATACATTATTGGCTGAATTAAGGATGTAGTTCGAAAAGAGTTTTTTTGAATATGATGAATAATTTTTCTATTGCATAAAACAAATATTTATACATATATTACGTTTTAGGTTGTATTGTAAAAAATGTCCTCTGATCACTAAAAAATTTTGTTGAATACTTTGGCAAAAAATTTTTTATTTTAAGTCATTTCATTTCTTCAATTTTATTTTCATAATGGTTGAAAAAGTTTTAATTGCTAATCGTGGAGAAATAGCTTTACGAATTGTCAGAAGTTGTAGAGAACTAGGTATTGCAACCGTTGCAGTTTTTAGCACTGTAGATAAAAAAGCATTGCATGTTCAGCTTGCTGATGAGGCGGTTTGCGTAGGAGATTCATTAAGTAATAAGAGTTATTTAAATATTCCAAATATACTCGCTGCTGCTACATCCAGAGGAGTTGATGCTATTCATCCTGGTTATGGATTTCTTGCGGAAAATGATAAATTTGCTGAGATGTGTAATGATCACGGAATAGTTTTTATTGGCCCATCTCCTAAAGCTATTAGATCTATGGGAGATAAATCTACAGCTAAAGAAACTATGGAAGCAGTTGGAGTTCCAACAGTACCTGGTAGTAAAGGCTTGTTATCAAATGTTGATGAGGCTTATAAATTGGCAGATGATATTGGCTATCCGGTAATTATTAAAGCCACTGCTGGAGGAGGTGGAAGAGGTATGCGGTTGGTTGAAAACTCTGATAATTTAGAAAAAATGTTTAAAGCAGCTCAAGGCGAAGCAGAAGCAGCTTTTGGCAATGATGGTTTATATATGGAGAAATTTATAAAGAAGCCAAGACATGTAGAAATTCAAATTTTGGCTGACAGGTCGGGTAATGTTGTTCATTTAGGAGAGCGAGATTGTTCAGTTCAAAGAAGACATCAGAAATTACTAGAGGAGTCTCCTAGTCCTGCAATTAATACTGAGCTAAGAAAAAAAATGGGGAACGCAGCTATTGCTGCTGCAAAAAGTATCGGCTACGAAGGGGCGGGGACAGTTGAATTTTTAGTTGATGATGATGATAATTTTTATTTTATGGAGATGAATACTAGGATTCAAGTTGAACATCCTGTTACTGAAATGGTTACAGGAGTTGATTTAATAGCTGAGCAAATTAAAATCGCAAGCGGAGCAAACTTGGAATTTAATCAGGATGATATCCATTTAAACGGTCATGCCATTGAATGTAGAATAAATGCTGAAGATCCTTCTCACAATTTTCGACCATCACCCGGAAAAATAACTGGGTGGCTTCCTCCTGGTGGCCCTGGTGTAAGGGTGGATAGTCATGTCTATACAGGCTATGAAATCCCTCCTTTCTATGACTCATTAATTGGTAAATTAATAGTCTGGGGAAAGGATCGCAATACTGCAATTAAACGTATGAATAGGGCTTTAAATGAATGTGCAGTAACTGGTATTCCTACAACAATTAACTTTCATCTAACCTTACTGAATAAATCTAAATTTAAGCAGGGTAAGATACATACTAAATATGTAGAAGAAGAATTATTGCCAAATTACTAAGAAATAATTAAAAGATTTCTATTAAATATGTGTATGCAATGCAAGTTTTATAAGGCCTTGCTGACCGACTAATATTTCTCTTAAAAAGCTTATAATTCCGATCCAAATTACGGGTCCAACATCAACGCCTCCAATAGGAGGGATTAGTTTTCTTGTTAAATTAAGAATAGAGCTTGATGGTATTGAAACTAGTAACCATAAACCTTTACTTAAATCAATTTTTGGGTACCAAGTAAGTATTAATCTTATTAGAAAAACTATAGTTAGATATGAAAGAGAAATTCCTAAACTAATATCTAAAATTTGAAGAGAGTTTACGAGCAAGGAAATCACAATTGTTTAATTCATCTTAATAAATAACCCATTGAAACGTATTTAATTCGTATTATAAATTGAGAATTTAATATTTAAAAAGTGTTTCAAATCTCTAATTTATTACTAGCCGCAGATTTTTCTGCTGAAGTTGCAAATAATTCTGCAGTGGGAATGATAGGTAGTTTTATTGCTGCTGCCTTACTTATCGTTATTCCAGCTACTGCATTTTTGATTTTTGTCAGTCAGAAAGATTCCCTCGATCGTACTTCTACTGGAAGACGCTAGTTTTTGTAAAAGTTTTCAGTACACTATATATATAGGGGATATAACAAACCCTTTAAAAAATAAATTTTTGGAGAAAGAATGTGGTCAATGCTAGTCTCAATTGGGCCAGTATTGTTGGTATAGTTCTCGCGGTATGTGGAGGAGGCCTTTATTTTTTGAGGTCCTTTAAGCCTGCTTTGGCGCGGGATTATGATGTTTTCTTCGCAGCAATTGGACTTTTGTGTGGAGGAATATTATTTTTTCAAGGCTGGAGGTTAGATCCTATCCTTCAGTTTGGTCAGTTTTTATTAGCAGGAACTACAGTTTTTTTCGCTTATGAAAGTGTGCGATTGAGGGGCGTTGCTACTGATCAAGCTAGAAGGTCATCTTATTTTGATGATGATCCTATTTCTGATGTTCCAAGAAATTCTAGAGGTCGATTTAATGACGATTATGATAGGTTTGAAGAATCGGAAAGACCATCTAGAAGATTTAAACCTCAAGAAGATGAATTTGAAGAAGATTATATGGAGGGGAGATCTCGTAGGAGGAATGTTTCAAGAGCCATACCCTCTGCTGCAGCAAGCAGAAGTAGGCAATCTACAAGGGAAATAAGTCAGTTTGAAAATGACGAGGCCGATCCTATAAGAAGGAGAAGACAGACTCCTGAAGATAGAAATAGGAAACAACCAGAAACAAATAACTTTGGTGAAAGAAGAAATTTATCTCGGGATGAAGTTAAAACAGGGTCAAGACCCAGAATGAATCGTAGAGTTTCTAGACAAGATAATATCTCTCCTCCTGCTGATTCTTCTGCATTAGGAAAGAAACCTACTAGATCCCCTATTAGACAGCAAACTTCAACAGCTCAAGTAGAAGATGCCTCATTTAAAGATGCTAATCAAGCTAAAAAACCACGTGACACTCGTAGAGTAAGCTCTTCAGCTAGATCAAGTTCAAAAAATCAAAATAGTAGATATAACGTTGGAACAAACAAGAAAAAACCTCGAGATAATAGTTCTAGATTTGATGATTAATTATAGGATTCCTGCCCATTTTAAAAACGATTGTTTACTAAATAGTTCAATCAATATTATTGAAAGAAAGCCAATCATTGCAAATCTTCCATTAGTTTTTTCAGAATAACTACTCCATCCAAATTTATATTCATCTTTAATTTCTATCGATTTTTCATCTAATTGATTATCTCCAATTTGTTCATTGATCAAATTTGGATCTTTCTGCTGTTCTATAAAACTCTCATTCTCTAGATTAGTGACTTCTGAGTTAGTTTGTTCTTCTTTCGAATTCATTTTTTTTGTTAATCCTTAAAATTATACTTATCAGACGTCAATAATTTCCAGTCTCCCTGTCCATTTAATTCTAAAATATTTTCGTGAAAATCTTTCAAGCTAGGTCTATGTCCAACGCTAATAAGAGAAAGTTCTCTTTCCTTAAGTAAATTATATAGTTTTTTTTCAGTGTTAATATCTAAAGCACTTGTTGCTTCATCAAGTACTGCAAATCTTGGAGAATTTAGTAAGAGTCTTGCAAAAGCTAATCTTTGTTGCTCGCCTAAGGAAAGAATTCGTGGCCAATCTTGTTTGATATCAAGATTAGGATACCGATCCACTAAAGTTTTTAAATTTACTTCATGAAGTACAGAAGTAAGATGTTCATCACTAAATTTCTTGACTTCTGTGGGATAACATAATTGTTCCCTTAAAGAACCAAGTAGCATATATGGTTTTTGAGGTATGAATAATAATTCCCCAATTTTTGGTTTTTTAATTACTCCCTGATCGGGTTCCCATAAACCACTAATCATCCTTAGTAAAGATGTTTTACCGCACCCAGATGGTCCTACTACCAAAAGTGATTGATTATTGTCGATGCTCAAATTTAAATTTTTAATTATTGTTTTATTTGATCCTGGTGGGCAAAGGTCAGCATTACTAATAAGAATTGAGGGGTAGTCTGAAATAACGTTTTGATTGCTTGTTGGGTTGGTTTGACTAATGGATTCAACTTTTGATTGGAATCCTTCTAATCTGCCAATACCAGCAGTAAATTTTGCAAGTTCTTCGATTTGATTAACAATGAAAAATAACGAACCTTCAACCATTCCAAATGCAAAGCTTGCTTGAATAAAGCGTCCATAATCAATATCACCTTTAAAGTAAGGGATTGCCATTATTAAATATGGAAAGAAATTTCCAGCATAATTAATGGATCTTCTCATGACGTCTATTATTACTCTCCATATAATCAGTAAATTAAAGTTTCTCACCACTTCTCCTAAGCGTCTTTCAGTTTCACTTTGCTCAGGATTCTCCCCAGAGTAAAAGGCTATTGATTCAGCATTATCTCGAATATGTACTAAGCCATATCGAAAATCTGCTTCATATCTGAGTTGATCAAAGTCAATCTTTACAAGATTTTTTCCAGCAATTAAGAGGACAGAAGTTGCAAATGCAGCGTAACCAAATAAAGAAAAAGTAAGTGTTGTACTAATACTCCATAAAATAAGAATATTAAGTGAAAATGTTAGTAGGGCATCAAAAATACCTAATGTGAAAGATAGACTTTGCCCTGTAAAAGCTCGGGTATCATCTGTGATTCTTTGATCGGGATTATCTACATCAGTTTGTTCTTCATCATTGGGATTTAACTGGTAATAAGCTTTATTAGTCATATAGTCTTTGACTAGACTTTTTGAAAGCCATTCTCTCCATATTATTCCTAACTTGTATGTAAAAAATATTTGGGAAACCCGTATTGGCAGAGCCACAGCGAAACAACATGCGTAAATCCCTAATATCCGATAAAATCCATCTTCTTGTTTTTCTACTAAAGCATTTGTTAAATCTCTTGCAATGAATCCAATACCTGCATTTATTCCGTTTACAGCTAAAAGCATTAATACAATTATCGCAAGGAATAACCAATGTAACCATCTACGGTTTTTTAATTGACGTCTTAAGCTAAAAAAGCTTCCTGATCCAATTAGAAATAATGCAGAGAAAAGCAATCCCCAACTTCCAGACCAAATTGAATTGACAGTACTTACTACACCTCCGAAATACTTTTCAAGAAAAATTGGTTGAAAGCTTTCAAAAAAACTTATTATTCCTGTAAGACCAACTAGTACTACTCCACCAACACAAAATAAAAGAGAAATCAAAAGCCATACGAACTGAGATCCATTACATTGATCTATGGGAAGGAAAAACGGCTGAGATAGCTTCCTTAATTTTTGTAATTGGTACAGTATTTTGGATTTATTATTAACTGCTTTATTCATTACTCGACTAATGTTATGAAATAAATTATAACTTTTAGCAGTCTATTGACCAAAGCCAATAAATGAAAGTGCCCAGTCAGGTAAATTCAAGTAATTCAAGATTGTTAAATCAAATTCATGAACTTTTGGAAAAGATTTATCTAATACCCACCATAGTAGAAAAGGTAAATTAAATAAAATTTGTAATTGCCATTTATAAGTTAAGACGTTCCAAATTTTTATTAACTTAGTTTTGAGTGAATCATCTAGCTCTTCCCAATTTTTTGAAATTAAATTGAATAAATTTTTAGATTCTGTATTTAAGGACTCTTGAGTATTCATTTTGTTTTTATATATACTTATAACCCATTAATATTTCTTTCGAGAGTTTTAACCTGGAGGCCAATTCATTTTTCTTCCAGATAAAAAATGAATATGTAAGTGAAAAACTGTTTGTCCAGATTCTGCTCCCGTGTTAACTACTGTTCTCCAATTAGTTAAATTTTTTGATTTAGCTATTTTGCTACCAACAAAAAGTAAATGCCCTAATAAATTTGCGTCTTGCTCACTACACTCTAATAAACTGATTATTGGCTTTTTAGGAATCACTAAAAAATGTACTGGAGCTTGTGCCTGGATATCATTAAACGCGATACAAAACTTATCTTCATAAAGCTTATCGCAGGGTATTTCTTCATTAATGATTTTTTGAAATATTGTTGTTTCAGTCATTAAATTAATTAATTGAGATAACGTCTTTTTCGTTAAACCCTTCTTTTAAAAGTTCTTTGTTCAAATCATCTTTTGATGTAACTCTATCTACAAATAATATTCCATTTAAGTGATCCATTTCGTGTTGAATACACCTCGCTAGAAGTCCATCTGCTTTCATTTTACGTGGTCGCCCCATTTCATCTCTAAATTTTAATTTTATAGTTGATGGTCTTACTACATTCAAATAGACGCCAGGTATACTCAAGCAGCCTTCTTCGTATGAATTAAGGGTTGTTCCAAAGTCTGTAATTTCTGGATTGATTAATATTAAAGGTTCTGCTGCTGAATCTTCAAAATTTACGTCTATGACAAGAAGTTCTTTGTTGATTCCAATTTGCGGTGCAGCAAGACCAATTCCTTTAGCTGCATACATGCTTTGAAGCATTTCTCTAGCAAGTTTTCTAATCGATTCGTCAACTTTAGTTATTCTTTTGGAATTTTGTCTTAATACATCATCACCAAGTTTATAAATGTCTAGAGATGGCTTACCTGGTTGTTCTTTTGCAATTTTTTCTGCGTTTCCATTTGTTCTTGACTTTTTTGCAAGTTGTGAAAAATGGTTTGCCACGTTAAAAAAAGGTTTTTACTCAAGAGTTTAGCTATAAAAATATTAGCACTTTAATTTGCATTCTTTATAGTTTTTTTAAATGAGTAATGATGATCAGTTAAAAGTTAGGCAAACTGTATCTAAAAAAAAATCTTTTAAGGAATTAACTATTGTTAGGGATATCATTTTTTGGATTGATCTTGTTGGTGAAGGTCAAAATGTAAATGCTATTTTTGCAAGACCATTTAATGAAAAAGAGGCGTTTCCTCAGAAATTAACAAGTAAAAAATATAATATTAAGAATAACTTTCATGGATATGGTGGTAAATCTTATAAGTGTATACATTTAAAAAATAATTTTTATTTGATATGGATAGATCAGATTACCAACGCGGTATGGTTTCAAATTTTTAAAGAGGTAGCATCAAATTATAAAGGTCAAAAAAGATATCTCGATTCAGTTCAAGAACCGCGACAACTATCTAAATCAATTGATGGAAATTTCGATTCTTCATTTGTTATTTCTCAAAAAAATTTTTTGTATGGTATCTGTGAAATAAATAATAGAGATTACTTATTTTCTTTAAATTTAAAAAAAACTAAACAAGATATTTACCGAATAAAAAAATTTAAAAATTTCGCTGGAGAATTATCTTCTAATACTTCAGTTAGCTTACTTTCTTGGGTCGAGTGGGATTCTCCATATATGCCCTGGGAGAAAAATGATCTTTGTTTTGCTCAAATTGACTTAGATGGAGAGATAACAAAAATAAAAAAATTCTCAGATAAGCTGATTAATGCAAAAAAAAACGTTTCCTTTTTTCAACCTTATTGGATAAGTGAAACTCTTTTAGTATGTTCTGAAGATAGTTCTGGATGGTGGAACTTATTGTTTTTAGATGCTAGTAAAATTGAGAATATTTTTATTAAAAAAAGAGTAGAGAGAAATTTTGTTGAATATGGAGTACCCCAGTGGGTCTCAGGAGTGACATTTTTTTCAGGGGAAATAAAAGATTTATTTTGTCTAGCAAAAAAAGAAAATAATTTAGTAGTTGAAAAATATAAAGATCTTCAATTTGTTAAAGAATTTTCTACTCCTTTTACCTCAATAAGCGATTTTAGTGTTTTTGAGAAGAAAGTAGTTCTGAAAGGTCATGGATCTGATTTTCTTGGAAATTTACTTGAAATTGATTGTAAAAAGGAAGTTTTATCAAATGTTTTTGAGGAAATAAATGCTGAATGTATAAAAGATTGTTCAAAACCTGAATCTTTTTGGTTTAAAGGTTTTGAAGGTAAATCTACTCATTCTTTTTTATACAGGCCGCTTGTTGAAAAATTTAGAAAACCGCCGCTTTTTGTTAGAGCTCATAGTGGACCAACTTCATTTTTTGATGGATCATATAATTCTGAAGTTCAATATTGGACGTCGAAGGGTTTTTTTGTTGCTGAAGTCAATTATGGAGGATCATCAGGATTTGGCAAAGCATATAGAGAGAGGTTGAATTATAAATGGGGTATTGTTGATTCTTATGATTGCAAAGCACTAGCTCTTGAATTGATTAAATCAAATCAAGTAGATAATGAAAAAGTGATAATTTTTGGGAATAGTGCTGGTGGGTTAACTGCACTGAATTGTTTATTATATGGGTCTATTTTTACAGCAGCAATTTGTAAATATCCTGTTATTGATTTGAAGGATATGCATTACAACACTCATAGGTTTGAAAAAGATTATTTAAATTCTTTGGTGGGAAATTATGCAAAAAATCATGATGACTATATAAATAGATCACCGATAAATTATATTAACAAAATAAAAAAACCTATCTTATTGTTTCATGGAAAAAAAGATACAGTTATCTCTTATAAACAAACTTTAAAAATTCATGAAATTTTGATTCAGAATAATAAATATTCAGAAGTTATTTTTTTTGATAATGAAGGGCATGGGTTTAGAAATATTGAAAATAAAGAAATAGTAATGCAAAAATCTCAGGAATTTTTAAAAAATGCTTTGAATATTTAAGAATTGATTTTTAGAAAATCAATAGTATCTTTTAATTTTTCTATAAACATATCAATTTCTTCCTTATTGGTTGTGAAATTCATGCTGATTCTAGCTGTTGATTTAATTCCAATGTATCTGTGAAGAGGTTGACAGCAATGGTGACCGCTTCTGATGCAAATTCCTTTTGAATCAAGAATTTCGGCAATATCGTTTGAATGTATATTTTTCACATAAAAGGTGGCAAGCGATGCTCTTTCTGGATCTATCTCGGGTGATGGACCTATGATTTCAACATTTTCTATTGCACTTAATTTTTCAAATAAATATTTAGTAATATTCTTTTCATATTCATGAATTTCATTCAATCCAATAGTGTTTATATAGTTAATTGCTTCTGCAAGACCTATTGCTTCTGCAATGGCTGGAGTTCCAGCTTCAAATTTATGTGGTAACTCTGCCCAAGTACTTGTCTCTTCATAAACATCTTGAATCATTTCGCCACCTCCAAAGAGAGGAGGAATTTTTTCTAGGATTTCTTTTCTTGACCAGAGGAAACCAATACCTGTAGGACCGCAAAGTTTATGTCCTGATCCCGCTAAAAAATCTATATTAAGATCAATAACATCTAGTTTCTGATGGGCCAAACTTTGACATGCATCTATTAACACTAAAGAACCTTTTTGTTTAGCTAATTTAGTGATCTCTTTGATGGGATTACAGCAACCTAGAGTATTACTAATATGTACTAGGCTAACGAGCTTAGTTCTAGATGTTAGCTTTGATTTAAAATCGTTTATATCTAATTTCCCATTTTTATCTATACCTATAAATTTTAATTTGCAATTATTTTTTGCTGCAACCATTTGCCATGGAACAATATTGCTATGATGTTCCATTATTGATAAGAGAATTTCATCGTTTTCTTTTAATGAAGATTCGCCCCATGATCTTGCAGCTAGATTGATTGCTTCAGTGGCATTTCTTGTGAAAATAATTTCTTTTGTTGAATTCGCTTTTATAAATTTGCTAATTAAATATCTTGCATTTTCAAATTCTTCTGTCGCTTTAGCACTTAATTGATGTGCGCCTCTATGTACATTGGCATTAAAGTTTCTATAGTATTCATTAATTTTATCTAAGACTTGTATTGGTTTTTGAGTGGTTGCAGCATGGTCTAAATAAATAATTTGCTCACTACTTTTTAAGTTCTTATTTAAAAGAGGAAAGTCTTTCTTTGTTATTTCAGGAAAATTTTGAATTGTTTTCATTAATTTTCATTTAAAAGTTTATCAAGCAAATCCCATCTATCTTTTGAAACAGGAATAAATGAAATTATTTCTTGAAAGTAAGAACTTAATTGTAGTTTACTTGCTTCTTTTAATGTGATCCCTCTTGTTCGCATATAAAAAAGTTCTTCTTCATTTAGTTGTGAAATTGTAGCTCCATGTTTGCATTTGACATCATCAGCAATTATTTCTAATTGAGGTTTGGTATCTATTTGTGCGAGATTTGATAAAAGTAAATTTCTGCTTAATTGAGAAGCATCAGTTTTCTGGGCAATTTTCGGAACTATTATTGAACCTTCAAATATTGCATGTGATTTATCGTCAGCAAGTGACTTATTTATTTGATCTAGAAATCCATTTGGCCCATCAAAGTCTATTTTTGTATAAGTAGAAATTTGTTCATCTTTTTTTGTTATTTGCATACCTTTGATATTGGTTTTAGCGTTTCCTTCAGATTGTTTGATACGAATTTCAAACCTTGCATAATTAAATTTAAAATGTAGAGATCCTAAATTGTATTCGCTATTTTTTTGTTGAATTACATTGAGAGAATTTAATAGATTTGATTTGTTTACACCGTAAGAAACAACACCATGGTTTAGGGAACTATTTTTTTCTAAACAAAAGAACGTTGCTTGAGATAATGAAGAGTTGTCTTCACCAAGATTTACTTGTAATAATTCAACATTACAATTCTTTTCTAAAAATATTATCAGGGTTTTTGCGTTTAAAGAATTACTTGATGCATGACTAAAGATTTCAATAGGAGGAATTTTTGATCCATTTATTTTTAGTCCCAAAATATTATTTTGACAACTTAAAGATAGATTTAGTAGGTCACTCCAATTTTCGTTTTGATTAAAAAAAGATATCTGTTCCTTGATATATTTTTGTAATTCATCCTCACTTAATTGCTGTATTGAATAATTTTTCTCTATTAAATTAATTTGGCAATTCTCACCGATTATTAATCTGATAGTACTTTGAGAATTTTTTGGATATGGAATATCAATTTTTGAATTGTTTTTATTAACTGAGTAATCTAAAAAGTTTGATAATTTTGATTTATTCGAAAGTCTCCATTGTTCACTTCTAGGATTGGGGAGGGGACTTGATTGTAATTTATCTAGACAGATTTTTTTTATTTCTGTTTGATTATCAATCGATTTATTGGTTTTTATTTTGTCAATAATTTCCATTTATTTAGGTCTCTTTTATAAAGTTATCAGTCCATTCATACCCTTTCTTTTCAAGCTCTAGAGCAAGATCGCTCTCACCAGTTTTTATGATTTGTCCGTCTGACATAACATGGACATAATTTGGTTTAATTTCATCTAATAATCTTTGATAATGGGTAATAAGTATAATTCCAGTTTGTGAATTAGATATTCTTTTAATTCCTGATGCCACTATTCTTAGAGCATCGATATCTAGACCAGAATCGGTCTCATCTAATATTGCTATCTTGGGCTCAAGTAAAGCCATTTGCAGAATCTCATTTCTTTTTTTTTCACCTCCGGAAAAGCCTTGATTTACACTCCTTGAAAGAAATGCCTGATCCATTTTCACAATTTCTAACTTTTCTTTAACTAATTCTTCAAAATCAAAAGTATCCAATTCTTCTTTGTTGAGGAATTTCCTTCTAGCATTAGTTGAGACTCTAAGAAACTCAAGATTACTAACACCTGGAATCTCAATTGGATATTGAAAACCAAGAAAAATTCCTGATTGAGATCTCTCTTCAGGTTCTAGAGAGTTGATATTTTCACCTAAAAATTTTATGTCGCCATTCGTAATATTATACGAGGGATGTCCTGCAATGATTTTCGAAAAAGTACTTTTGCCACATCCATTTCTTCCCATAATGGCATGGATTTCTCCAGGAAAAACAGTAAGTGAAACCCCTTTTAAAATTGGAAGATTATCAGTAGATGCAGAGAGATTTTTAACTTCTAAAATTGGATCTGATTCTTTCATTTTACTTTGCATTTCAGTTTAGAAATTAATTAACCTACTGATCCTTCTAGTTTAAGTGCCAATAACTTATCTGCCTCAGCAGCAAATTCCATAGGTAATTGATTAAATACATCTCTGCAAAAACCGCTGACCATCATAGATACTGCCTCCTCAAATTCTATACCTCTGCTTTGGAGATAAAAAAGTTGGTCTTCTGAAATTCTGCATGTACTTGCTTCATGCTCAATTTCAGAATTGGGCTGTTGAGATTTGATGTAAGGGAATGTATTTGCAGAAGCTTGATCCCCTATTAACATTGAATCACATTGACTGTAATTTCTTGATCCTGTAGCTTTTGTTCCCATTTTGACAAGACCTCTATAGCTATTTTTTGAGTTACCTGCACTAATACCTTTGCTAACAATAGTTGATTTGGTCTTTGGACCAATATGGATCATTTTTGTACCAGTATCTGCTTGCTGAAGATTATTGGTTAGAGCCACTGAATAAAATTCTCCTACAGATTCTTCCCCTAAAAGAAGACAGCTAGGATATTTCCATGTAATTGCAGATCCTGTTTCAACTTGAGACCAGCTAATTTTACTTCTCTTACCTAAACATTTTCCTCTTTTGGTGACAAAATTAAAAATTCCGCCAATACCCTCCTCATCACCAGCATACCAATTTTGCACTGTTGAATATTTTATTGTGGCGTCGTCTAATGCTATAAGCTCTACAACTGCTGCATGCAAGGTATTTGTATCAAACATTGGAGCTGTGCAACCTTCTAGATAGCTTACAGAACTAGATTCTTCAGCAATGATTAGTGTTCTTTCGAATTGTCCTGAATCTCCACTATTAATTCTGAAGTAGGAAGATAGATCCATAGGGCAGGTAACACCTTTTGGGATATAAACAAAAGAGCCATCACTAAAAACTGCAGAATTTAGTGCTGCAAAATAATTATCACTAGCTGGTACTACTGTACCTAAATATTTTTCAATCAAATCCGCGTGATTTTTTACTGCTTCACTAATTGAGCAAAATATAACTCCATGCTCAGCAAGTTCTTCTCTAAAAGTTGTGGCTATGGAAACACTATCAAAGACAGCATCTACTGCTACATTCGTGAGTTTTTTTTGCTCCGTGAGTGGTATTCCTAACTTGTCAAAAGTCTCAAGAAGTTTGGGATCAACTTCATCTAAGCTAGAAATTTTCTCTTTTTGCTTAGGAGCAGAGTAATAAATAATATCTTGATAATCAATTTTTTTATATCCTAATGCTGCCCAATCAGGCTCTTTCATTTTTTGCCATTTTTTAAAGGCTTTTAATCTAAAATCGAGAAGAAATCTTGGCTCATCTTTTTTCTGTGAAATTAATTTTATGATACCTTCATTTAATCCCTTTTCTATTTTTTCAGTTTCAATATCAGTAACGAAACCATATTTGTAAGGCTCTTTTACTACATCTTTAACTAAATTTTCGTTTACCATGTTATCCAAAAATAACTTATTACAATTAGCTTTATATACTCTAACGAAAGATAACCCCAATATTGAGTTTTTTTCCTTTATTAAAACTAAAAATTAATGTCTAATCATCTTGATCCTTTGTCTAGCCCATTAAACATAGAAAATATTCAAGAAATTGATAATCTTGATCTAACTATTATGCAGAAACATCATTTAAGAATTCTCGCTCATTGCCTTCAGATTTTAAAAATTATCAATTTAGATAATAGTTTGGAATATCAAGATAAAAATTCCCTGAGAGAATGGTGTGATAATCAATCCAAAAAATTTGATGATAAAAAATTTAGTGATCTTTTTTATGAGCAGTTAGAATCCACTTCGAAAAAATTAAGAACTTTTTCAAAAAAAATTGGTAAAAATATTCAGGATTTAGAGATAGACGATTTAATACTACTAGTTGAACAACGCTGAAGTCCCTTCTAATTGATCCCGAAGAAAAAATATATTTTTGTTGAGTCTTTAACAAATTTAGGTAATAAAATTTAAAAAAAAAGAAAATTAATTTACATTTAAAAAAGATTTAAAAATTTATTAATTTCATTGATACCAACTGTTTTGAAGATAAATATTAATTTTGAGAATTTTTTAGTAGTCAGAGGATCCTGACGACAGGGCAAAAAGACACACAATTCCCCAAAAAAAAGAACATACTGATCCCAAACAAAAACGGAGAATTTAAAGTGACTGATGGGATCATGAATAAAGATCAATTACTCTCACTTACCCTCAGACAATTACGTCAAGAAGCAAGTAAATTATCAGTTCCGCTATACAGTCGCAAAACAAAAGCTGTTTTAGTTGATTTAATACTCAAATATCAAGAAAAATCTACAAATAAAACATCCATAACTGCATCTCAGCCAAAATCTGAAAAAATTTTTGACTCCAACTCTATCAGCAAGAGTGAAGAAGTTAAAACAAATGTAGTATTCCTACCTCGTGATCCAGATTGGGCTTACGTTTTTTGGCAAATTTCTGATGCAGATCGAGAAAAAGCACAATCTTTGGGAGCTAATAAATTATGTCTACGATTATTTGATGCATCTGGTTCTGAAGGAAGCAACTTGAATCAAGGAACACTAAGGGAGATAGCTGTTGATAGTTACAGTACTGAGTGGTACTTACCAATCCCACTTGCAGATAGAGACTATAAAGTTGAATTAGGTTATAAATATGGTTTTAGTTGGATGTCATTGGCATTTTCTTCCATAAGCCACGTTCCTGGCTCTCATCCTTCTGAGCAAATTCTTGATAAATTTGTACCTTTTAATTTGGATTCTACTTCTGAGTCAATCCCAGATATTTCCAATCCTGTTGTTTCAGAACAAAATGGTATACATGAAAGGTTATACCAAGCAGCAACTAACATGCCTCTCAGAAGAAAAGTTGGTTCTGAAGAATTCATGGAAAATGTAAATTCAACAAACCTTAGTGATAATCTTACAGACTCAGGTGCTGGTAAATGGTCATCAGGTTTAAATGATTCAGGAAGCGGAATTATTAAAAATAGATCTTTTTGGCTCGTTGCTGATGCTGAATTAATTGTTTATGGAGCTACAGAGCCTTCTGCAAAACTGACAATAGGTGGAGAAGATGTACCCCTTGCTGCAGATGGTACTTTTAGAATTCAAGTTCCATTTAGAGATGGGACTCAAAAATATGATATTAAAGCACTTGATGTATCTGGTGAGCAAGAAAAAAGTATATCAATGAAATTTGATAGAACTACACCACTTGACGATACTAATGAAAAAGATAATGCTGAGACTGAATGGTTTTAATAAATTAAATTAATGCTGAAAAAAATTGTGGCCCTCACACCATTGTTTGGGGCATTGACCTTTCCACTAATAGTTCCAATTACAATTTCTAAATTTGGTGTTAACTATGGAATTCTTAGTGCATTATTAATTTCTTCATTATGGTTTATCGCTATGTTAAGAACATCCGAAATGCCTCATTAATTAAGTTAGATTTTTGGAAGTTTTTTATAAATATGACTCAAGTTAATGTAATTAATATTGATTCTCCTTTTCTAGATCAAAAACCAGGAACTTCTGGTTTAAGAAAAAGTACTTTAAAGTTTCAGGAAGAACATTATTTAGAAATTTTTATTGAAGCAATCTTAAAATCATTGGAGGATTTAAAAGGTTCAACATTAGTAGTTGGTGGTGATGGCAGATATGGCAATATTGAAGCAATAGAAAAAATTGTCCAAATATGCATTGCTCATAAAGTTCAAAAGGTTATTGTTCCAAAATACGGTTTATTGTCTACTCCTGCGACTTCACATTTAATTAGAAAAGAAAACGCTATTGGTGGAATTATTCTTTCTGCAAGCCATAATCCTGGTGGGATTGATGGAGACTTTGGAGTGAAATTGAATATCTCTAATGGTGGCCCAGCTCCTGAGATAATTACTAATAAGATTTTCAAGACTTCACAATTACTAACTAGTTATAAAACTTGTAAAATTCAATTACCTAATTTTAATGAATATGGAACTTATTCTTACGGTGAAACTACCTTAGAAATTATTGATGGATTAAAGGATTATTCCAATTTGATGGAGAAAATATTTGATTTTGATCAAATAAGTGATTTTTTAAAAAAAGACTTCTCGTTAATCTTTGATGCAATGAATGCGGTTACAGGCCCATATGCAAAAAATATTTTTGTTGAAAAAATGGGTCTTGCTCATGATTGTGTCATGAACGGTAAACCGTTAAAAGATTTTGGTGGTTTACATCCTGATCCTAATCTTACTTATGCATCCCACTTGGCTGATTTGTTATTAAATAAAAAATCTTATAGTTTTGGTGCCGCATGCGATGGAGATGGAGATAGGAATATGATTTTAGGAAGTGGATGTTTTGTAAATCCTAGTGATAGCCTTGCAGTTATCACTGCTAACACAAAATATGTTCCTGGTTATAAAGATGGTATTACAGGTGTGGCACGATCCATGCCAACCAGCTCAGCGGTTGATAATGTTGCTCGAGCATTAAATATACCTTGTTTCGAGACACCTACTGGCTGGAAGTTTTTTGGAAATCTTTTAGATTCCAATTTAATTACTATATGTGGAGAAGAAAGTTTCGGAACAGGTAGTAATCATGTAAGAGAGAAAGATGGACTATGGGCAGTTTTGTATTGGTTACAAGTTTTAGCTGAAAAAAAATGTTCGGTAAGTGATTTGATGCATAATCATTGGAAACAATTTGGTAGGAATTATTATTCAAGACATGATTATGAGGCAATTCCCTCAAATATTGCTAATCATATATTTGATAATCTAACTTCTATGCTCGAAAATTTAAAAGGAAATAGTTTTGCTGGCCATTTAGTTAAAGTTGCAGATAACTTTTCATATTTAGATCCCGTTGATAATTCCATAAGTGAAAATCAAGGTTTAAGATTGGTCCTTGATGATAATTCTCGAGTAATTGTGCGCCTTTCTGGAACTGGAACTAAGGGAGCAACATTAAGACTTTACTTTGAAAAATTTTTTGATCCTCAACAGAATCTTTCTTTAAATCCTCAGGTCGCTCTGAAACCCCTAATAAATGATTTAGATACTTTATTGAACATTTCAAAACTTACGCAAATGGAAACTCCTACAGTAATTACATAAAATTGAAAGTAATTATTTTTTGATTTTATTTATATGCATTCGGAAAATTTATTTACTAATTATTCTCAAATAGAAGATAATAAACCTTTGGCAGATAAATTAAGACCAAAGAAATTGGAGGATTTTTTTGGTCAACAACCAATCCTGAATGAGAATTCGCTTTTAAGAAGTGCAATATTAAATGATAGGATTAGTAATTTTATTTTTTCTGGACCTCCTGGTGTTGGAAAGACTACTCTAATTGAAATTATTTCCTTTAATACGCGTTCAAAATTAATTAAGTTAAATGCAGTATTATCGAGCCTGAAAGAATTAAGAAATGAAATCGCTAATGCAAAAGATAGATTAATAAATTCAAAAAGAAAAACAATTTTATTTATAGATGAGGTTCATAGATTCACAGCAGTTCAGCAAGATGCTTTATTACCTTCAATAGAAAATGGAACTATAACTTTTATTGGTGCTACAACTGAAAATCCTTTCTTTGCTGTTAATAAAGCGCTTGTTAGCAGGTCTCGTATTTTTAAATTAATTCCTTTGGCCGAAAATGATTTGCAGAAAATAATACAAAAAGTCATAACTCATTATTCCAAAATCAAAGATTCAAAAAAGGTTT
Organism: uncultured Prochlorococcus sp.; assembly: GCA_902525585.1. Classification (GTDB taxonomy): domain Bacteria; phylum Cyanobacteriota; class Cyanobacteriia; order PCC-6307; family Cyanobiaceae; genus Prochlorococcus_A. The sequence continues at coordinate 5,974 of CABZHQ010000018.1, read as the reverse complement.
ATTTAACTCAAGATGCTATAAGTCATTTAATTAAATTTTCTGGCGGAGATGCTAGAACGTTAATTAATGCGCTAGAGATGGCCATTGAAACAACTGCTGAAAATGATGCTAAAGAAATCAATATTAATCTCTCAATAGCAGAGGATGCACTTCAAAAGAAAAATATTGTTTACGATAAAAATGGTCAAAATCATTACGATGTAATAAGTGCCTTTATCAAGTCCATAAGAGGTTCCGATCCAGATGCAACTTTATTCTGGCTTGCGAATATGCTAGAGGCTGGTGAAGACCCTAATTTTATTTTTAGAAGACTACTTATATCTGCCAGTGAAGATATTGGAATAGCTGATCCTAATGCAATAGTAGTTGTACAATCCTGTTGTGATGCTTTTGATAGAGTTGGTTTCCCAGAAGGATTATATTTTTTAACGCATGCTTCTTTATTTTTAGCGATGTCTCCAAAAAGTAATAGTACGAAAAGTATTTTTAAAGCAATTGAAACAATCAAATCTGCCAATGCTTTTGATGTTCCACTTCATTTAAAGAATAATTCTAATAGTTATGTCAATCCTCATAATTTTCCAGGTAATTGGGTCCTACAAGAATATCTTCCAAAATCTTTAAGAGGTTTAAAAATATGGGAACCAAATAATAATGGATGGGAAAAAACTCAATATGAAGAACTGCTTAGAAGAAAAGAAAACTAAATATTTTTCGAACAACAAATAATCTCAGGATTAAAAGAAGTTTTTTCTTCGTAAGCTAATGCGATAGTCCAATTATGGAAGTTAATCTGTGAATAACTTAAATGTATATCTTTCTTCTTGTGAATTAACTCTTTTGACTTTTCAAAAAATTGCCAATGGTTGATATCTTTAGCTAATTTTCCATGATCCCATTTTATAGCCGCTTCAACAGCACACCATTGATTAAGTATCATATTTTTTGTTAAATAATTATTATGGTTTGATCTATTGGTATGAAAAAAATATTTTTCTGCAAATTTTATATGGTTAAAATTTCTATCTGTTCTCTCAATATCAATCCCTATTTTCCTTTTATGCCAGACTATCGTAATGGCATCTTTACAATGACTTAAACTGATATTTCCCATGCCAGAGGGTAAACTGGGAGGTTCTCCAGGATTAGCATTAATTGGAATTTCTAGGGGGTCTAAATCAAAAAGTGTTGAAAGTGATTGTCTCAAATAAGCTCTTGTTTCTAAGAAAATTTTTGATCTTGATTCTGTTAGGTTTTTTGCAGTTTTAATTTCTTCTACAGTTGCGACATCTTGCACACCTTTAATCTCATAAAACCAAATTTTTGGTATTTTATATTCATACTCATTTAATAATTTCAATGGCTCTTAAGGTAGGCGACAAAGCACCAGAATTTAAATTAAAAGATTCTTTTGAGAAAGAAGTTTCTCTTACTGATTTTAAAGGTAAAAGAATAATACTATATTTTTATCCAAAAGATAATACTCCAGGATGTACTAAAGAAGCATGTAATTTTAAAGAAAATTGGGATTTACTCCAAAAAAATAATATTGTTGTGCTTGGTATTAGTAAAGATAATGCATCCTCTCATCAGAAGTTTATAGAAAAATTTAATTTACCTTTTATTCTTTTAACTGATCCTGAACCTTTTAAAGTCTCTTCTGATTATGATAGCTATGGCCTGAAGAAATTCATGGGAAAAGAATATATGGGAATGATGAGAAATACTTTTTTAATTGATACTGAAGGTAAAATCGAAAAAATTTACTTAAAGGTAAAAGCAGCAATAATGGCTGATCATATAATTGCAGACCTTGGGTTAAGTTAATTATTAACAGACATGTAGTGAATAATCATCCCCTCCATAACTAAATTAGGAGCATTGATTATATTTTCTTTTTGCGCATTTAGAGATTTTGAAAGTAATTGAGAGTCACCTCCACAGATTACTAAAATATCCTTTTCGGGATTAAATAAACTATTAATCACGCCAGTAAGAGAGTTGCTTACTCCTTTTAAGATTGCTTCTTCTGTATTAATTAAAAAATCTTTGATCGGAATATCATATTTTTTGGGAACTTTAAGATTTTTTGTATTCTGTTCCATAGATTTTAATTGTGTTAGAAAACCTGGAAGGAGTTGACCACCAATAATAGATCCATTTGTATTCAATTTTGTTATTGATAATATTGTTCCAAAATCTGCAATTATCAAGTCTTTCTTGCAAGGGTTTTCAATAATTTTTAAAGCGGCAATACAGGCAAGGGCTCTATCAACTCCAAAATAATCAGGAAGATTTGATAAATGAATATCTTTAGTTTTTATTTCATTTTCTTTTTTCAGCAAAAAATTTGGTAGTTTTCCTACAGAAGCCCAAATTAAATGATCAAGATCTATATTTTCGGGAACTTTTTGCTCTTTTTTGGTATGGAAGAATTTAGATTGATTTTTAGAATATTTTGCCCAATGAAGCCTACTATTTCCTACTAATAAAAAATTTATATCTGAGACCATTGTTATATGATCAATTTAATTATTAGTGTGTATTCCACATTCTTGTTTAATTCCTCTAAATCTTGTATCTCTGCCCTTTGTTTCAATACCATCGGGACTGCTTGAATGCCAATCTCCTACAGAAGTATAACCTTTGATAAAAAGGGGATGGGTAGGTAAATTATTATCTTCCATATAATAAAAAATATCCTTATTTGTCCAATTTAATAAAGGTCTTAAAGAGAGTCTTTGACGAATTATGTCTAGGAATTTCATTTTGTTTCTATTTTTTGTTTGACTTGATCTAACGCCGCTTGCCCAGCAGACAATATCATATTTTTCTAGACCATTTTCTAAAGGTTTTATCTTTCTCAATTCATGATACTTATCTAAGTCACTTTCTTTATTTGTTTCCCAAAGTTTTCCGTACTTGGCCTCCATTCTTGCTGGAGATAATTCACTTTGTAGAACTTCAACTTCTAGGGATAAATTATCAATAAGCTTTTCAGCGTAATTGTATGTTTCTGGAGGAAGGTAACCTGTATCTATCCAAAATATTTTGATTTTTTTTTGTAGACGTAATTTACTGACCGTATCTAAAAGGACTGATGACTGTATACCAAAACTTGTTGTAATAGCGAATTGATTATCAAACGTTTCATAACCCCATTTAAGCATTTCTTGAGGTTTCATATCTACTAGTTCTTGATTATATTTCCTCAATTTGGTTTGAATATCTTTTTGGATTTTTTCAATCATTATTCAGTTTGGTTATGAGTTTAATTTTATTTCGCTTAATTTAAAAATTATTCGTATAGTTTAATAATACATTTACGCACAACAATATTTCTCTAATGAAATCAATACAAAAACCAATAGTAATAGTTGGAGCAGGTTTTGCAGGTATGACATTTGCTTTGAATTTAAAAAATCTTAATCCTTCTTTACCGATTCTTGTGGTTGATTCTGAAACTAACTTTATATTTAAACCTTTAATGTATGAAGTTTTAAGTAAAGAAATAAGAATTTGGGAAGCCAGCCCAAAATTTGCAAATATTTTTTCTGATGCGGGTATTACTTTTTTAAAAAATTGTTTAACCAAGATTTCCTTCAAAGAAAATATTCTTGAATTTATTGACGATTTAAAATTAAGTTATCAGTATCTTGTTATATGCACAGGATCTATTCCAAATAGTTTTTTTATAAAAGGTGTAGATGAAAATTGTTATTTTTTTAATGATGTTCAGGATCTAAATAAATTAAATTCTTTTTTAAATAAATCACAAGATAGTGCTTTGCATAAAAAATTATTCATAGTTGGAGGTGGTCCCTCTGGCATCGAGTTGGCATGCAAAATTAAGGATATATTTACAGACAAATTTGATATTAATGTAATAGAAAAATCAAGCGAAATCCTGAATAAAAATAAAATTTTTAGTAGAGAACAAGCAGAGAAGGCATTAGAAAAAAGAAAAATCAACGTTCTCTTGAATTCCATAGTTAAAGAAGTCTCAGAAACTAGGATTAGTATTTCTAATGAGGTTGGAATAACTTCCTTGGATAAAGATATTGTTATTTGGACTGCAGGTGTTAAACCTAATTTGTCTTACTTAGAAAATGATCAAATAGTAAAAAAATTTGGACGAATTTTAGTTAATAAAAATTTGCAAATAGAAAAATATGAAAACTGTTTTGCTATTGGCGATATTTCAGTTATTGAGGGAATGGAGGATTTACCTATAACTGCTCAGGTCGCTATGCAGGAAGGAAATCATCTGGCTAATAATTTAGAACTTTTAATTCAAGGAAAGGATCCTTTACCCTTTGAATTTAAAGACAATGGTGAAATGATTAGCTTAGGAATAGGAGAAGCTTCAATTGCTGGGCTTGGGGTTACTTTATCTGGGAAATTGGCTTTTGAGGCAAGAAGACTTATATATGCTTCCAAGTTGCCTGATATTACTGAAAGCTTAAAATCTGCATCTTCATGGATATTCCAAAAAAAATCTATTTTTAAAAAGTTTCTTAAAAAAGATAATTTCAATTAAACTTTTTTGAAATATTGTTTATGGGTATATTGAGTTAAATAAGTTTCGCATGAATTTAATTGTAGTAGTTAGTAATAATTTTGATGCGTTTATAACGGTAGTTGTTTTAATAATGTCAATAATTTTGTTTATTAAAAATACTATTGCGCCAGAATTGACTGGTTTGTTATGTGTTGGAATATTTATAGCTACAGGGGTTCTTTCTCCTGAAACAGCTTTAGCTGGATTTGGTAGCCCATCTTTAATTACCCTTATGGGTTTGTTTGCAGTTTCTTCTGCATTATTTAAAAGTGGTGCTTTAGATAGAGTAAGAGAATTGATTTCTTCTGAAAGTATTAGAACGCCAAGGAAATTAATTTCTTTAATAGCTTTTTTGATTGCTCCAATATCTGGAATTGTACCTAATACGCCAGTAGTAGCATCTTTGTTACCCTTAATTGAAGGTTGGTGCGAGCGGAGAAATATATCACCATCAAAAGTTTTATTACCTCTTTCTTTTGCTACTTTACTAGGTGGAACCCTGACATTATTGGGTAGCTCAGTAAATCTTCTTGTAAGTGATATTAGTCAACAATTAGGATATGGAGCTCTGGAATTATTTAGTTTGACCTCAATCGGAATTCCTGTATGGCTTATAGGTACAACCTATATGATTCTAGTTTCTGACGTGCTTTTGCCAGATAGAGGAAGAGATAAGGAGTTTCTTAAAAATGGTGATATGAATATATACTTTACTGAAGTTACTATTCCCCCTACTTCAGAATTAGTTGGACAATCTGTCAGAAATAGTAGATTGCAAAGAAGATTTGACGTTGATGTTCTGGAATTGCAACGAAATGGAAAAGTTATCCTTCCTCCGCTGGCTGATAGAAAGATTGAGCCAGATGATAGATTAATAATCCGCGTTACAAGGGCAGACTTATTTAGATTGCAGCAGGAACATACCATTTTGTTAGGCGAAAACAAAACATCTTTCGATGGAGTTAATGTTTTCTCAGATGATGAAGGTACTAAGACCTTTGAAGCCTTGTTACCAGCTGGCTCAACTTTGGCTGGTGCAAGTTTGAGAGAATTAAGATTTAGGCAGCGTCATAATGCAACAGTTTTGGCACTAAGAAGAGGACAACAAACCGTTCAGGAGAGATTAGGCCAAGCTGTTTTAAGGGCTGGAGATGTTCTATTATTGCAAGCACCGTTAGATTCAATAAGAGGTTTGCAATCTAGTAACGATTTGCTTATTTTAAATCAATTCGAAGACGATTTACCCTTCTTGATAAAAAAACCTATATCGATTGGAATTGCAATAGGAATGTTGGTTTTGCCTTCTGTTTCTACTATTCCATTAGTAGGTTCAGTCCTTTTAGCAGTAATTGCCATGGTTGCTTGTGGATGTTTAAGACCTGCAGAGATACAAAAATCAATTAGGTTAGACGT